>JAYTTY010000431.1:0-4865 GCA_043744795.1 Zavarzinella sp. | reverse complement strand
GGGGGCTGCGACGGATGCCAACAGCGACCCCCGCCTAAATTTCCCTCTGCCCCGGCCGGAAACCTACCCTTGTAAGGGGCCGGGGGGTGAGGTAAACGACTCGCCCCGCGCTCTGGACGCGACACCGTTTCGCACTCCACTCTGCATGAGGTCACGAGTCTTGAGAAGCGCTGACGGCCGCCAAAGGGGGACACATCCATGATCGAACGGGTGATCGAGGCGTCCGTCCGGAACCGCTTCGTGGTGCTGATCGTGGCCGCGGCGCTCGCGGTCCTGGGCGTGTACGCGACGCTGAACACGCCGGTGGACGCGGTGCCGGACCTGTCCGAGAACCAGGTGATCGTGTTCACCGACTGGCCCGGCCGCAGCCCGCGCGAGATCGAGGACCAAGTCACGTACCCGCTGTCGCTGCGGCTCCAGGGGCTGGCCGGCATCAAGGCGGTGCGGTCGTCGTCCGAGTTCAATTTCTCGATGATTACCCTCATTTTCGAGGAGAAGACCGACTTCTACTTCGCCCGCCAGCGCGTGTTGGAACGCCTCACGCAGGCCCCGGGCTTCCTCCCGCCGGGCGTCGTCCCGTACCTCGCCCCGGACGCCACCGCGCTCGGGCAAATCTTCTGGTACACCGTGGAGCCGAGTCCCAAACATCCGGTCGACCCGGGCCGGCTGTGGGCCTTGAACAAGTTCTACATCGCCCCGCAGTTGAACGCCGCCGCCGGCGTCGCCGAGGTCGCCCCGGTCGGCGGCGCGCCGCTCGAATACCAAGTGGACGTGGAGCCGGAGACGCTGCGGGCCTACGGCGTCACCGTGGGCGAACTCTTCGCGGCCGTGTCGCGCAGCAACGTCCCGGCCGGCGGCGGCGTCATCCAAAAGAACAACGCCGAGTACATCGTCCGCGGGGTCGGCTGGATCAAGGATAAAGCCGACGTCGAGAACACCGTCATCAAGGAGGTCAACGGCACGCCGGTCTACATCAAGACCGTGGCGACGGTCCAGTTCGGCACGCAGTTCCGCCGCAGCGTGTTCGAGAAGGACGGCAACGAGGTCGTCGGCGGCGTCGTGCTCATGCGGCACGGCGAGAACCCGCTGGCCGTCACCAAGCGCGTGAAGGAGAAGATTCAGGAACTCCAGCCGGGCCTGCCCGAGGGCGTGCAGATCGTCCCGGCCTACGACCGGACGCGGCTCATTAACGGGGCCATCGACACGCTGGCGACCGTCATGTGGCACGAGATGCTGATCGCGTCGGTCGCCGTCCTGCTCATCCTCGTCCACCTGCGCAGCGCCTTCGTCATCTGCGTGACGCTGCCGCTGGCGGTGCTGTTCTCGTTCCTCATGATGTTCGTCTTGCGGCGGCTCGGCGTCATCGACATCCAGGCCAACATCATGTCCCTGGCCGGGATCACCATTTCCATCGGCATCTTGGTCGATCAGGCCATCGTGATGGTGGAGAATGCGACCCACCACTTGAAGGAGAAGTTCGGCGACCAGAGAGTGACCGGCGACACGCGGGAGATTGTGATTCGGGCGTGCCGGACGGTCGGGCGGCCGATCTTCTTCTCGGTCCTCATCATGCTGTTGTCGTTCGTCCCCGTGTTCATGCTGTCCGGCCGCGAGGGGAAGTATTTCCACCCGCTGGCGTTCACGAAGAGCTTCGCGCTGTTGGGCGTCGCCCTCATCTCCGTGACCGTCGTGCCCGCCCTCATCCCGAGCTTCGTCCGCGGGCGACTGCGGGGCGAGGAGGACAACTGGATCGTCCGCAGTTTCATCCGCATCTACAAGCCGCTGCTGACGTGGGCGCTGCCCAAGCGAAACCTCGTCATGTGGGCGTTCGCGGCACTGTTGATTTTGGCCGCCGGCCTGTTCCCGGTGCAGGCCCTGTTGGGCATGGGCGCCTCGGAAGAGGCGTGGCGGACGATGTTCCTCGTGGTCTTCGCCGTGGTGACGTTCCTCACCGTCGCCTTCACGCGCGGGACGGCCGCACAGGCCGCGGCCTTCGCCACGCTTGTCTTTCTGGCCCTGTGGGCGTTCCACTTCCCGAAGATCGGCGTGTCGTTCATGCCCGCCCTGGACGAGGGGACGACGCTCGACATGCCGGTGACGGTCCCGCGGGCCAGCGTGACGCAGGCCGCGGACGACTTGAAGGCCCGGGACGCGCTGCTGCGCGGGTTCCCCGAAGTCGAGTCCGTCGTCGGCAAGGCCGGCCGGGCCGACACGCCGACCGACCCGGCCCCGCTGGACATGGTCGAGACGTTCGTGAACTTCCGGCCGCGCGAGTTCTGGCCGAAGCGCGTCCTGCGCTTCCCCGACGCCGAGCGGCAGACGCGGGCCGTGCTGCGGGCGCTCGAAAGCCGCGGCTACCTCGCCGAGGCCCCGCACGCCGACGACCGGGACAGCCTCCTCAACGAGGCGGCGCAGAAGGCGCTCGAACGCTTCGACGAGACGCTGCGCGAGCTGGCCCGGCGCCGCTACTCGGAGACCGAGCGCGAGCTTGGGCCGACGCTTACGAAGTTCGTCATCGCCGAAACGGTGCGGCGGATGCGGGCGGGCGGCCGGCTCACGGCGTTGGCCCCCGAAAGCGAGGCCGGGGTGATCGACGAACTCGCCGCCCAGTTGGCCCCGGACGAAGGCGCACGCTTGGCGAAAAACCCCGCCCTCGAAGTGGTGACGCGCATCCAGCGGCGGACTGCCGACCGCTTGGCGGAGGTGAAGGCGACCGCCGACCCGGCGGCCGCGTTGGAACTCAAGGAGTCCGGCTGGGCTTCCCTGCGGACCGGCGTCCGCGGGCTGGCCGGCGCCGACCGGCCGACGATGGCCACCGCCGTCTTAGCCGACACGGAAGCCCGCCGCGAGGCCCTCTGGCGGGAGCGCGTCGCGGCGGTGAACTTTGAACTGGCCGACCGCGGGACGGAGGCGTTTACCTGGTACGCGCTCGAAGAACTGGTCGCCGCCGGCCGCGGCGTCGGGCTGCTCTCTTCGGCCCCGCTCGGCGCCGAGTCGGAGCGGTTCGCGGCCGAGACGCTGAAGGTGCGGCTCGGCAAGCCCCACGACGCGGCGGCGCTTGAGCCGTTCGGGAAGCTCCGCGAAGAACTGGAAAAGCCGTTCCGCGACCGGGTGTTCTTCTGGCCCCGGACGGGCGGCCCGAAGGGCGACCTCGTGGACGACGAGTTCGGCCGGGTGCTGCAAGTCCCCGGGTGGTCGAACATCTTCACCCAGCCGATCATCAACCGCATCGAGATGCTCTCGACCGGCGTGCGGACCGACATCGGCGTCAAAGTGTTCGGCCCGGACTTGGACACCATCGACCGCGTGTGCAAGCAGATCGAGGCCGCCGTGAAGCCGGTGGCGGGGGCGCGGGACGTGGTCGCCGCCCCCGTCATGGGCAAGGGGTATTTGGAAGTGACCATCGACCGCGAGAAGGCGGCCCGGTACGGCGTCACCGTCGAGGACGTGCAGACCGAGATCGAGATGGCCATCGGCGGCCGCGTCGTGACGCAGACGGTCGAGAAGCGGGACCGCTTCCCCGTCCGCGTCCGCTACGCCCGCGCCAGCCGCGAGGACGAAGAAGCGGTGAAGCGTCTGCTCGTCGCCGGGACGGCCCGCGTCGAGCGGCCGGCGATGGCCGCCGACGCCGGGCCGCCGACGCTGACGCTCGACGGCTCCCCGGCCGGGCACCAGGCGATCCCCGGCCACGCCGCCCGCGGCAAGCCGCTCATCCCGGTCGCCTCGGTCGCCGACGTGCGCATCGTCGAGGGGCCGGCGGTCGTCAAGAGCGAGAACGGCCGGCTGTTGAACTACGTGACCCTGAACGTCCGCGGCCGGGACGCCGTCGGCTTCGTCGAGGAGGCCAAGCGCGTCGTCGAGCAGAAGGTGTCGCTCCCGGAAGGGGTCCACGTCGAGTGGGCCGGCGAGTTCGAGCACCAGGCGCGGGCGGCCCAGACGTTGAAGGTCGTCTTCCCGGCCGTCATCCTCGTCATCTTCCTGATCCTGTACCTCACGTACCACGACCTCGCCGACGCCGTGCTGATGATGCTCGCGGTGCCCGAAGCGCTCGCGGGCGGGGCGTTCTTCCTGTACCTGTTCCCGAAGATCGTGGGCGGCTGGAGCGCCCCGCCGACCGACTTCAGCGTCGCCGTCTGGGTCGGCTTCATCGCCTGCTTCGGCATGGCGACGGAGACCGGCATCATCATGCTCGTCTACCTGCGCGAGGCCATCGAGAAGCGCGGCGGCCTGGAGAAGATCGAGTCCTTGGAAGAACTGCGCACCGCGGTGATCGAGGGGGCGGTCCACCGGCTGCGGCCGAAACTCCTGACGGAGGGCGTCGCCATCGTCGCCATCTTCCCGATGGTGTTCGCGGCCGGCGTGGGGGGCGAAGTCCTCGCCCCGATGGCGCTCCCGGTTTTGGGCGGCCTGCTCATTTCGGATGAGGTGGTGGACTTGTTCCTCCCCGTCCGCTTTTACTGGGTGCGGCGGGCCAGGTGGCTGAAAATCCAGGAGCGGAAAACGAAGTGAACAATGCGGACTCGCCACAAAGGTTACGTCAAGATTCACGAAGAAAATCACCGGGCAAATTCACTGCGGGAACCAAGAGATTCTGACGAAGTGTGGTCGGAAAGAATGAGACTGGGCGTGGGCATCGTCGTTTTTCGCCCCGCGAAAAGTCGGGCCTTACCCCGCAGGCGACTGGCTCCGCGGGCGGGACGCCTGACTTTTCGCGGAGCGAAAAGCGACGATGCCCCGCGGTGATCGCCGTTCCGCTGTTGCGCCATTTATTCCGGATGCCCTCGGGCATTTTCAGTGGCGGTGTTGCGGTGGGACCGGCGTCCCGCCGGTCGGTCGGGACAAAAGTGACCGGCGGGACGCCGGTC
>JAYTTY010000430.1:0-4871 GCA_043744795.1 Zavarzinella sp. | reverse complement strand
AGGGGGCTGCGACGGATGCCAACAGCGACCCCCGCCTAAATTTCCCTCTGCCCCGGCCGGAAACCTACCCTTGTAAGCCCCCTAACCCCCTCTCCGCGGTGGAGAGGGGGGACCGATTCGGAATGTAGGGCGAGCGTCTCGCTTGCCCGGACGATTCGGGCACGCGAGACGCTCGCCCTACGGAAAGTGGCCGTTGCCCTCTTGCTCCCCCTCTCCGCGGCGGAGAGGGGGGCCGGGGGGTGAGGTTGCCTTTGCTCAAGGATCACCAATGCGCTCTCGCGTGCTGATTGCTCTTCTCTCGCTCGCCGCCGTCGCCCCCGCCGCCGAGCCGCCGTCCCTCCATGAAACCCTCGCCCACGAACCCGTCCCCGCGTTGGCGAAGGCCGCCCGCGAGCGGGGGGACGCCGGGCGCGGGGCGGTGTTGTTCTTCCAGCCGTTCCTCACTTGTGCGAAGTGTCACGACGCCGACGCCGGGACGCAACTCGGGCCGGACATCGCCAAGGCTGGCAAGGAGGCGACGGCCGAGTACCTTGTCGAGTCGGTGTTGTTCCCGTCGAAGATCGTCAAGAAGGGGTACGAAACCGTTGTCCTCAACACGGCGGACGGCAAGACGCTCACCGGGCTGATTGCCGAGGAGAAAGCCGGCGCCGTCACGCTGATTGACCCGGCCGCGAACGGCAAGCGGTTCACCATTCCTGTCGCCGACATCGAGAAGCGGACGGCCGTCAAGAACTCGCTGATGCCCGACGGGCTGGTGAATCTCCTGTCCGACCGGCAGCAATTCCTCGACCTCGTGAAGTACCTCATCGACGTGGCCGAGGGCGGCCCGGCGCGGGCGAAGGAGTTGCGGCCGGCGGTGACGGCCCTCGTCATCCCGGAGTACGAGAAGGACATCGACCACGCCGGCCTGATCCGGGCGTGGGACGACAAGGCCCTGCGCCGCGGGGAGGCGATCTACGCCCGCGTGTGCGCGAACTGCCACGGCACGAAGGACCAGCCCGGCTCGCTGCCGACGTCTCCGCGCTTCGCCGTCCACACGTTTAAGAACGGGGGCGACCCGCACAGTCTGTACCAAACCCTCACGCGCGGCTACGGCCTGATGGCCCCGCAGACGTGGATGGTCCCGCGGCAAAAGTACGACCTCATCCACTACCTGCGCGAGACGTACCTGAAGCCGTACAACCCGACGCAGTACGCGGCGGCCGACGCGGCGTACCTCGCCAAAATTCCCAAGGGGACGACGTTCGGCCCGCCGGCCGTCACCGTGGAGCCGTGGGCGGCGATGGACTACGGCCCCAGCCTAATGAACACTTACGAAGTCGGCGGGGCCGGGCCGAACATCGCGTACAAGGGGATCGCCGTGCGCCTCGACGCCGGGGCCGGCGGCGTGTCCCGCGGCAAGCGGTGGGCGCTGTTCGACCACGACACGATGCGCTTCGCGGCGGCGTGGGCCGGCGAGGGCTTCATCGACTGGAAGGGCATCCACTTCAACGGCCAACACCAGGTCCACCCGAAGCTCGCGGGCGACGCGCAGTTCGCCAACCCCGTCGGCCCCGGCTGGGCCGACCCGGCGACCGGGAGTTTCAAAGACCCGCGCTTCCTCGGCCGCGACCGGCGCCCCTACGGCCCGTTGCCGAAAGAGTGGGCGAACTTCCGCGGCGTACACCACTTCGGCGACCAGACCATCATCTCGTACACGGTCGGCGAAGCCCCGGTGTTGGAACTGGCGGGCGCGGAAGTCACCGCGAAGCAAGCCGTCGTGTTCACGCGCACGTTGGAGATCGGCAAGTCGTCCCGCGACCTGCTCGCCCGCGTCGCCCCGGTGGGCGTGGCCGCGGCAGTAATCGGCGACGCCAAGGCGACGCTCGAAGTACGCGACGGCTTCACGGTCCTCCGCGTCCCGGCCGGCGCCACGCCGACGCGCGTGAAGCTGTTGACGGCGAAGACCGACGTGACGGCGTTCGCCAAAGAGTCCCCGCTTCCGCGGCCGCTGGAGCCGCTGACGCACGGCGGCCCGAAGCGCTGGCCGGAGATTCTGAAGACGACGGTCGCCGGCGGCAAGGACGACGGCCCGTTCGCCGTGGACACGTTCGCGTTGCCGGAGCGCAACCCGTGGAACGCCCAGCTTCGCCTGACCGGGTTCGACTTCTCCCCGGACGGCAAAAAAATGTACGTCTGCTCGTGGGACGGCGACGTGTGGCTGGTCGGCGGCCTCGACACCCCCGCCGCCGGCCTGACGTGGCAACGCATCGCGTCCGGCCTGTTTCAACCGCTCGGGTTGAAACTGCGCGACGGCGCCGTGTTCGTGTGCTGCCGGGACCAGATTGTGAAACTGCACGACCTCAACGGCGACGGCGAGACGGACTTTTACGAGTGCTTCAACAACGACCATCAGGTGACGGAACACTTCCACGAGTTCGCGATGGGCCTGCAGACGGACGCGGCCGGGAACTTCTACTACGCCAAGAGCGGCCGGCACGCCCTGCCGGCCCTCGTCCCGCACCACGGCACCCTCCTGAAAGTGAGCAAGGACGGGGCGACGACCGAGATTCTGGCGACCGGCTTCCGGGCCGCCAACGGCGTCTGCCTGAACCCGGACGGCACGTTCTTCGTGACCGATCAAGAAGGGTTCTGGACGCCGAAGAACCGCATCAACCTCGTCGAGAAGGGGGGCTTCTACGGCAACATGTTCGGCTGCACGGACATCACCGACACGTCCGACGCGGCGATGAAACAACCCCTCTGCTGGGTCACCAACGCCTTCGACCGCTCCCCGGCCGAACTCCTGTGGGTGACGTCCGAAAAGTGGGGGCCGCTGAAAGGCTCGCTGCTGAACATCTCCTACGGGGCCGGCAAAATCTTCGTCGTGCCGTATGAGACGGTGAACGGCCAAGCCCAAGGCGGGATGTGCGCCTTGCCGTTGCCGCCGTTCCCGACCGGCGTCATGCGCGGCCGCTTCCACCCGACCGACGGCCACCTCTACACCTGCGGCATGTTCGCCTGGGCCGGCAACCAGACGGCCCCCGGCGGCTTCTACCGCGTGCGTTACACCGGCAAGCCCGCCGACCTGCCCGTCGGCCTGAAGGCGACGAATACCGGCGTGGAAGTCACGTTCACCGACGCCCTCGACGCCGCCAGCGCCGCCGACCCGAAGAACTACCAAATCAAAGTCTGGGGCCTGAAGCGCACCCAAAACTACGGCTCCAACCACATCGACGAAAAGCCACTCCCCGTCTCGAAGGCGACCGTCTCCGCCGACGGCAAGACCGTCCGCCTCGACATCCCCGACGTGGTGCCGACGTGGGGCATGGAGGTCAAGTACCGCCTGAAAGGAGCCGACGGCCGGGCCGTCACCGGCACGCTGCACAACACGATTCACACGATGGGGAAGTGAGGCCGGCCTCGTCTCGTAGCCGCCGGCTTCAGCCGGCGTAAACCCGGCGCCCGCGAACGGCCGGCGGGCGAGTCTTCGAGGCCCGCCCCCTCGGGAAGCGACTTCCCAAGGCGTGGGTGACGGCCGCTTGCCGCGAGGTCGGGCCTCGTAGGCTCGTCCCTTCCGGTCCCGGCGGGGTGCCGGCGCAGCGGCCCCTGAAGGGACTGCCAACGAAACACCACTTGCTTTCGCGTCCCATGATACACACTCGGGAGTGATTTGCAATTCACGGAATGTGGCAGCCCATCCCGTAAGATTCTAAAACTACTGTCGGACATTCTCTTTCAACAGAACATCACCAATGCACGCGAATCAGACCGATGTTCAGAAGATTCTCGGCGGCGTTCAACAATATGTCATTCCAATGTTTCAGCGGCCGTATAGTTGGAAAGAACGTCAATGGGCCACGCTATGGACCGATTTGGAGGAGTTGTGCGAGGAGTCGAAGCCACGCAACCACTTCATCGGCTCAGTCGTCACCATGCCTGACCGTTCCGTGCCCGAGGGGGTGAGCAAATTCGTTCTGATTGACGGCCAGCAACGCATCACCACACTTTTATTGCTCCTTGCGGCGCTCCGCGACAAAGCCCGGCGGGAAGAGGAATCGAAACTCGCGGATAAAATTGATGACCTGTTGTTGAAGAATCGCCACCAAGATGACACTGACATTTACAAAGTTCTCCCGACGCAAGCGGACCGACCGGCGTTCTGCGCCATTATGGACGCGGAGACGCCGGCCTTGGAAGAGGGCGTCGCCAAAGCGTACGCCTATTTCGACAAAAAGTTACGAACGTTCCCGACGTCGTCACTCGACCGCCTCCACTATGTGGTGTGCAAAAATTTGGTGTTGGTGAGCATTGTCCTAGACCGCGACGACAACCCTTACCTGATCTTTGAAAGTTTGAACGCAAAGGGGCAACCGCTCACGCAAGCCGACTTGATCCGGAATTTCTTCTTCATGCGGTTGAACGCGAAAACGCAGGAGACGGCTTTTAGAAAATATTGGCAACCGATGCAGGGGCGTGTCGGGGAACACCTCACCGAATTCGTGCGCCACTTACTCATGCGGGAAGGAAAGGTAGTGAAGCAGGGTGACATCTACTTTACGGTCAAGGAGCGGGTCGATGATTTTGACCAAGACGCGATTCTCGCCTACCTGACGGAGATGCACGAATTCTCCTCATATTACGAGCGATTAATTGACCCGACGCGCGAACCGAACAGGCAACTGGCCTCGCGGGTCACGCGGTTAAACCGATTCGTGGCGACCACGGCGTATCCATTTCTTTTGAACGTGTACCATGCACTTGCTCATCACCGAATTTCGACGGAGGAGGTTTCCGACTAGTCTTTCGCACTTTTTGGCGGGTTGAAAAGGAGTGGCGGGGCTTGAGCGCCGGCGGTAGAGTGTTGGTGCTCAAACCTTCACCCTCACGCG
>JAYTTY010000429.1:0-4886 GCA_043744795.1 Zavarzinella sp. | reverse complement strand
CGCGTGGTCTTTGGCGGCATTGACGGCCAGTTGGACAACGAATTCCAGCCAAACCAGACCAAAGCGACGCTGTCGAGGATCAACTGCGTAACTCCTATCCGTGTTCGATCCGTGGCTGAAAATGTCTTCTCTTCCCCCCTCGCCATTCCTCTTGACCCCATTCGCCATCCCGTGTATTCCCCCGCCACGATGAGGCACGTGGCCGTATTGCCGGGCGAAGTGTTGGCCCTGCTCGACCCGAAGGCGGGCGAAGTCTGGGCGGACTGCACCCTCGGGGCCGGCGGGCACGCCCGGCTGATCGCCGAAAAAGTCGGCCCCGGCGGCCGCGTCATCGGCTTGGACCAGGACGCCGGGATGATCGCGGCGGCCATGCCGGGGTTGGCGGGGTTGCCGGTGACGGCGATTCACGCGAATTTCGACCAAGTATCGACCGCCCTGCGGAACGCGGGCGTCACGGAGATCGACGGGCTGCTGGCCGACCTCGGGTTTAGTTCGGACCAGTTGGAGGACGTCAGCCGCGGCCTGAGTTTCCAGACCGACGGGCCGTTGGACATGCGGATGGACCCGTCGGCCGGGGAGTCGGCCGCCGACTTGCTGGCCCGCGTCAACGAGTTCGACTTGGCGAATTTGATCTTCGAGTACGGCGAGGAACGCCTGAGCCGGCGCATCGCCCGCAAGATCGTGGAGACGCGGAAGACGACCCCGATCAAGACGACGGCCCAGTTAGCCGCCTTGGTGCGGAGTTGCGTGCCGCGGGACAAGAAGGGCCGCATCGACCCGGCGACGCGGACGTTCCAGGCGCTGCGGATCGCGGTGAACGACGAACTCGGCGCGCTGGACCGGCTGTTGGCCCAGCTCCCGCGACTGTTGAAGTCGGGCGGCCGGGCGGGGATCATCAGCTTTCACTCGCTGGAAGACCGGCGGGTGAAGCACGCGTTTCAAGACAAGGACATTTGGGAAGCGGTCACCAGGAAGCCCGTGCAGGCGGGCGACGGCGAAACGGAAACCAACCCGCGGGCGCGGAGCGCCAAGCTGCGGGTCGCAAGGAGGCGATAGACATGGCCAACCCCACCGAACACGTGTCCGTCCCGGCGGTCAAGCCGGACCCCACGCCCGCGACGGCCCCCGCCTTGTCGGCGGCCGTGCCGGCCGCGGCGAAAGCCGGCTGGCTGACGACCAAGACCAAGGTCGGCATCGTCGTCGGCGGGTCGGTCCTCAGCCTCGTGGGCGGCGCCTACGGCTTGAAGTCCATCGGCACGGGCACGCCCAAGGCGGCCGCCCAGTCCGGCAAGAACACCAGTGTGGCCGTCGCCACGCCGGCGACCCCGGACGAGCCGCGGAAACTTCCTCCCGAGTTGGACATCCTGCCGCCCGTGCCGCCCATCAAGCCGAGCAAGAACGAATTCGATCTGGACATTCCCGTCGTGAACGCCCCGCGGATCCCGGCGAGCCGGGTGGATTTGACCATCGACGCCCCAGTGATCTCAGCGCCCAAGCCCACGCTCCGCGGAATCGCCGACATCGAGCCGCCGCCACTGCCCGCCGTCACCCGCACCGGCACGGTGAACCCGAGTGACAAGCAGCCGATTATCCGCGTCCAGGCGACGATCGAGACCGCCCCGCCGCCGCTGAAGGCGCCGATTGACATCGACGTGCCGCTGATCGCTCTGCCGAAGGCCGGCGTCGCGCTGCCGGCCAAGGTTGATTTTGACATCCCGCCGATCACCGCCCCGGCCCCGACGGTCAGCCCGCCCCCGAAGGTCGGCGACTTGCCGCCCACGCCGCCGATCCTCAAGGAAGAACCGCCGTTGGTGTCGCCGCCGACCATCGGGACCGGCCCGGCCCCGAAGCCGCCGGTGGTGACGCCGGAATTCGTCTCGCCTCCGCCGGCGCCGCCTCTCAACGTCGGCACGCCGCCGGCCCCGCCAGTGATTGACTTGACCCCCACCATCGGGGCGCCGCGGCCGCCGGTCAACCTGGACCCGGCCCCGCCGGTCGGGACGCCGAAGCCGCCGGTTGACGCCCCGAAGCGGGACGAGTTCGACGAGGACTGGCACACGCCGAAAGCCGGCGACACGTTCGCCATGATTAGCCGGGAGTATTACAAGTCGCCCGACTACGCCCAAGCCTTGGAGGCGTACAACAAGGACCGCCGCAAGGGGGGCGAGAACATCGTCCGCGTGCCGCCGCTGTGGGTGCTGGAAGAAAAGTTCCCGGCCATGACGAAGACCGAGCCGCGGCCCGCGCCCGCCGCGACGGCCGCCCCGATGGCGCCCGCCCCGGGCGGCCGGTCGAGCGGCGTGGACTTCGAGCCGGCCGAGGGCCGCTCCATCGGCTCCAGCACGCCGCCGAGTCGCCCGGCGCCGGCCCCGGCCGTCACGCCGGCGAGCAGCACGAACGACGAGTACCGCGTCCAGGCCGCCACCGGCGAGACGATCCGCGAAATCGCCAACAAGCTCTACGGCGACGCCAACACTTGGAAGCGCCTCTGGGACATGAACCCGACCGTGGACCCGACGCAGCCCATCCCCACCGGGACGACGTTGCGCCTGCCGCGGTAAGGAAATTACGGCAGAAGAGAAGAATCTAACCACAGAGGACACAGAGAACACAGAGGAAAAACAGAAGCAGGGAAGACATTTTTATCATGCCTTCCATCCGCTTTTGGCTTTCCTCTGTGCTCTCTGTGTCCTCTGTGGTTAGATTCTTCCGGCTTGATCCGTTCTCACTTCGGCGAATACTTCTCCAGCCGCGGGCGGACCCACTGGGCGAACGGCTCGAGCATGCGGAGGCCGGTGTCGCGGTTGTGGCGGCCGCCGCGGACGGCGTAGGTCGTCACGTCGATGCCGCGCTGCTTGGCGAAGTATTGGAAGCTCTGCACGTGGGCGTCGAAGTTGAACTCGTCCTCCGTGCCGTACCCGGCGAACATCTCGAATTCGCCCGGCTTCACGTCGTGCGTGACCAGCATCTCCGTCGGGTTCTGGGCCGCCACCTTGGCCACGGTGTCCGGCCCCTCCCCGAACACCGGGGAAATCAGCCGCCGCGCCCGGATGGTGAACAGCCCGAACTTGCCGAGCGCGTCGCCGGGGTTGTACTGCTGCGAGAAGCGGAAGCAGTTCGGGTTGAAGTCCGTGTCGTGCCGGCCGCGGCAGTCCTCGTACCGGGTGTTCAGGGCCGGCATGACGCCGACGAGGACGCCGTAGCGGTCGCGGTACTTGATGCCGAGGTTGTACGCCCCGAAGCCGCCCATGCTGGCCCCGGCCAGGACGTGCGCCTCGCGCTCGGCCCGGATCGAGTACCGCTCCACGGCGAAGTTCCACACGTCCACGGCGAAGTAGTCCTCGTACCGGCCGAGGGGCGAGTTGAGGTAGAACGACCCGGCGTCGAAGAACGACGCCCGCCCGCGCGGGCTGGCGTCGGCGGCGACCATCACGCACTTGGGAAAGATCCCGTCGGCCATCAGCTTGTCGAACGTCGGGGCCAGTTCCAAAAACGTCTTCTCGTCTTGGGCGACGCCGTGCATCCAGAAGACGACCGGGTAGCGCTTGTCCGGGTCGTACCCCGGCGGCGTATACGCGTACAAGTCCCGCTTCTGCCCGAGGGACGCCGACCAGAAACGCCGGTCTTGGCCGTGGTTGCAGGTGTAGTCGTCCACGTGGCCGCGCAGGCAGCGGTTCAGGTGGTTGACGTCGATGTTCGGCCCGTCACTCAACAGGCCGAACGTGGCGTGGGCCGGCCCGTGCAGGCAGGCGGCGGTGACGACGACAGTGAAGGCAAGGCGGTAGCCAGTCACGAAAGGCCCTCGGTGGGGAGATTCCGGCGGGTGAGGGCCGGGACGCTCATTTGACGGTGTCGATCAGGGGTGGTGGGTCAACGGTCGGACAGCGGACTAAAGATGACACTTTGAACAAGTTAGGGTGAGTTTGCCGGCTTGCCAACCGGCCAAATTGGGAACCGCGGTGAAGATTGGCCGCGGCCCTTGCCCACGCGGACCATTTATCCCCACCCAAATAATTTGCACATCCGGCACAAATGTCCCATGATTGAATAGCCCTCCCGCGGCACACCCGTCAGGAGTCTCCCCAATGGCCGACGTATTCAGCCTCCCCGAGCGGGCGTACCGCTCCATCGACGCCCAGTTCGGCGCCGTCGGCCTCATCGCCGCCGGCCTGATGATCGCCGTCGCCCTGATCGGCGTGTTTATCTGGCTGGACCGGCGGAAGTGAGCGGCGGCGTTGGAAAAGATTCGACCATAAGCCCCACGGCGTCAGTGGTGGGGTAAGTTGCTGAGAATGACGGCCAAACCCCCGCCGCGGACGCGGTGGGGCGCTTCACTTTTACTGACCGCTCTTAGTATTGCTTCTTGATGTCCGGCGTGGACCCGAGAATCGTCCCGTCGTCGTCGACGCGCACGAAATAGCTGTTGGGGATTTGGCAGGAGGAGAACTCCTCCCCGGTCACGACGTTCACGCGGTAGTTGTTGTCCCAGAGGGGCATGACGGCCACGCGGAACAATTTGGCCGGCCGGCCGAGCGCCTTGAGGACGTTCGCCCGGATGAGCGCCTCCCGCCGGCCCGCGTCGGAGGCGACGGCCGGCTCGACTTCTTCGTGCGGAGCCGACGACGGCGGGGACTTGGGTTTCTTCGCCATCGTGAGACTCCTGTTCGGATCCGGGACCGCACGATACTGGCCGACTCGGACGGCTGGGCTTCGGGCGGGGCAAGGCACTCCTTGCCCGACCACCTCATTGTAGTCGGCCGGTTCGACGTGTTGCGAAATGGCTTCCTTCACGGCTCGGCCTCCGGGTCGGCGGTCCGCCGGGGCGAATACCCGAAGGGGGCCGAAGGGGGCAAGGGCAGAAACGGAGAAGACCAAAGCAACTTAAC
>JAYTTY010000428.1:0-4903 GCA_043744795.1 Zavarzinella sp. | reverse complement strand
TCTTTCAAGAACAAGACACGTCGGGCTGACGCCTCGACGCTCGCCGTTGCCTGTTGGTTTCGACGATTCGAGCGCGGGGCGGCCCGCGCTCCACTCCGAAGCGTCGCGTCGCGGCTAAACAAAGGCGGGACGAATCACGCCGCCAGCCGCAGCCGTTGCGGTTCGGCCGGGGTGTGGATCAAAATCTCCAGCCCGTTCACGATGCGGTCGGGGCCTTTGCCGTCGATCAACTGGCGGCCGCAGCGGGCCATGCCCATGCGCTCGAGTTGGTCGTCCAGCACGTAGTTGACGGCGTCCCGCAGCGCGCCGGGCGTGGCCTGCTCGATCGTGCCGAGGTTGGTGGCGGCACCTTCCTCGTCCAGCTTCTTCGCGTTGGCCATGTGCCGGGCGTGTTGCGTGATGACCAGTTGCGGCACGCCGACGCAGGCCATCTCCAACGACAGGCCGTCGCCGCCGGTCAGGGCGAAGTGGGCGCGCGGCAGGCGCGTGCCGATCTCGCTCGGCTCGGTCAGCACTTCCAAGCGGCCCTTGTGCTTCTCGGCCAGCGTCTTCAACTCGTCCAGTTGGTGGTGGTGGCTGCGGACCATCACGCTCAGCTTGTCCACGCGGGACGTGGCCAGCAATTCCTGCGTGCGGACCAGCGACTGCCCGGCGAAGTCGTCTTCGCCCAAGGCGACGATGCCGCGGTAGCTCCCTTGCGGGTCGGACGACCGCACTTGCCGTTGCCGGCGGAAGACGCTGCGGACGATGGCGTACTTGCGGCCGAGCAGCAGTTGCGCGCCCGGCTCCCAGTCGTAGGAACCCATCGGCTTGCCGAGGTACGGGTTGATGACGAGCCGGTTCGGGAAGCGGACGCCGGCCTCGCCGTCGATCACGACGACCGTGGTGCCGGTGGAGGAGAGTTCCCGCAGGTACTCTTCCTGAATGCCCGGCGCGTTGACAATGACGGCCGCGGCCCCGAGGCGGCGGACTTCGCGGATGGTCTCGTCGCAGTCCTCGGCGGTGCCGACCTCGTGTTCGGCGGTCAGGAAGTCGTTGCCGCCGCGCACCACTTGGGAGACGAGCGGGAACGGCTGGATGCGGCCGAGGAAGTACGCCGGCCGGCGCCGGCGCTGCAAGGCGGCGGCATACGTGAGGCACTGGTAGAAGGGTTCCCAGCCGTGGTCGGCGGAGGCGTCAACGCGGAAGAGAATCGGAGAACGGTCCATGACGGGGGGGGTCCCGACGGAACGATTGAGGTTAGCCGTCCGGGCGCCCGCGCCTTGGCGGGCCGCGTCGGCGGCCGGGGGGTGATGAGTTGATTGCCGAAGTCGCCGACACGAGGCCGTGTCGGGGGGGAAGCAGGGGGCCGGGTTCCGGTCCGGCCCAGTTGCTAACGGATGAGTCCGTTCATCGGTGGCCTCTTCTCACGGGGCCGTCCTGGCCCCTGGTTGTCGATGGTTCCGGCATCGACGAGCGGGATGGTAACTCAAAACATTCCGTGCTGGGAAGGGGACTTTTCTTGCGGAATCCGAATCGCGCGCGGGGGTAAGTTGGGCAAGCGGATTGTCGCCGTTTTGAATTTCGGCGTTGACAGGAAGTGGGGGTCGCGTGTGGTTGAAATGACCGAGCGGGGCGAGGGAGACGAGCCGCGAGCGTAAGCGACCGGAGGCTTGAACGCACGCGATGAATAGCCAATTGGGAAGCGACCGCGCGGGCGAAAGCCTCCGGTCGCTCACGCTCGCGGCTCGTCTCCCTCGCCCCGCTCGGTCGATCAGAATTTCCCCTTGTCACCCCGCCGCCGTCAATCTACCCCCTGACTTGCCCTTGCCCCGATCCGCCGGTGCGGTATAAGCCGGTCGTTCCATGTGGAACTCTGACGGGTTTACGAACCTTTTGGGCGACGAGGCAATTCGGGGGGAGACACGGTCATGGACACGAAGCCGCGACTTGGGCGGGGGTTGAATTCGCTGCTGGGGGACGCCCCGGCGGGCACGGACGGGGCGTTGGAAGTGGGGGGCCAGCGGATCAGCGTCCGCCTGGAGCAGATCCTCGCCAACCCGTACCAGGCCCGCAAGGTGTTCGACGAGGACGAGATCGCTCACCTCTCGGAGAGCATCAAGAGCCACGGCATCCTTCAGCCGCTCGTGGTGCGGGCGACGGGGGACGGCTTCCAACTCATCGCCGGCGAGCGCCGGCTGCGGGCGGCGACGGCGGCCGGCCTGGCCGAGGTGCCGGTCACGGTCGTCAACTTCGACGACCAGCAGGTGTTCGAGGCGTCGCTGGTCGAGAACATCCAGCGGGCGGACCTGAACGCGATCGAAAAGGCCCAAGGGTTCAAGGACTACTTGGACCGCTTCACCACCACGCAAGACGCCCTCGCCCAGCGGCTCGGCATGGAGCGGTCCACGCTGAGCAACTTGGTCAACCTGTTGCAACTGCCGACGGAGGTGCAAGAGGCCCTGCGGCTCAACCAGATTTCACTCGGGCACGCCAAGCTGCTCAAGGGGATGAGCAGTCAGAAGCGGCAGGTGGAGTTGTGCAAGGAAGTGGTGATGAAGGGCATGTCTGTCAAGGCCCTCGAACTGACGATGAAGCAGCAGAAGTCCTCCGGCGACGCCAAGGCCGCCCAGAAGGAACCGGAAGAACACACCCCGGCCGCCTCGCACCGGACGGCCCACGTCCAGAGCATCGAGACGGAACTCCGCCAACGGCTCGCCACCCGCGTCGAGATCCGCATCAGCGACAAGGACAAGGGCAACATCCTGATCTCGTTCGACACCAACGACGAGTTCGAGCGGCTGGTCGAGTCTTTGCGGAAGTGAAACACCGTGGCCGCCAAGACGCCAAGGCCGCCGAGAAGACCAATTCAAAAATGGTTCTTCTTGGCGGCCTTGGCGTCTTGGCGGCCACGGTGTTTTCCGGCCGAACCCGGCCCGACTGTTCAATGTCCTACGCCCAAGTAAGATGACCGTGTCGGAGACGGGGTGTAGCTCAGCTCGGTAGAGCGCTTGCCTTGGGAGCAAGAGGCCGTCGGTTCAAATCCGGCCACCCCGAGTTTTCACTTCTTACGCACGACGAACAGCCGCGGCGGGTTCGTCGCCCACGGGTCGGCGGGCCGTTCTTTCCAGTCGATCACCAATCCCAATTCCCGCAACGTTGCCGCGACGGCTTCCGCTTCCTCGGGGCCGCCGGCGTGGCCGGTGTAGGCCAGCACGGTCATCATCCCGCCCGGCCGCAACAGCGCTACGGCTTGCCGAATCGCCGGGGCGGTCGTCGCGGCCGTCGTCGTGACGGCGTGGTCGCCGTCGGGCAAGTAACCCAAGTTGAACATGACGGCGGCGACGCGGCCGTGGTGTTCCGAGGGAATCAGCGTGGCCAGTTTCGCGTGGTCGCCGAGGATCAGTTTCACACGCGGCCGCGGCGTCTCGGCCAGCCAGCGGGAAAGCCGGGCGATGGCTTCCGGCTGGCGGTCGATGGCGAAGACGAGTCCGTGAAAGCGGACGCGCTTGGTGAGGAAGGCCGTGTCGTGGCCGTTGCCGGCCGTCGCGTCGATCACCACGTCGCCGGGCTTGATGGCGGGCTTCAACAAGGTCTGTGCCAGTTCCGTCAGCCGCGGCGGGAGTTGAATGCCGCAGGGGCGGGAGAGGGCGAGTTCTTGGTCTAAATCAGACCCCCCCCGGCCCCCCCTTGGCAAGGGGGGGAGGAAAACCGGCGCCTTCGCTCGCGGTCCAGTCTCAAGCGGCGGCAGATTTTCTCCCCCCCTTGGCAAGGGGGGGCCGGGGGGGGTCGCGTCAGCCAAAGAACTCCCGTCGATAAACCGTTCCGCCACCAGTGGCGCCAGCAACGCCCCCTTCGACCCCAAGCCGTTCACGAACGCCAATTGCCGGCAGCGCGGGTGATAGCCCGCCATCGGCATCTTGTCTTCCATCACGGGTCGCACGGCCGCCGTGTGGTCCACGACTTCCACGGGGCATTTCAGAAACTGACGCAAGCGGGCCAGGATGGTCTCGCGGCCGGCGGCGGTCGGGCCGCTGTCCAAGTCGGTCCATTCATAAGTGGACCCGCAGCGGAAGACGCCTTCTTCCACTCGGAACAGCCAGACGCCGCGGTACAGGATGCGCTCGTCCCGCAAGTCGGGAATCCGGAGCGTGAGGATTTCGCCCTTGGCCAAGCTGAACCGGACGCCGGGAAAGAAGGGGTTGCGCGGGGCCGTCGGCCCTTCGCACCAGATCACCAGGTCGGCCGTGAGGCCCAATCGCGGAATCTCGACGGTCGGCCCGTTCCAGCCCAGGTCGGCCGCCGGGTCGATGTCCGCGGCCCGGTACGAACCGCGGCTTGCGAAATCGGTCTTGATGAGGTTCAAGTACGCCGGCACGTCCAGCCACGCGGCGTGCGACATCTCGAAGCCGCCGTGCGGGGCGGCGAACGTGTCGGGGTCGATGGCCGGGGAATCGGTCGCCACGAAGCGGGCGAACTCGGCGGCCCGCTTCCCCTGAAAGAGGTCTCGCTCGGCCGCGTCCGTGAAAAGGTGCAACTTTGTTTTCGGGTGCAAGACGCGCGTCTGGAACCGTTCTTCGATACTCCTGTAGAACCGCATGGCCGCCGCCCACGCCTCGTCGAACCGCCAACTCGGCAACAGCCGCGGCCCGCTCAACGGGGCGATCAACCCGGCCGCGACTTTGGAGGACGTGGATTGTTCTTCCCGATCGACCAACACGACCGGCACGCCGCCGGCGTGGAGTTGCCACGCGAGCGTGCAGCCGGCGAGGCCGGCACCGACGACGACGGTTGGAAGCGAATTGACCATGACGACGTTCTAAAGGCAACCTCACCCCCCGGCCCCTTACAGGGGTAGGTCAGGCGAGAGCGAAGAATTCAGGCGGAAGTCGCAATAGTGCGACCATGCCGCGTTTTCTCGATG
>JAYTTY010000427.1:0-4904 GCA_043744795.1 Zavarzinella sp. | reverse complement strand
GACATCGAGAAAACGCGGCATGGTCGCACTATTGCGACTTCCGCCTGAATTCTTCGCTCTCGCCTGACCTACCCCTGTAAGGGGGCCGGGGGTGAGGTCCGGCAGGCGGGCGAGTGTCACCTTCTTGGCCTCGGCACGCGCTCCACTCCATAGCGTCGCGGCCAGACGGTCATTTCCCCTACTTCCCCGACGGTACCCAGATCATAGGGGTGTTCTGTTTCCGCGCCAAATCGTTCAGCGGCGGGAGGTCGTCCGCGATCACCCGGCCCCACTCGGCCCGCGCCTCGGCGACGGCCTGCTCCAACTCCTCGGCCAGTTGCCGTTGGCTCGCGGTCGGCGGGCCGTCCCCGGTCGTCACGGCAACCAACAGGCCGGAGAGCTTGGCCCGGATCCCGCGGCCGGCCGTCAGTTTCGCTTCCACGGCATTGATGCGGACACCCGCGGCCCGCTCCATCTTGAGAACCATCTTCGCTTTCGGCGCCCGGCCGAGCAGTTCTTGATGCAATTCGATTTGCCGGCGCACCAACCCCAGTTCTTCCATGAGACTCGCGGCGTTGCCGATCTCGTCGCGCACCTTCAGGCCGAACTGTTCTTGCTCCTTCGCCTCTTCAACCACCACGTCGAGGGCGTTGCGGCGGGAGAGCCACGGCGTCTTTTTCAGCCGGGCGATCTCCTCCGGGGTGGCGGCCCGCGGCGGCACGGGGATCAGTTGCGGCGGGAATTTCAGGGTGGAAACGCCCCGCGGCTCCGTCACCCGCGGGTCCATCCGCACTTCCAGTGTTGAAGTGAGCGGCCGGCCGTCCGCGATCAGCTTCACCGTGTACATTCCGGGGGCGACCAGCGGGCCGCGCTCGCCCGGCGTGTTGGCGGTGAGGGGCTTGGCCCCGTCGTGCCGCAAGTCCCACAGCAAGCGGTTGACCCCCGCGACGGCCGACTCCTTCCCCACGACCGTCGCAATCCGCTTGCTGTTGGCATCATACACGTCGAGGACAATGGCCTTCTTGGCCGCAGTTTTCAGGTGGAAGTTCAAGACGGCCCCCGTTGGGGCGGCTTCGCCCGCCGTGCTTTCTTGGAAGCCCGGCACGTTCTGACGCTGGGACCACCGCACGGCCGGCAACGGGGTGAACAGATGAGCAGGCTTGTCGGCGACGGCCGGCGCCCATTCGCGGATCGGCGTCAGATCGTCCAGAATGTAGACGCCTCGCCCAAGTGTCCCGACGATCAAATCGTCGTCCTTCACCGCCAAGTCGCCGACGGCGACCGTAGGCATATTCAACTTCAACGGGCGCCACGCCTTGCCGTCGTTCGTGGAGACCCACACGCCGCGGGACGTGCCGGCGTACAGCAGGCCCTTCTTTTTCGGGTCGGCCCGCACGACGAGGACGGCTTCCCCGGCCGGCAATCCGGCCGAGATCCGCGTCCACGTGTCGCCGAAGTCGGTCGTCTTCCACAGGTGCGGCTTGGGGTCGTCCAGCGTGCGGGCGTCGACGGCGGCGTAAGCCGTCGCCTCGTCGTGCGGCGATGGTTCGATGCCGCTGATCCGCGCCCAGTCCGGCAGGTCGGCGAGGCCGGGCGTGACACTTTTCCACGTGTACGCCGCGTCTTGGGACAGGTGGATCAACCCGTCGTCGCTGCCGGCCCACAGGATTTTCTTGTTGGCCGACGACTCACTCAAGACGGTGATGGCGCCGTAGCCGTTGGCCGTCTTGTTCTTGTCGTTGCGCGTCAGGTCGCCGCTGACCTTGTCCCACGTCTGCCCGCCGGTCGTGCTGCGGAACACCGCGTTGCCCGCGTGGTACAACGTCTTCGGGTCGTGCTTGGAAATGAGGACTGGGGCGACGGCGGCGAAGCGGTATTTGCCGTCTTCGATGGTGACGACACTCACGTCGCGCGCTTGCCGGGTGCGGTGGTCGTAGCGGAACAATTTTCCCTCGGGACCGCCCGAGTACACGAGGGCGGGGTCGGCCGGGTCCGGCACGGCGAACCCGTCGCCGCCGACGGAAAACCAGTCCGCGGCCGAGCGACTGTCGCCGGACACGCCGGCCCCCAGCACGCGGTACGGCACGGCGTTGTCGGCCGCGACGCGGGGAAATTCGCCGAGCGGCAGCCGGGGGTTCACCGCCGCCGGTCGAGTCTCCGGCTGTTCGAGGGCGAGGTAATCTTCTTCCTTCGCGGCTTCCCACGTGTCCCCGCCGTCGCGGGAGACGAGCGTGGCCGGCTTCCCCGTTACCGTCTCCCACGGCTTGCGGCTGACCCGCTGAAGTCTGGCCCGGACGATTCGCGGATTCTCCGCGTCGATGACGACGGCCGTCGCCCCAGTGTCGGCGTCCCGAAACAGCACGCGGACCCACGTCTTGCCGCCGTCGCGGGTGCGGTAGACGCCGCGCTCTTTGTTCGGCCCGTAAGCGTGCCCCGCGACGGCCGCGAAGGCGACCTCCGCGTTCGCCGGATCGACCGCCAGTTGGGCGATCTGACCCGCTTCATTCCAGACGTGTTTCCACCGCTTGCCGCCGTCGGCGGTGCGGTAGATGCCGTCGTCGGCGCCGACGTACAGCACGCTCTTGTCCGACGGGGCGACGGCGATGGCCCCGATCACGGCCGCGGGCTGGCCGTCGAAGACCGGCTTAAAGTTCAGGCCGCCGTCCTCGGATTTCCAGACGCCGCCGCCGGCCGCCGCCACATAATAAGTGAGCGGGTCGCCCGGCACACTCACGACGTTTGCCGCCCGCCCGCCGACGAACGGCCCGATGGCCCGGTACTTCACGCCGGGAAACGTCCGGTCGGCCGCGCCGGTCAGGGAAAGGGCGCCGATCAGGCAGGCCAAGGCAATCGAACGCATAACCCGCGCCCCGGAGAGAAGTTCCGTCGTCCGTGCCATCATAAGGCGCCGGACGCCGGGCCGCACGGTCTTCCGGACCGGAAAATCTTGACAAGGCGGGCGGGCGGGCGGGTTGTGAGGATTTGGCGGCCGAGACCAAATTCACGCCTTCCCGTTCACCTTGGTGTCCGCCGTCGCCGTCAGCGGCGCTTCGCCTTGCAGCTTGGCCAGGAACTCCGGCACCTCGATGCCGCCGATGTCCCGCATGACTTGCAGCATGGGGGGCAGCGAGCGCGCCATGCTCTTGAGGAAGTCGCTGGTGTTGGAGTTGCCGGAGCCGTTGCCGCCGTTCTCCCAGACCACGATCTTGTCGAACTTGATGTTCGAGATGGCGGTGGCCGACGCCTGCGTCAGCGCGTCCATGTGTTCGAGCATCATCATCTGGAAGGCGGCCTGCGAGGAGCCGCACGCCTCGATGATCTTCTTCAAGCCTTCCCCCTTCTTGGCGAGGATTTCGTACTGCCCGCGGGCCTCGGCTTCCAGCTTGGCGTAGATGGCGCCGGCCTGGGCTTGGGCGTCCAGCCGGGTCTTCTCGGCGGCGGCCTCGGCCTCGACGATTAACTTCGCCTTCTCGGCCTTTGCCGGGGCTTCCAGGATGGCCCGCTGCTCGGCTTCCACCTTCTCGGCGTCGGCCAGCGCCGCCTTCGCCATCGCCCGGTTCTGGGCCTCCAGCACGGCGGCCTCGGCTTCGCGCTTCTTCGTCTCGGAAAGCTGGTACGCCTCGGCCTTTTTCACCGCCAGTTCGGCTTGGGCGTGGGCGATGATGGCCTGCGACAGGGCTTCGCCGGCCGTCGCCTTCGCGTTGGCGTCGGCCTGCCGGATGCGCTTCTCCCGGTCGGCTTCCGCGACCGAGGCCTCCCGCTCGAACGCGGCCTTCTGCTCCCCGACCTTTTGATCGCGGTCCAGTTCGGCCATCTTGATGGCTTGCAGCCGTTGCGACTCCTTGATGAGCGTCGTCTGTTCGAGGAGGGCCGTCTGCTCGCCGACCACGCGCTGCTTGTCCATTTGGGCCAAGGCAATCGCCTGGTCGCGGACCGACTCCCGGGTGCCGATCTCCCGCAATTTCGTGGCCGTCGAGACCGAGATCGACCGCTCCCGCTCGGCCTCCGCGATGCCGATCTGCCCCTTCTTCTCCTGTTCGGCCACGTCGATCAGCGCCTGCTGCACGGCTTGGGCGGCGGCCTTGCGGCCGATGGCCTCGATGTACCCGGACTCGTCCGTGATGTCCGTAATGTTGACGTTAATCAGCACGAGGCCGATCTTCTTCAACTCCGGTTCGAGCGACTTGAGGATGCTCTCCAGGAACTTGTCGCGGTCGCGGTTGATGTCCTCGATCCGCATGGAGGCGATGACTTGCCGCAGTTGCCCGAAAATGATGTCGGCCGCCTGCTGCTTCTGGTGCATCGTGTCGAGGCCCAGGAGGCGGATGGCCGCGTTCTGCATCGTCTCCGCGTCCGTGCCGATGGCCACCGTGAACACGCTGGGGACGTTGACGCGGATGTTCTCCATCGACAGCGCGCCCTTGAGGGGCACTTCAATCTGGATCGGTTCGAGACTGAGGTAGGCGTAGTCTTGGATCAGCGGGACGACGAACGCCGCCCCGCCGTGGACGCACTTGGCCGCGTTGCCGCCGGAGGTCTTCCCGAAGATCACCAGCACCCGGTTGCTCGGGCACCGCTTGTAGCGGTTGGCCAGCAGCAGGATGAAGCTGAACAGCACCACCCCGGCCACCCCGGCCGTGATGAGCGGCCACGGCAGCGCGTCCGCGGCGGTTTGGGCGAAGAGCATTGCGGACATTTGTTACCCTCTTTGGTTCCCGTGTTCGCTGAATCATCAATGGCCGGTTTCGGTCTTCGTTGGAGTCCCGGCTTCAGCCGGTCTTCAAGGCTTCACGTAGTCAATCGCTTTCGCCTGCGGTGCGACCATTCCTCGAAGACCGGCTGAAGCCGGGACGCCAAAATGGCCGGTTTCGGTCTTCGTTGGAGTCCCGGCTTCAGCC
The DNA here is from genome assembly GCA_043744795.1 of Zavarzinella sp. Taxonomy (GTDB): domain Bacteria; phylum Planctomycetota; class Planctomycetia; order Gemmatales; family Gemmataceae; genus Zavarzinella. The sequence continues at coordinate 27 of JAYTTY010000427.1, read as the reverse complement.
GGTCTTCAAGGCTTCCCGTTGTCAATC
>JAYTTY010000426.1:0-19129 GCA_043744795.1 Zavarzinella sp. | reverse complement strand
TTGGTGGCATGGGCAAGATGCTGACTTGCCCATCTTGCCCAAACGCATCCAGTTTCCGGTCATTTGAGGCCCAGAAGAGCCAACTGCGTAACTCCTATCTCTGTCTTTTCTCTGTGTCCTCTGTGTCCTCTGTGGTTCAAACTCTTCTCTCGCGCAGTTTCGGCCACCTTGCCGACATTTAACAAATTTCCGGATTATCCCCAAAGACGGGCTTGACACCGGCAAGATCGTCTGTGTATTATCCGCGAACATTCATGATTGACAGCTGGGACTTGGGCCGTTGAAAAAGACGGCCCACCCCAACCAGGACGGTTTGGGATTCATGTCGATGCAGACCCAAGGAGGGGACACTTCTCTCAAGTGCTTCCACCCATGTTGTTTGACGACGCGCCGGCGGCCTCCGCGGCGCCGGCCATGACTCCCCTGCGCGAACTGGCGCCGGCCAAGGTCAACGTGTTCCTTGAAATCAAGGGCAAGCGGGCCGACGGGTTCCACGACATCGCCACGCTCATGCTGGCCGTGGACTTGTGTGATGAACTGACGTTCGCGCCGGCGGACACGGGCGCCGTGACGCTGACGACGGACGCGCCGGACTTGGCCGCGGGGCCGGAGAACTTGGTGTGCCGGGCGGCCGAGGCGCTGCGGGCACACGCGGGAATCACGGCCGGGGCAACGGTGCATCTGGCCAAGCGGATTCCGTGGGCAGCGGGGTTGGGCGGCGGGTCGAGTGACGCGGCGGCGACCTTGCGCGGGCTGAACCGCCTGTGGAACCTGAACTTGCCCGCGGCCGACTTGGCCGCCGTGGCGGCGACGCTCGGCAGCGACGTGCCGTTCTTCCTGAACGGGCCGGCCGCGTGGTGTACCGGGCGCGGCGAGATCATCACCCCCGCGCCGGTCGGCGGGGCGTTCGACTTGGTGCTGGTGAAGCCCGCCTTCGGGCTGGCGACGGCCGACGTGTACCGCCGCTTGCGGGTTCCCGAGAACCCGGTGGACGGCGAGGCGGCGAAGGCGGCCTTGGCCGCGGGCGACGCCGAGGCCTTGGGCCGGGCGTTGCACAACCGGCTGGAAGGGCCGGCAATGGAACTGGCCCCCGCGGTCGCCGACTGGCGCCGGCGGTTGGCGGAATACAAGGCCGCCGGGACGCTGATGAGCGGGTCCGGGTCGTGCCTGTTCGTGTTGTGTCGGAATCCCGAGGAAGCTCGGCGGGTTGCGGATGACCTGTCGGCCGGGTTGGCTTCCGAGGGTGACTCGAAGACCCGTGTGTACCGTGTCCGGAGCCGGTATTGACTCGCGCACGCCGCCACAGGCGCATAGGAGACCAACTGTGGTTATCACCGAAGTTCGCATCAAGTTGGTCGAGGAGAACAACGAACGCCTGATGGCGTTCTGCTCCGTCACGCTGGACAACGCCTTCGTGATCCGGGACCTGAAAATCATCGAGGGGACCAAGGGCCTCTTCGTGGCGATGCCGAGCCGCAAGCTCACGGACCGCTGCCCGCGGTGCGGGTCCAAGAACCACCTGCGCAGCCGCTTCTGCAACAGTTGCGGCGGGCACTTGGACGACAACCGCGCCCCCCGCGACCACGACGGCCGGGCCAAGCTCCACGCCGACATCGCGCACCCGATCAACAGTACATGCCGCGAAGTCATGCAGCAGTCGATCGTGAAGGTCTTTCACGACGAGAAGGCCCGCGCCGCCCTGCCCGGCTACCAGTGCCGGTACGACGACTTCGACGGCGGCGACTTCGACTACGACACCCCGGCCGCCCGCCCGGCCGCGACGGCCGACGGCTACCGCGCCCACGCCGGCCACGGCCCGGCCGGCGCGCCGCGCGCCGCGCACCTGCGGCCTGCCCAGGGGGTTCCGGCCCGCCGGCCGGCCGACGAGCCGGTCTGACCGGCCGCGTTCGCCAACGAGGGGAAGGCTCTCGCTTCGTCAACGAGCCGTTAGGGTTCATCCCGACGGGAGTCCTCCCGCGGGGATGAACCCCGCGCCTCGTTGGTCAACGGCGTCACCCACAGGGGCGGGTCCCGAAGTCGCGGTGCGCTTCCCGGCTAAAATTCTACTCCCGCCACAAACGCCTCCCGAATTATCCGCCGGCATTCGCCGTTCCATTCCCGCCCGGCGCGCATCAGACTCTAAACTTCGGCTCAGACCGCCCCGCGCCGGACTCGCCGACGGCGCGCACCCGATGGGGTACGCCAGTGCAACGACCGTATGTCTCGTCCACAATCCTTCTCCTGGCGCCCGCGCTCGCGCGGGCCGGCGAACCGGTCGGCGCCGGCTGGGAGCACTCGCGGGAGTTGGCCAGCTTGGCCGTCATGGTCATGCTGGTCGGCGCCCTCGCCGTGGTCGTGTTTCTGCGCCGCCAAGTCGTGGGCCGCAACGGCGCCCTCAAGGGCGAACTGCGGGAGCGGGCCGCCTTGGAGGCGCGGCTGACGGAGATGGTCGAGTCGGCCGCCGACGCCATCTTCACGCTGGACGATGGCGGCCGCGTCCTCACCTTCAACGCGGCCGGCGAGCGGCTGACCGGCCGCCCCCGGGCCGACGTGATCGGCGGCGAGTTCCGGACGCTGTTAGCTTACGCCCCGGCCGCCGTGGATTGGGGCCTGATGCGGCGCGAGCCGACCCGGTTCGAGATGCGCGTGCATTCGCCCGTGGGGCCGGCGCACGTGTGGGAAGTCAGTTCCCGCCCGGCGGCCCGGCCCGCGGGGGCGGTGGAAGTCCACTGCGTCGCCCGGGACGTGACGGCCCGGGCGGCGGCCGACGACGAGTTGCGGCGGCTGTGCCTCGTCCAGACGCAGCAACTGGAGAATTCCCCGCTGGCCTTCATCGAGTGGGACGCGGACTTCCGGGTGGCCCAGTGGTCCCGGCGGGCCGAAGAGATCTTCGGGTGGCCGGCCGCCGCGGCCGTCGGCCGGACGATGGACGAGTTGGAACTCGTCCACCCGGGGGACCGGGCCGCCGTCGGCGCGGTGGCCGCGGCCATGCTGTCGGGCGAGCGGCCCACGACGCACAGCGCCAACCGCAACCTGACGCGGGACGGCCTGACGGTCCACATCGAGTGGTACAACTCGGCCCGGCGCGACGCGGCCGGCCGGTTCCGCTCGCTGGTGTCCCTCGCCCAGGACGTGTCTGCCCGCGTGGCCGCGGAAGAGAACCGCCGCCGGCTGGAAGACCAGGTGCGGCAGTCCCAAAAAATGGAGGCCGTCGGCCGGCTCGCCGGGGGCGTGGCCCACGACTTCAACAACTTGCTGACCGTCATCAACGGCTGTTCCGAACTGCTGCTGCGGGAGACGCGGGCCGGGGAGGCCGCCCACGACTTGGGCATCGACATCCGCGCCGCCGGGGAGCAGGCCGCCGGGCTGACGCGGCAACTGCTCGCGTTCGCCCGCCGCGAAGTCACGGCCCCGGCCGCGCTGGGCCTCAACAAAGTCGTGCAGGACGTGGAGAAGATGCTGCGTCGGCTGATCGGCGAGCACATCGAACTGGCGACCGACTTGGACCCGGACGCCGGCCGGGTGAAGGCCGACCCGAACCAGATGGTGCAACTGCTGATGAACTTGGCCGTCAACGCCCGCGATGCCATGCCGCGCGGCGGCCGGCTGACGGTGCGGACGCGGGCCGCCGGCCCGGACCAAGTCTTGGAAGTGCAGGACACCGGCGCCGGCATGGACGCGGCGACCAAGGCCCGCATTTTCGAGCCGTTCTTCACCACCAAGCCCGCCGGGCAGGCGACTGGCATCGGCCTGGCCACCGTCCACGGCATCGTGGAGGCCGCCGGCGGGTCAATCACCGCGGACAGTGAAGTCGGCGCGGGCACGACGTTCCGCATCGTATTGCCGACGTGCAATGACCGCCCGCCGGCCAAGACGACCGGCTACTCCCGCCGGCCGGACCTGACGGCCCGCGAGACGATCCTGCTGGTGGAAGACGAAGACTTGGTCCGCGCCCTCGCCCAGCGCGTTTTAGAGGGGAAGGGCTACCGCGTCTTCACCGCCCCGTGCCCGGCCGACGCCCTCACCCTGTTCGACACCTTGCCCGGCCGCGTAGACTTGCTGCTGTCGGACGTGGTGATGCCCGGCATGGGGGGCCGGGAACTCGCCGAGAAACTGCGGGACGCCCGGCCGGACCTCAAGGTGCTGTTCATGTCCGGCTACACGGCGGACGAGGTGCTGCTCGAAGGCGTGCGGGAGGACGCCGTCCACTTCCTCCAGAAGCCGTTCACCACGGACGGCCTCCAGCGCAAAGTCCGCGACGTGCTGGCGGCGCCGGTGCTGGCGACGGCGACCGCGTGACCGAACGCCCACGGCCGGCCGGCCGCGGGCGTGGCCCGAACCTCACTTCCCCGCCCGTGTCTGTCGGTCAACGTCACACCGCACGGCGGACACGCGATGAAGGAAAACCACTTGACCCGCTCGTTCGGGAAAACCGCGTTCGGCCAGACCGACGTGCCGCGCAAGATCGGCCACACGGCCTTCGCCCGCGCTCAAACCCCGGACAGCCACCGCCCACCCGGCCGCGGCGCCCGCCGCTCGTGGAAGGGCCGCCGCAAGACGAAGTGGCGTGCGCCGTGACGGTGGCTCTGGCCCGCGAAACGGCCGTTTCGCAGACCTCAGCCAATCCGCCAATCCGAGCAGTCCAACAGCGGACACCCGCATTCCCCGCGCATCAGGCGCTTCTCTTCTTCGCCCGCAACCGCTTCTTCACATCAGCAACCAAAATCATTGGCGCCTGAAGGCCGTGGGGGAATTCACCCCGACGCCCGACCATTTCTTCGCGGATTCCCAATCCTTGGGGCATCGCAGCCAAAAAGTTGAAACACCGATTCTGAAATGCGTGTAACATTCGCCCCGGCTTCTCGCTCAGGAAAGAAGCTTCCCCCCGCAGCCGGTGCAAAACCCGGGCGGGGGTGAGCAGGTGAACGCACCATGAGGAGAACCGTGCCCGGCCATTTCGGCCCGGCCGGGCTTCTCCCCAACATACACTGACCGAAAGTACGCCATGTCCGCCACCGCCATGTTCCGCCGCTTGTTCGACGCCAAGCCGCGCACGTACCGCCACCCGAAACCCGCCCCCCGGCCGCGGTTGGCCATCCAGGAACTCGAAGTCCGCAGCCTGATGGCCGCCAGTCTGGTGGCCACGTTCGACATGGCCCAAGGGCTGCTGCGGGTCGAGGGGACGGACAACGCCGACCAGATTCGGATCGTCCATCAGGACGGCTCGGTGGCCGTCGAAGGGATCACGATAACCGTAACCGACCTGGACGGGAACACGGCCGAAATGGAGTCCGTGGATAGCAGTCTGGTGCTCTCGGCCGCGGCGGACGCGCTGGGGGGGAACGACACCGTCGTCATCGACGATTCGGCGGTGGTCAATGACGGCCTGTTCGCCGTGTATGTGTTCGGCGGGGACGGCGACGATTCCCTGACCGCGGGCCGCGTCGGGGGAATCCTCTTCGGCGAAGCCGGGAACGACACCTTGATTTGCGGCGACGGGGGCAACCAGGTGTACGCCGGCGATGGCGACGACACGATCACCGGCGGGAACGGCGACGACTTTCTCTCCGGCCAAGGGGGCGACGATTCCGTGGTGGGCAACGCCGGGAACGACACGATCTACGGCGGGGACGGCGACGACGTGGTGAGCGGCGACGCGGGCGCCGACCTCATCTACGGGGAAGCCGGGACCGACCAGATCACCGGCGGGGCCACCGGCGATACGCTGGTCGGCGGAGACGGCAGCGACGTGGTGCACGGCGGTGACGGCAACGACGTCATCAAGGGCGGGCAGGAGTGGAGTGCGGCCGAGGCCGGCGGCGCGGACGACAAACTGTACGGCGAGGCCGGCAGCGACGCCATCTGGGGCGGCGACGGGGCCGACACCATCGTCGGCGGGGACGGCCGCGACGCGATCTACGGCGAAAGCGGGAACGACACGCTCAAGGGGGCCGACGAGTTCAGCGCCCGCGAGACGGCCGGCGACAACATGGACTACATCCTCGGCGGCGTCGGCAGCGACGCCATCTGGGGCGGCGACGGGGCCGACACGTTGGTCGGCGGCGACGGCCGCGATGCGCTGTACGGGGAGGGCGGGAACGACACGCTGAAAGGCGCGGACGAGTTCAGCGCCCGCGAGACGGTCGGGGACAACATGGACTACATCCTTGGCGGCGTCGGCAGCGACGCCATCTGGGGCGGCGACGGGGCCGACACGTTGGTCGGCGGGAACGGTAACGACTCGCTGTTCGGCGAGGAGGGGAATGACACGATGAAAGGGGCGGACGAGTTCAACGCCTACGAGACGACCGGGAACAACGCCGACTATATGCTCGGCGGGGCGGGCAATGACGCGATGTGGGGCGGGCACGGGAACGACACCCTCGTCGGCGGGGACGGCTCCGACGCCCTTTACGGGGAAATCGGCGAAGACATCCTGAAGGGCGCCCAAGAGTTCAACGCGCACGAAGCCGGGGGCGACGCGGACCTGCTCGACGGCGGGATCGGCAACGACACGTTGTGGGGCGGGGACGGCGACGACGCCCTGCACGGCGGGCCGGGGACCGACCGCCTGTACGGGGAAGCCGGGAACGACGGCCTCTTCGCCGGCATGGGCGACGGCGTGGAGTCCCTGCTCGGCGGGCCGGGGGCCGACCGGTTCCTCACCCTTGACGGGGAGGACGTGATCCAAGACCGCGAAGGGATCGACGCCCGGATCGCCTTCCGGAACAGCCCGGCCCTGTCGGGCGTGAAATTGGCCGGCCAGACCGGGACGTACTCGTTTGCCGCCGGGTCTTGGAACAACGCCGAGGTCGATCGGGTGGACGTGGCGCTGGCCAACCTCCACCACCACACTGGGAACACGCGGCTGCTGAAGTCGGCGGCCCGCGGCGAGATGAGCTTCCTGGCCGTCGGGATGCAGACCTCCCCGGGGTTCCAGGCCGGCGGCTGGAACTCCGGCAGTGAGATCGCCTTCGTCAACCTCCCGGCCATCGCGACCAGCTACATTCAGCGGACCGTGTACCACGAATTCGGCCACAACTGGGACGACCAGTCCGAGAACCGATTCGTGAACACCTTCCGGGCGGTCAGCGGGTGGCAGGTCCACGACAACGGCGGCGGGTCGCTGTTCCCGCCGGCCGGGTACAACGGGTCACTCGACGGGGCCTGGGACTACCGGGCGTCGGCGGCGAACACGTTTGCCCGGGAGTACGGGAAGACGAACCCGAACGAGGACATGGCCAGCACTTGGGAGGCGTACTTTGTCAACGCTTACCACGGCGGGGCGGCCCAGCTCGTCGTGGAGGGATTGACCATGAACGGCGCCAAATGGGCGACCCTCGACTCGCTGTTCGGCGACCTCCGGGCGGCCTGGTAAGTCGGTCGGCCAAGTCCCGCGGCTCACCGGATCTGCAAGTAATACCACTCCATCATGGCCGCCTGCCGGCGCGGGTCCGACGCCAGGCCGGCGGCCGTTTCTGCCTCGTGTTCGCCGCCGGCCGGGTCGCCGCGGCGGTGCCGGCAGACGCCCAACATCAGCCGGGCCTGCGCGAACAGTGGGTGGATGGCGAGGGCCGCCCGGCAGTCGGCCTCGGCCCGCTCCCAGTCTTTTTGCCGCAGGTAGACGCCGGCCCGCAAGACCAGCGGCTCCACGGCCGTCGGACTCATCCGCACCGCGTCCGTCGCCGCCGCGAGCGCGATGTCCAACTTCCCGACGCTCGCCGCCGCGTCGGCCAATTCGGTTTTCGCCACTTCGGAATCCGGGGCCAACTCCGCGGCCGTGGCCGCGGCCGCGAACCGGCCGTCGCGGTCCCCGGTCGCGGCCCGGCTGAGGGCGAGGGCCGACAAGGCGGGCACGTCCCCCGGCCATAATTCCAGCGCCGTGGTCAACCGCCCCTCGGCCATCGTCCCCAACGCCGTGCGCGTGCTTCCTTCGGGCGCACGGCCGGCCGCGCGGGCGAGGGCGATGCCGAGGTCGCGGTCCCACTCGGCCTCCGGCGGGCCTTGGCCGCCGACCGAAAAGCGGACGAGCGGGACGGCGCCGGGCTTTAGCCCGGTCGGCGCCGTCGGCGCGGGCCGCCGGGCGAGGCGGTGGTCCGTCACGCTGGCGTGGACGATGTTGGAGCTCCCGGCCTTGGGCATGTGGCACGCCACGCAGTTGTCGTTGTTCGCCTGCCGCTTCGCGAGAGGTTCCGAACACGTCGTCTTCCCGCCCGGCGCGTGACACGTCGCACACTTGCCGGCGTAAAAGGCGTCGCGGGCCGCGGCCGGCGGGACGCCGTGCGGGTCGTGGCAGGCCGTGCAACCAAGCTGGTGGCCGTCGTTCGTGCGGCACTTGCTCACGGCCATTTGCTCGAACTGCCCGACGGAGCGGTGGGCGTCGGCCAAGTCGGGGTGGCGCACGAACACGGTGACGAACTGCCCGATGGGCAACCCCGGCCGGAACTCGTCGCGCTGCCGGCCGCGCCGCGTGACGCGGTCCTCCCCCTGCAAGTGGCACTGGGCGCAGATGCCGGCTTGCAGCGGGGCCGACAGGTGTTTCGGGTTCACGATGGACGTGTCGATCTTCTCGAAGAGTTTGCCGGCCGCCCGCTCCGCGACGTGCAGTTCCCCCGGCCCGTGGCACCGCTCGCAGCCGATGCCCGCTTGCCCGGCGGGGAACGGGTCGCGGAAGCGGTTGACGGACTGCGGCACGGGTTCGACGCGATTCACGTGGCACGTCAGGCAATCCTGGCCGACGGGCCGCCGGCCGCCGTTCCCCAAGTCGAAGCCGGGGGACAAGTCCCAGCGGCCGTCGGGCGAGTACCAACTGATCGGCGTCTGCCACGCCGCCCCTTGTTGCAGACACAGGTACGACTTGCCCCGCGTGCCGGACCCGATTGCGAGGTCGGCCGTGGCGACGTACTCGGGCAGCGGCGCCCCGGCCGCGTCCTTGGCCGAGACCCGGTGAATCACCTTGCCCCCCGCCCGCTCGACGCGCAGCGTGTACGGCCCTTTTGTAAACGTGTCGTGCGTGCCGGGGCCGAACGTCTCCAACGGCGGGGCCGCGGCGACGAACGCGGCCGACCGGCCCATCGGGTGGGCGTGATACCGCTTGTCGATGTCGGCGTGGCAGCCGGCGCACCTCTCGTCGCCGACGTACTGCACATGCGGCTTGACGTTGCGGAACGGCGTATCGAACGTCAGTCGCGGGTCCGGCACGGGCGGGTCGGCGACGGCCGGCGCCGGGCCGGCCGGGGCCACGTCGGCGGGCCGGCGGCCGAGAACTAACCACGCGGCCAACGCCCCCAGCGCCAAGACGAGAACGGCGATCAAAACGCGGGGCATGGCAACGATTACCGTCGGGATGGGCCGGGTGTGTTGAGCATACCCGGTTGGGGAGCGGAGGGCAATTCTTGGCGACCGTTAGAGCGTGCGGAAACACTAATTCGGGCGTGAGCATCGTCGCTTTTCGCTCCGCGAAAAGTCTGGCCTTCCTCCCGCAGTCGACCGGCTTCTCGGGCGGGAAGCCGGCCTTTTCGCGGGGCGAAAAGCGACGATGCTCCGCCGCCCTTAACGCGGCGAGAGGGCCGGGGTTACGGCCGCCTCTGACCGAACGCCCGCCGATCAGATACCGTACCAACACATACGCTTCCCTTCTCCCCGCGGTGAGTCGATGGCCTTCCGTTCGCTTCTCTCCGGCTGTCTGGCCGCCGCCTTGCTCGTCGGGTTTGCCGCGTGCAGCAAGGAAACGCCGAAGCCCGCGGCCGTGGCGACGACTGAAACGGTCGCCCCCGTTGAACCGGCCGGCCCGCCGGTGTTTGAGGACGTGACGGCCAAGACCGGCATCGACTTCACGTACCGCAACGGCGAGGAGGCGGACAATTACGCCATCATCGAGTCCGTCGGCGGCGGGGTCGCCCTCCTCGATTACGACGGCGACGGCCTGCTGGACATCTTCCTCCCCGGCGGCGGCAAGTACGAGGGGAAGACCGTCGTCGGCAACCCGTGCAAGTTGTACCGCAACCTCGGCAACTTCAAATTTGAAGACGTGACGGACAAGGCCGGCCTGGGCGGGCCGTTCCAGTACACGCACGGCGCCGCCGCCTTCGACTACGACTGCGACGGCTTCTCCGACTTGTTGCTGACCGGGTACAACCGACTCGTCCTGTTGCACAACGAGCCGGCCGCCGGGGGCGGCCGTCGGTTCGTCGATGTCACCAAGAAGGCCGGGCTGACGGACGCACTCTGGTCCACGTCCGCCGGGTGGGGCGACTTGGACGGGGACGGCTACCCCGAGATTTACGTCTGCCACTACGGCGACTGGGACTTCACCACCAACCACCCGACCGATTGCACCTACGACGGCAAGACGCGGGACGTGTGCCAGCCGCGCAAGTTTCAGCCGCTGCCGCACACGCTGTACCGCAACAACAAGGACGGCACGTTCGCCGACGTGTCCGCGAAAATCGCCGTGCCGAAGAAGGGCCACGGGCTGGGCGTGCTGTTCGTGGACGTGAACGGCGACGGCCGGCCGGACATCTACGTCGCCAACGACACGGACGACAACTTCCTGTTCATGAACCGCGGCAAGCCGGGCGAATTGACGCTGCAAGAAGTGGGCCGATCGGCCGGCGTCGCGCTCGACGAGCGCGGCGGCCCCAACGGCAGCATGGGCGTAGACGCGGCCGACTTCGACCGCAGTGGCCGGCCGTCCATCATGGTGACGAACTACGAGAACGAACTGCCGGCCCTGTACCAGAACCGCAGCGCCGACGGCGGCGAGCGGTTCACCTACGCCACCATGATGACCGGGCTGTCGGCCATCAACGGCATCTACGTGAGCTGGGGGACGGGCTTTTTCGACTTCGACCGCGACGGCTGGGAAGACCTCATGATTGTCAGCGGCCACGCCATCCGCTTCCCGCACAAAACCGACCGCCGACAACTGCCCGCCCTGCTCCGCAACGACAAGGGCCGGTTCGCCGTCGTCACCAAAACCGGGGGGAGTTACTTCACCGCCCCGCACAACGCCCGCGGGGCCGCCTTCGGCGACCTGGACAACGACGGCAAGACGGACGTCGTCATCAGCCACCTGAACGAACCCGTCGCCGTCCTGCGCAATGTCGCCCCGACGGGCGACCGCCGTTGGCTCGGCGTGGAGTTGGTCGGCAAGGCCAACCGCGACATCGTCGGCGCCCGCGTCGTCTTCGAGGGCAAGACCGGCAAGCAAACCCGCTTCGTCAAGGGCGGCGCCGGCTTCGCCTGCACGCACGACAAGCGCCTGCTGTTCGGCTTGGGCGACGACACGGCCGCCGACGCCGTCACGGTCCACTGGCCCAACGGCCTGACGGTGAAGTACGCCGGGCTGGCGCCGGATGCGTACTGGAAGATCACGGAGGGGGAGGCGACGCCGAAGAAGGCGACGAAGTGAGGAGAGTTCGCCACTCGCGGCGTCAGACAGTCTTGGGCCGCCGAGCGGAACCAACAGCCGGTCTTGGCTTTCGTTGGAGTCCCGGCTTCAGCCGGTCTTCGGGACTTCCCGATTCCAAAGACCGTCGCCTGTGCGGACACGACCACCCGCCGAAGACCGGCTGAACAGTACTTCCAACGGCGGCGGTTTTTTATCTTTACCCCGAAGGGTTTGCACAGCACAGCCCGGGGTCGCGCTTCGCGCACCCCGGGAAACGCCGCGACAACAGCACGCCTACCCCGAAGGGGTTGCACAAGCCCCAAACCCGCGGGACGTGGCCGCACGGGCGGCGGATTTGGGGAACCCTTTCAGGGTTCGGCGCAGGAGGGCATCGGTCCCCGGGGTGCGCGAGGCGCGACCCCGGGCTGTGTTGTGAAACCCCTTCGGGGTAAAAACCCCGCCGCGGCAGACCGCCGTTGGAAGTACTGTTAAGCCGGGACTCCAACCCCGGTCCTGTGCGATGGGTTGAAGCCGTCTCCCCAAAACGGCCAATGACTCACTTCTCTGCGTCCCCCATGAGCAGCCGCTGCGGCAAGTCACTCACCGTGGCTTTGCCGTTGGCGTCAAAGGTGATTTTCCACACGCGGTCGTACACGTCGTCCCCCCATGTCGCCGGGGCGTCGGCGGCCCCGAGGGCCTTGGCCAGCAGGGGTAGGTGGCCGTGCCGCCACGCGACTAGCACGGTCTTGCCGGCGTACTTCGGGTTCGTCATCAGTTCCGCGGCCAGCTTTTCCGTGTCCGAGTCGTCGTCGAAGTGCGTGGTGACTTTTAAGCGGAGTTTGGCCGCCAACGGCGCCACCGTCTGCGTGGGCCGGTGACTCTTGGCCGAGTCCTTCGCCGCGAAGATCACGTCCGGCATGGGAAATGGCTCCGGACGCCCGGCCGACTTCTTGAACAACTCTGGAATCGCCTCGGCCCGCTGCTTCCCCGCGGCATTCAGGTCCGGCGACATCGCCTCCGGCGGCGGCTTCTCCGCGTGGCGGATCATGAGGACGGTCTTCGGGTGCGACTTCTTCGCCTGATCGGCCGTGGCGACACTCCCGCCCGTGAAGGAACACCCCACGCCGCCGAGGGCCGCGAGCAAACAGAGCCACGAGTTGATTCGCCGGGTCACTGGCCGCCTCCGCTTGAACCAAGGCCGAACGCCCGCGGCCCGAGCCGCCGCCGACCGGGGGACGGCTATTCTATCCGACCCGCGGAGAAGACGTCATCGGTCGTTGGTCATTGGCCATTTCCGGCCGTAGGACAACCCTTCGCGGAATTTCTTGCGGAAGGTTCCCCCTTGATCGACGGCTTGATTCCTCTCGCCGAGCATTCCCCGGCAACCGTGGCGGAGCTATCTTCCATCGTGAAGGCGGCCCGGGCGGCCGGGCACGCCGTCTACCCCGTCGGCGGGCGGACGATGACGGGGTTCGGGCTGCCGCCGACGAAGCCGGGGGTGGCGGTTGACCTCACCCGTTTGAATCAGGTGATCGACTACCCGGCGCGGGACATGACCGTCACCGTGCAGGCCGGGATTCGCCTCGCGGAGCTGCAAGCGGTGTTGGCGACGGAAAACCAGGAACTCCCCGTCGATGTGCCAATGCCGGACCGGGCGACGCTGGGCGGGTCGATCGCCGTCAACGCCGGCGGGCCGCGCCGGTTCGGGTGCGGCACCCTGCGGGACTACGTCATCGGCATCACGCTGATGAACGACGAGGGGGAGGCGTTCAAGGCCGGCGGCCGCGTCGTCAAGAACGTGGCCGGGTACGACATCATGAAACTGGCGACCGGCTCGCTGGGGACGCTGGGCGTCATCACGCAAGTGACGCTCAAGGTGAAGCCGACGGCGGGGGCGAGTGAATGGCTGGCGCTGCCGTGCCCCGAAGCCGACGTGCCGACGGTCCTCGGCATTCTCAATCGCACGCGCACGCGGCCTTCCGCCGTGGTCCTCACCGTCGTCGGGCCGGACCGCGAAATCACCGTCGGCTACGAGGACAATCCGCCGGCCGTCGCGTGGCAAGTCACCCAGTTGCGAGAAGAGTTACCGGACGGCCTGCGCTCCCGCTTGGGCGTCCTCCCGCCGCACGAGGCCGAGCGCCGGCGAACGGCCCAACGCGACTTCCCTTTATGGGACACGCATCCCGTCACGTTTAAGGCGAATGTCCTCCCGGCGTTGTCGTGGGAATTCATCAAGCGGGTCGGCGGCCTCGGGCCGGTGCAGGCCCTTGTCGGCAACGGCATCGTCTTCGGCCACCTCCCGGACGCGGCGGCGGTTCCGCGCTTGCAGGCCGCGGCCGGTGAGTGTGGCGGGAACGTGGTTCTCTTGCGCTGCCCGGCCGAGGCGAAGACGCCCGCCAACGTCTGGGGCAAGCCGACCGGCGACCTCGGCCTGATGCGGGCCGTCAAAAAAGCGTTCGACCCGCAAAACATCTTCAACCCCGGCCGCTTCGTCGGCGGCATCTGAGGCGCGTATGACCCCGGCCGAGCCGATCACGTTGGCGATGATGCGGGAATCGTTCTCCAGCGCCGTCGTGTGCGACGCCCTGGACGCCGAGGGCTACCCGAACCAGTCGCCGCGGCTGCCGTTCCGACAACTCACCGTCCCCGGCACGCTGGTCGGCCGGTGCAAGACGACGCTGTGGGCCGACATGGCCCACGCGGACCCGAAGCCTTACGAACTGGAACTGCAAGCCGTGGACGGGTGCCAGCCGGACGACGTGCTGATCGCCGCCGCCTCCGGGTCCGAGCGGTCGGGCGTGTGGGGCGAACTCCTCTCGACGGCCGCCCGCAACGGCGGCTGCGTCGGCGTCATCGTAGACGGGGCCGTCCGCGACCTGCGGCGGATGCGGCAAATGGGCTTCGCGTGTTACGCCCTCGGCACCATGATCTACGACAGCAAGGACCGCCAGCGCGTGATCGACGTGGACGTGCCCGTGGAAATCGCCGGCGTGCGCTTCTCCCCCGGTGACTTGGTGATCGCCGACGAAGACGGCGTCGTCGTGGTGCCGCAAGCCGTCGAGGCGGCCGTGGTGCGGCGGGCGTGGGAGAAAGTCCACGCCGAGAACGAAGTGCGGGACGCCATCAAGGCGGGCATGAAGGCGGCGGCGGCGTTCGACAAATACGGGGTCTTGTGAAATGGGGTAAAAGTTGGCCGGCGGTCATTCCGTTTCGGCCTTGCCCGGCGCCCCGGCTTCGGGTATGAGCCGCCCCGCCCCCGGAAATCCGCGCGAGGAGCGTATGCACCGCCGAGCGTTCACCGCCGTGTTGGCCGCCGGGCTGGTCGCCCTCTCGACCGGCTGCGTGGAGCGGCGCTTTGTTGTTGAGTCCAACCCGCCGGGGGCGATGGTGTTCATCAACAACGTCCCCTACGGCCCGACGCCCGTGGACATCCCGTTCCTGTATTACGGCAACTACGACGTCCAACTGGTGAAGGACGGCTTCCAGACGAAGACCGTCAAGCAGATGGTGAAGGTGCCGTTCTACGAGCGCTCGGGCATCGACTTCTTTTCCGAGGTGTTGCTGCCCGTGCAGTTGACGGACATCCGGCCGCTGTACTACGAACTCGACCCGATCGTCCCGCCGAACCTCGACCAACTGAAGATCGACGCGGACGACCTCCGCCGGCAAGGGAAGGCGCTCCCGCCGCCGATGTACCCGGACCTCGACAAGGGCAAGGACGCGAAGTCCAAGCGCCAACCGCCCGCGCCCCGGCCGCCGACCGACAGCACCTTCCCCGTCCTGCCGCGAGAGTCCCCGGAGCCGCCGCCCATCGCGGTCCCGCCGCTGATCCTGCCGCCGGGATAAAACCGATTGAACCGCCAAGGCGCCAAGACGCCAAGGAAAACCATTTTGAAAGTGGTTTTTCCTTGGCGTCTTGGCGCCTTGGCGGTTCAACAAATCAAAGTAAGACGCCGGCGATGGCGGCGTTCAACAGCGTGGCGGTGAAGCCGACGAACAAGGCGCGGCCGCCGAGTCTCGCCAAGTCTTTCCGCCGCTCCGGGGCCAGCGCCCCGATGCCGCCGAGTTGGATGCCGACGGACGCGAAGTTGGCGAAGCCGGTCAGGGCGAAGGCCGTCAGCACGTACGAGCGGTCGGTCATGAAGCCGGGGATATCCTTCCAGCCTTTCATTTCCAGATACGAGTAATGCTCATTGATCGCCAACTTGGACCCGAGTAGGCTGCCGACGTTCCCGCAGTCCTGCGCCTCGACGCCCATCAGGAACGCGACCGGGGTGAACAGCCAGCCGAAAACTTTCTTCAGCGACAGGTCGTCCGGCCACCCGGACAGGGCGCTCTCCGGCATCCGCATCCACAACAGCAGCGGCTTGATGCTCGCCAGGATCGCGTCGGCCATGGCGACGAACGCGATGAAGACGATCAGCATCGCCGCCACGTTCAAGGCGAGTTTCAAGCCGGTTCCCGTCCCGGCCGCGATGGCGTCCACGGCGTTGGCGTACGGGGACGCCTCCTTCGGCATCGCGGCCGTCCCGCCGGTCTCGGGCTTGCCCGTCTCCGGCAAGAACAGTTTCGCCAGATACAGCGAACACGGGCAGGCCATCACGCTCGTCGTCAGCACGGCCACCGGGTCGGCCCCGTAAATGATGTACACGACCATCATGCCGCCCGAGATGTGGGCGAAGCCGCTGACCATCAGCGTGAACAGTTCCGAACTCGTCATGCGCGGGACGTACGGCTTCACGATCAGCGGGGCCTCCGTCTGCCCCATGAAGACGTTCGCGGACACCGACAGCGTCTCGGCCCCGCTCGTCCCGAGCAGGTACACCATCACGCGAGACATAATGCGGACGAAGAATTGCAGAATGCCGAAGTGGTACAGCATGGTGAAGAACGCGGACACGAACAGGATGGGCGGCAGCGCCTTGAACGCGAAGATGAACAGCCGGCCGCCCTTCACCTCGGGCTTCACGGCGAACGTGTCCTGGGTGACGAGGCCGCCGAAGACGAATTCGGCGCCCTTGTCCGAGAAGCCGATGAACGTTTTCACCACGCCGCCGACCGCGGCGAAACTCTGGTAGACCCAGTCCACTTTCAACACCAGCAGCGCCAGCACGACTTGGAGCAACACGCCGAAGCCGACCGTGCGCCAGTTCACCGCCCGCAAGTTGCGCGAGAAGGCCGCGACGATCCCGAAGAAGCAAAATACCCCCGCCAGCGCCTGCCCGCGCACGCCGACCGCGTCCCGCAGCAGGTACGCGAGCCCGCCGAGGGCGACGATCCCCCCGAGGATGCCGAGGCGCCAAGTGAGCGGCGTCGCCGGGTGGATCTCGACCGGGACCACGGCGGCGGTCACTTCCGTCGGGGCCGGCGGCACGACGGCCCCGGTGACTTCGGTCGGGGGCGGCGCGGGCTGGTCGTTCGCGTTCAAGACGTGGTCCTTCCGCGGAGTCGGGTGGGGGCGCGCGGCGGGGAGAGAATTGGCGGCGCGGCGTTGGGGAGATTGTCCCAACCGGGCGGGCATTGTTCAAGCGGGAATCGCCGGTTTGAAATTGCGCTGGCATGTGACGGCGGTTCGCGGTTTAATGACCGTCCCGCCGCCGTTCGACCGAGACTCCCCATGACCGCCCTTTTCTTGCTCTCCCTCTCCGTGGCCGCCGCCCCGACGGGGGACGCGCCGTCCCCCGCGGAGGCCCGCCAAGCCGTGGAGCGCAGCCTCCCGTTTTTGATGAAGAGTTCGGCCGCGTGGCGGGACAGCCGCAAGTGCGTGACGTGCCACCAACTGCCGTTCACCCTGTGGCCGCTCCACGACGGCAAGGCGAAAGGCCTCGAGACCGACGAGAAGTTCGCGGACGACCTGACCGCGTGGTCCCTGAACTTCTGCATGACCGACAAGCATGAGGGGAACTTCACCGGCGGGTTCCTCTCGACGATGGTGAAACTGGCCTTGGCCTTGGAAGGGGCGCCGAAGCGGGCCGAGGCCGCCAAGGCGTATGAGTTCTTCGTCCCGCTGATCGCGGCGAAGCAGAAGCCCGACGGCTCGTGGAAGGAAGGCAACTTCATCGGCGTCGCCGGGTTCGAACGCGAGGGCATCGAGGTCGATACGATGTGGACCGTCCTCGGCCTGACCGCCATCGAGAAGCAGGCCGGCGACGCCCTCACCCCGGCCGCGAAGGACTCGCTCAAGCACATGCGGGCGAAAGGGCTGGCGTGGCTCAAGGACGCCAAGCCCGAGACGCGGACGGACTGGGTCGCCCTGCGCATGATCGTCGAACGCCAAAGCGGCGACCCCAAACAGGCCGAGACGTGGCGGCAAGAACTCCTGAAACGGCAGAACGCCGACGGCGGCTGGCCGTTCACCAAAGGCGGCGACAGCCACCCCCTCGTCACCGGGGAATGCCTGTACGCCCTGAGCGTGATGGGCCTGAAAGGGGACGAGCCGGAAGTCCGCAAGGCGTGGAAGTTGTTGGTGGCCACGCAAGAGAAAGACGGCTCGTGGAAGGCCCTCAGCCGGCAAGAGTTGGGCAAGACCGGCAAGAAGAAAGAAAGCGACGTGGCCACTCACTGGGGGACCGGCTGGGCCGCCGTGGGGCTGCTGCGGACGCTGCCGGCGGGGAAATAATTCCGCGTCCCCGAACGCCCGCGGACGGCCGTCCGCGGGCGTTCCCCTCACATGCTCGACCATTCCGGGCTTAACAGCCACGTCAGCGTGCCGCAGCCTTTTTCGATCTCGTCCCCCTCGACGTCCACGCGGGCGACGCCGCCCTTGTCCAGGCTGATCCGGGCCTTCTTGCTGCCGATCAGCCAGGCGGTGAAGGCGCTCAGGTCCGGCTCGTGGCCGACGAGGCCGATGGTGTCGGCCCGGTGCTTGCGAATGGCTTTGGCCACCTTGGCGCAGGACCGGCCGGGGGACAGGGCTTCCGTGACGATCACGTCTTCGGCGGCCAGCGTCCACACCGGCGCCAACTGGTCGGCCGTTTCCTTGGCGCGGACGAGCGGGCTGGTCAACAGCCGGGCGACGCGGTGCCCCTTGGTGATGAACGCGTGGGCCAGCCGGCCGATCTGGACTTGGCCGAACTCCGTCAGCGGGCGGTCGGCGTCTTGGGTGATCCCGCGCTCGCCGAGCGCCACCGCTTCGCCGTGTCGGATCAAATAAATCTGCATCAAACCCTCTCTCTGTGGCCAGTTGCGCGGACGGGCGCGGGTCAAGTCGGTGTCTGTCGGTTGAGTTTCCGACAGACGCCTATAATATGACTGTTTGGGAAGCCGCCGATAGGCGGCCGAACCTTCACGAAATCCTCACGATTGAGATTTGATGCGCCGTTCTGACATTCGTAACGTGGCCATTATCGCCCACGTTGACCACGGCAAGACCACGATGGTCGACCAAATGCTCCGCCAGTCCGGCCTGTTCCGCTCCGAGGAGTTGGACAAGCTCCAGGGGGGGCAGCACGGCCTCATCGTGGACTCCAACGACCAGGAGCGCGAGCGCGGCATCACCATCTTGGCGAAGAACATCGCCATCCGCCTCGGGGACGTGAAGGTCAACCTGATGGACACGCCCGGCCACGCCGACTTCGGCGGCGAGGTCGAGCGCACGCTCCAGATGGCGGACGGCGTCTTCCTTCTGGTGGACGCGGCCGAAGGGCCGCTGCCGCAGACGCGCTTCGTGCTGCGCAAGGCGTTCGCCCGCGGCCTGAAGCCGGTCGTCGTCATCAACAAGATCGACCGGCCGGACGC
>JAYTTY010000425.1:0-4918 GCA_043744795.1 Zavarzinella sp. | reverse complement strand
TGCGACGGATGCCAACAGCGACCCCCGCCTAAATTTCCCTCTGCCCCGGCCGGAAACCTACCCTTGTAAGGGGCCGGGGGGTGAGGTTGCCTTTCGCCCCGCCCCCCGCCCCCTTGCACCGCCCGGCCGCTTCCGTGACAATAACCGCCATCGCCACCGCCCGGGCCGCCATGGACAGTTCGACCAACGCCTACGACTCGGACGCCGACGGCCCCGACCCGTCCCCCGCCGCGTACCTCGGGCCGCCGAAGCGGCCGGACGAGTTGGGGACGCTCGGCCGGTACCGCGTCTTGAAGCAACTCGGGGCCGGCGGCATGGGGGCCGTCTTCTTGGGGATCGACGAGGCGCTCGACCGCAAGGTCGCCCTCAAGGTCATGCTCCCGCGGCACGCGGCCCGGCCGACGGCCAAGGAGCGGTTCCTGCGGGAGGCCCGCGCCGCGGCGAAGGTGAAGAGCGACCACGTCATCACGCTGCACGAGGTCGGCGAGGCGAACGGCGTCCCGTTCATCGCCATGGAGTACCTCCAAGGCCAACCCCTCGACGAGTTCCTGAAGACCAACGGCAACCCGACCGCCGCCCAGATCCTGCGGATTGGCCGCGAGGTCGCCGCCGGGCTGGCCGACGCGCACGCGCTGGGCTTGGTCCACCGGGACATCAAGCCGGCCAACTTGTGGCTGGAAGCCCCCAAGGGCCGGGTGAAGATTCTCGACTTCGGCCTCGCACGGTCGCAGACCGAAGACGTGCAACTGACGCACAGCGGGGCCATTGTCGGGACGCCGGCGTTCATGTCGCCGGAGCAGGGCCTCGGCAAACCGCTCGACGGCCGCAGCGACTTGTTCAGCCTCGGCGGCGTGCTGTACCGCCTCTGCACGGGGAAGTTGCCGTTCCCCGGCCACAGCCCGATGGAAGTGCTGACGCGGCTGGCGACGGAAGACCCGGCGCCGGTGCGGGGCCTGAACCCGGACGTCCCCGAGCCGTTGGCCAAGCTCATTCACACGCTGCTGGCGAAGAAGCCGGACGACCGCTACGCCACGGCCGAGGACGTCGTGCGGGCCATTGGCACGATCGAGGCGTCGGCGGCCGGCTCGGGCCTCATCGTGGTGGGCGGCCAGTCCGAGAGTGTCTTCGCCCACTTGGAAGAGACCGGCGCGTCGTTCGCCAACACGCAGAGCGTGGCGACGGTTGTGATGCCGAAGGCCAGCCCGGCGCGGAAGGCGCCGTGGCCGCTGATCGGCGGCGTGGCGGCCGGCGGCGTGATCGTGGTGGTGGCGGCCGTGGTGCTGTTCAACAAGTACAAGCCGAAGCCGCCGGACCCGAAGCCGCCGGGGCCGGAAGTCGTCGAGCGGAAGGACAAGCCGAAAGAGAAAGACACGCCGCCGGCCGCGGCCTTCCCGCCCGGCCCGTCGGCGGCGGACCTCCTCACCTCTCCCGATTGGGAGTGGGCGGCGCCGGAGAACCTCGGGCCGGCGGTCAACACGGCCGACGAGGAGATGTCGGCGTCCGTGACCGCCGACGGCTTGCGGCTGGTCTTCGCCGGGAAGCGGGGCGACCGCTGGACCCTGCACGAGGCGAGCCGGGCCCGCGCGGAGGACGCCTTCGGCGACCCGGCGGAACTGACGACACTGGACGGGAACCCGCACTACACCGCCCAGCCGTGGGTCAGCGGGGACGGCTTGTACTTGGCGTTCGTGTCCATCCGGCCCGACGGCTTCGGGCAGACCGACATCTGGGAGACGCGCCGCCCCGACCGCCATGCCCCGTGGGGCCGGCCGGCGCTGTTGGACGGCAACGTCAACACCGAGGCGGGGGAAGACAACGTCGCCCTGTCGCCCGACGGCCTCACCCTCTACTTCTCCAGCGACCGGGCGGGCACCGCCGACATTTACGCCAGCCGGCGGAAATCGACGGCCGCCCCGTGGGAGCCGGCGGCGCCGCTCGGCCCCGAGGTCAACACGCCCGGCGCCGAGCGCAACCCGCGGCCGCTGGCCGACGGCAAGGGCCTGCTCTTTTTGCGGATGCCGGACCCGAAAGGCAAGAAGCTCTCGCTGATGCTCGCCACGCCGGGGCCGGGCGGCAAGTGGGCGACGCAGGTCGTGCCGTCGCGCGGCCTGTGGCACTACTCCCTGTCGTTCTCGGCGGACGGCCGGACGCTGTACTTCGACGCCACCGACGCCGGCCTGCCGGGCATCCGCGGCAAGAGCGACCTGTACCAGATGAGGCGCGTACCCAAGGCGAAGGCCGGGGCCGGCCCCGACGCCGAGCGGACGGCGGCCGAAGCCCTCCTCCCGCACGCGAACATGACGCTCAAGTTGGCCGCCGGCGGGGCGTTGGTGAAGGTCCAGCCGGGGGGCCGGCTCCCCGGCTCGGCGTTCACGGTCACGAGAATTGAGTTCACGGCCGAGTCGAAAACGCCGCCGTTCGTCGCCGACGTGCTGCTCCCGGCCGTCGCCGGCATGGCCGGCCTTGAACAAATCGACAGCCAGATGCGCGTCCCGACGACGGGCGGCGAGTTGGCCGCCCTGGCCGACATGCCGGCCGCGAAGACGCTGACCCAACTGGTCCTCGCGGCCCCGTTGACCGCCGACACGCGGGCCGCGCTGCGGAAGTTCCCCAAGCTGGTGCGCCTGCGCTGTTTCGCCCCCCTGGCCACGGACCAACTCGTCACGGCGTTGACCGCCGACCACCCGGCCTTAATCGACTTGGGGCTGGCCCAAATGCGGGGGGCGACCCTGACGCGGGCCAGTTGGGAGGCGATCGCCAAATTGCCCCTCAACGCGCTGGACCTCTCGGGGGTGACGTGCCTCGACTCGGCCGGCGCCAAGATCCTCGCCGGACTGCCGGGCCTCGAATACCTGTTATTGCTGGACAGCACGGGCGTGACGGACGCCGTCGCCCGGGAGTTCACAGCGGCTCGGTACCTCCGCGTACTTAACCTGCAAGGCACGGCGGTCACCGACGACTGCTTGGTCGCCCTGAATGAGCTGAAGACTCTCAAGGCGGTCACGCTGCGGAAGACCGGCGTGACGGCCGCCGGCGTGGCGAAGTTCAAGGCCGCCCGTCCGGACGTGAAAGTCGAGTGGGACGACCCGGCCGCGAAGAAATGACGCCGGCGGCGACCGAATCAGAAGTTGCCGTTCTCGAAGTCTTCGAAGTGGCTGGCCTGCGGGAGGACGAAGAAGTTCGCCCCGTCCCGGAAGGTGTCGTTGATGCCGGCCCCGCCGTACAGTTTCACCACCCCGCCGAAGTTGATCTGGGTCCCCGTGTTGAAGCTGAAGTCCACGAAGTCGTCCCCGGCGCCGGCCTGGACCGTCAGGTTGCCGGCGAACCGTGTGAAGTTGTTGAACCCGTTGGTCGAATCAACGGCCAGCGTGTCGGCCGCCGCCCCCAAGTCGATCAGGGCCGTGCCGTGGACGTCCACGTCGTCCAGCGTCACGAAGTCGGAGCCGTCCCCGGCCGAGATGGTGAGCGCCCCGCCGATCACGGCCCGCTGCACGTCGATCTCGTCGGCCTGATTGCCGCCGCGGACGACCAGCGCCCCGCCGATGGCGTTCGCCGCCGAGTTCCCGAGCCGCAGTCGTTGGTTCACGACGAACGGCGCCCCGCTCAAGTCGTCGTTGCCGAGGGACACCGACACGCCCTTGGCGACGAGGGCGTTTTCGACGCCGACCACGTCGGTCCCCCCCAACCCGCTGAACGAGACGCCGCCGCCGACGGTCGCGTTGAAGAGGAAGAATTCGTTCACGCCCGCGCCCCCGGTCATCGTGACGCCGCCGCCGACGGTCGTGCCCCCGTTGAGTTGGAAGAAGTCGTTCGACACGCCGCCGACGTAAGTGAGGTTGCCGCCGACCGTCAGGGCCGAGAACTTGGCGATGTCGAACAGGGTCGGCGCCACGTTCGCCATCGTGAAGGCCGCGGTCCCGCCGACCGTCAGGGCCGTGTTGTTCGCGAAGAAGTCGAAGACGTCTTGGCTCGCTCCGCCCGCGTAGGTCAGGGCCTTCCCGACCCGGACCGCTTGGGCCGCTTGGCCGACCACGGTGTTGATGCCGCCGCCGAGGGACATGACCCACGACCCGCCGACCGTCACGGCCCCGCCCGCGGCGACGTTGACGACGTCCGAGTCGGCCCCGCCGGTGACGGTCAGGTTGCCGCCGACCGAGAGGCTGGGCAGGTTGACCGTGTTGTTCCCGCCCCCCATGCCGAACGTCGCGGACCCGTTCACCGCTGTCCCGGCGGCGACGGTGACGGCGTCGTTGCCGCCGGCCGTCCCCACGAAGCTCAGGTTGCCGGAGATCAGGGCTGGGTTAATCGCGACGGTCGTCGCCGTCTGCGCCCCGCGGATCGTCAGGTCGGTCAGGGCGGTCCCCGCTGCCAACGTGAACGCATAATTGGGCACGCCGGAGCCGTTGACGACGACGGATTTCACGGGCTGCGTGGCGGAGGACGTGAAGATGGCCGTCGCCCCGACGTCCACCTGCAAGAAGCCGGGCGTGTTGAAGCCGTTGAGGTGAATCGCGACGCTGCTCCCCGCGTCCGGCGTGACCGTCAACGTCCCGGCGGCCGAGATGGTGGCCGAGGCCGGATTGGCGCGATCCTCAAGGGGGACGAGGTTCAACCGGGTGCGGCGGGAACGGTGCGGGGTCATGGGAGTGGCCTCAGAAATTGTTGCGGGTTTGATCGTTTCGCTGTCCCCCTTACCGGCGTCCGCGGCCGGTGTGACATAGGTTCCCAAAAAAATGATCTGCCACCCGCACGGCCCAAAACCCTCGCGCCTTGCCTCAAACGGCACACGACATGCTTTATTGCCTGACAGCCCACGCCCTCTCATACACATACCCGGTGATGCTGTCTCAATTCTTCTGTTTCTTGGGCCGGCCGTTGATGAGCGTCAGGAGTCGCCTCTTGACGGTCTGAAAGTAGC
>JAYTTY010000424.1:0-4919 GCA_043744795.1 Zavarzinella sp. | reverse complement strand
GACATCGAGAAAACGCGGCATGGTCGCACTATTGCGACTTCCGCCTGAATTCTTCGCTCTCGCCTGACCTACCCCTGTAAGGGGTTAGGGGGTGAGGTTGTCTTTGCGGCGAGCAGGACATACGCGGCGTCACCCATCATTCTCCTCGCCACTTCCGCCTTGACTTGTGCAGCCGTCCAGTCCGGATGATCTCTCCGAATGCCCCCCGCGATTAACATTCTCGCCGTGCGGTTGGCGGCAAACCCCATCGCCAGCCGTTGGGCCGGGGTCTTCGTCCGCAAGATGGCGGCGACGGCCTCGTCCACGACTTCGATCTGCCCGGCGTCGAGTCGCCACTTCATGGGTCACTCCTCATGCGTTCATCCATCTGAACTGACCACCGACCACTCTTCACTGACCACTTTTACTTGTACTCCTCCCGCACCGGGTAGAAGATGTCGAGCGCCTGCCCGGCGCCGCCGACGGGGACGACTTTGTGCCGCACGTTGCCGGGGATGAAGTAGAAGTCGCCGGGGCCGAGGTCGCGGACCTCGTCGCCGATGTGGAACGTGGCCCGGCCGCTGACCATCATGCCCATTTGCTCGTTGGCGTGGCTGTGCCAATCGACGACGCCCTCGGCCGGGATGTCCACGAGGGAGAGTTGCATGTGCTCGCCGGCGTAGGTGCGGATCTGCACGCACCCGAAGATGGTGTGGTGGCCGCACTCGGCGGGGGCGGGAAAGTATCGGCTCATGGGGTTGCTCGGGGATGCTTCGGGATAGAATCCTACGGTGGGGATATGGTACGCGCTCGCCCCGGAGCCGCCGCATGAGTTGGGTGAAGCCGATGACGATGGGGGAAGTCCACAGCGGGTTGAGACCCCCCCCGGCCCCCCCTTGCCAAGGGGGGGAGGAAAACCGGCCAACCTATTTGCGCACGCCACTCGCGGCGACCGCCCTTTCTTCTCCCCCCCTTGGCAAGGGGGGGCGGGGGGGGGTCTCAACCCGCCACCCATTCCGAATGCCTCCGAAGCTTCGTGTCAGCCCAATTCTCTGCCTCTTCCTTCTCTCGCCGCCAACCGCCGCCCGCGCCGAAATCCCCGCCGGCGCCCTCGACTTGCAGCGGGCGATCCACGACGTGATCGACAAGGCGGAGCCGTCCGTCGCGTGCATCCTCGTGTCGCGGTCCGGCAAGTACGCGGACCTCGGCGAGGGGCCGTCGTCGGCCATTCCCGGCAAGCTCGGGGCCTTCACGCCCGGCCGGCACGAGCGGTTCGCGGACGGCGTGCAAATCGCCCTGGTGAAGCGGCTCAACCTCGCGGACCCGGAGGCCGTCCCGGAGAGTTACGGGTCCGGCGTCGTGATCGACGCCGGCGGCCTCATCCTTACCAACTACCACGTCATTGAGAAGGCGACCAAGATTTTCGTCCGCCTGCCGGGGGACGGCCGCGGGAGTTACGCGGACATCATCGGAGCCGATTCGCGGGCCGACTTGGCCGTGCTGAAACTCATCACCCCGCCGGAGAACTTGAAGCCCATCGCGATCGGGGACGGCTCCAAGGCCCGCAAGGGGGACTGGGTCATCTCGCTGGCGAACCTGCTGGGCACGGGGTTCCGCGACGGCAGCCCGAGCGCGTCGTGGGGGATTATTTCCAACGTCCGGCGCCGCGGCCCCGGCCCGGCCGACGAGGTGAAGCGCACCAAGCCGCTGACGCAGTACGCCGTCCTCCTCCAGACGGACGCCCGGCTGAACTTCGGCTGCTCCGGCGGGGCGATCCTGAACCTCAACGGCGAACTCGTCGGCCTGTCCACGGCGCTCGCGGCCGTCACCGGCGGGGAGACGGCCGGGGGCTTTGCCGTCCCCATTTCCCCGAACGTCCTTAAAATTCTCGACGTGTTGAAGCGCGGGCAGGAGGTCGAGTACGGCTTCCTCGGCGTGTCCGTCAACCCGGACGACCGGCCGCCGGGCGGCGGAGTTCTCGTGCGCGACGTGGCCCCCGGCACGCCGGCCGCGCGGGCCGGCATCCGCGCCCGCGACGTCATCACCGCCATCGACGGCCACCCGGTGAAGGAGCACGACGACCTGTTCCTGCACGTCGCCACCGCCCTCGCCGGCAACGAAACGACTGTCACCCTCAACGGCGGCCGGGCCGTCACCACGCGGCTCGTGAAGGCGTCCCACTCTGAGCCGTTCATCGCCGCCAACCGGCCGCGGCCCGTGTTCGGCCTCACGGTCGATTACCTCAGCACGATTTCCGGGGACGGCGCCATCGACTCTGGCGTCCTCGTCCGCGACATTGCGCCGGGCACCGCCGGCGCCCGCGTTTTGGGCGAGCGGGCGGCCAAGACTCGCCTGGTGGTCGTCGCCGTCAACGGCGTCGCCGTCAACACGCCGGCCGAGTTCTACCGCGAGGCCCAAGGGAAGACGAGTTTGATTCTGGACGTGATCGACACCGACCCCGACGCCAAAAAAACGCCCGAGAAAGTGACCCTGCCGTGAGCTTCCGCTACGCGATCTGCAACGAGACTTACGTGGACTGGCCGCACGAAAAGGTGTGCGAGGCCGTCGCCGCCGCCGGGTACGCCGGCCTGGAGATGGCCCCGTTTACGCTGGCCCCGCTCATCACCGACGTGTCCGCGGCGCGCCGGGCCGAGCTGCGCCGCCAGGCCGAGTCGCGCGGGCTGGCCGTGATCGGCCTGCACTGGCTGCTGGCCAAGACCGACGGCTTCATGCTCACGTCGCCGGACGCCGCCGTCCGCAAGCGCACCGGCCTGTACCTCGCCGAGTTGGCGAAGGCGTGCCGCGACCTCGGCGGGGACATTCTGGTTCTCGGGTCGCCGATGCAGCGCAAAATCCCGCCGGGGGGGACGAAGCAAACGGCCGAGGACTACGCCGTCGACGCCATCAGCCACGCCCTGCCGGAACTCGACCGCCAGCGGGTGACACTGGCTCTCGAACCGCTGGCCCCGGCCGACGCGGACTTCCTGCAAACGGCGGCCGAGGGGCACGCCATGATGACGCGCATCGGCCACCCGTTCGTGAAACTGCACCTCGATGTGAAGGCCATGTGTACGGAGGCGAAGCCGGTCGCCGATGTGATCCGCGAGTTCGCCCCGGCGATGGCGCACTTCCACGCCAATGACGCCAACCTCCGCGGCCCCGGCTTCGGCGCCACGGACTTCGTCCCGATCTTCCAGGCGCTGAAGGACGTGAACTATCAGGGCTGGGTCTCCGTGGAAGTGTTCGACTATAAGCCCGACCCGCAGACGATCGCCACGCGAAGTTTGGAACACATGCGGAAGTGCGAGGCGGCGCCGCGGGGATGATGTCGATGCCGAGCGTGGATACGCTTTCAGACGGCCTTCATGAGCCGCGCTCGCTGTGGCGTTGCGCCTTCAGCGCCCCTTTTCGGCCGAGATAGACGGCGACGCCCACGCCCGCGATCATCAGAACCCAGCCGAGGATTTTCAGCAGAATGATGACCTCGTAATTGGGCATCGGGAGGTCGTTCCCCCATTGCTCCAAGAACCACGCGGTCCCGAAAATGCCCAGCCCCACGCCCGCGGCCGCCCCCACCCAAAACTTCGTCGAAAAGCGTCGCGTGTCCATCAGGGCTCTCTTAATTATTGGTCTTCGTCGCCCTGCGTCCGAATGAAATACAGGCCCGGCCGGTACGGCTTCGGTATCTGAGGGAGCCAGTCGTCGAGTTCGCGCCAGTCGTCGTCGGCGACCGAGGCCAAGACGCGCTCCACGACGGCCGGGTCGCGGGTCACGAAGTCGACGGGCTGGGGGTCGAAGTCCGCCCAGTGGGGCAGCGAGTCGGCCGTGCCCCGCGTGTAGCCCGCCACCGTGGGGACGCGCGTGCCGATCTGCACCGGCCGCCCCGCCACGGTTGACAGCGGCGCCCGGATGACCTTAATCACCGGGTAATAGCCGAAGCCCTTCGTCAAGTCCGTGGTCACGGCGATCAGGGTCGGGCGCAGGCCGACGACCACGCCCGGGTTGGCGCAGCCGGACCGGAACTGCTCCTTGATGCGCGCCCAGTAGAAGAAGTTGGCGAGCGCGAAAAACGCCGCCGCGAACGCGAACGACCAATGGACCAGACCCGTCAGGGCGAGGGAGCCGCCGAGGCCGCCGGCCCAGATGACTGGCCAGAGCGGCTTATGGCGGAGCCAGCACAGCAGGCTCGCGTCCAGTTGGCCCGGGTTGCTGGCGACGGTCGAGTCGTCCATCGTCCAAGACGTCTTCTTCTCCGCCGGCTCGCTCATCACGGACTCCGAAGTTTTTATCCCGAGCGAATGACATTACCCGGCCGCACAAGCTCAGCAGCGGCGGGGCGCCGGTGAGCTTGAAGTCCCAGAAACGAATCATGCCCCGCCGTCTACTGCGCGCCTGGTTCGGCGTGCCTTTGTGTGTACGGCCCCGACCACACGAACTCTTGAACCGGAGCCTTGCTGCCGGTCCCGCCCATCTGAACCACGGTGTTACGACCCGCGTCGCCCCACTCGGGGCGATACCACCCGCCCATGTGCTGCTGGCCCCACACCACAACCTTATCCCCGAACAGCGCATCCAGGAACTCGACCGCGCTATCAACGATGTGTTGCTCCCGCCCGGCCTCCGACAGCCCCTCCGTGTACTCGCTGAAGTGGCCGTGCGTCAGGTCGTCCACGCAGAGTGTCAGCTCGTCGCCGTCGTCGTAGATGCTGACGCCGCGGATGCCCGGATGTATGCCGGGGAACACCGCACACGGATCGGGCGGCGTGCCCTCAACCAGTCCGCGATCCGGGAACCGCTCGCGGAGGACGCAAAGCAAAAGCTGCGATAGCACGCCCCGAAGCCCTCCGTTCGCCGAACGCTAAAGAATCTAGGCGAAGCGGTCCGCGCGGGAGTCTCGCACCCGTCGTCCTCGGCTGAGGGCGGACCGGTTCGCCTAGATT
>JAYTTY010000423.1:0-19168 GCA_043744795.1 Zavarzinella sp. | reverse complement strand
CCGCCGTGTCTGATTTGCAGGAGAAGACACGGCGGGCTGACGCCGCGACGCTCGCCAAAATTCCGAAACGCGGGAGGCCCCAGCCGCCCGCGTTTTTTTACGCCCCCCGCCTTGCCGACATTCCCGACACGATTCCCCTTATCGGCGTCAAGCGCGTCTCCCGGATAACCGATACCAATGGCATGACCGGGGTTTTCCCCCAAGGAGACGCCATGGATTGGCCGTTGACCCGCCGGACGTTGCTTCAAGGGGCCGCCGCCGTCGGCGGGGTGGCGCTCACGTCGAAATTCAACGAGGCCCAGGCGACCTTCCATCAGAAGGCGACGCCGGGGTGGGTCAAGGGGAAGATGACCGGGGCGATGGCCTGCGTCGAGGCCCTCATGCAGGAGGGGTGCGACTGCGTGTACGGCATCCCCGGCGCCCAGGAGAACGAACTCTGGGACGCGATGAAGACCAAGGGGCTGCCCTACCTGCTCTGCACGCACGAGTTTAGCGCGGCGGCGATGGCGGACGGGTACGCCCGCAGCACCGGCAAGCCGGGCGTGCTGGCCGTCGTCCCCGGCCCCGGCGTCACCAACTCGCTGACGGGCCTCGGCGAGGCTCTCGTGGATTCCGTGCCGCTCGTCGCCATCGTGGGAGACATCGCCCAAGGGGAGAAGTACCGGCCGTTCCAAGTCCACTGCCTCGACCAAGTGGCGCTGCTGAAGCCCGTCACCAAGGGGGTGTTCCACGTCGAGACCGTCGGCCAGGTCGCCGCGGCCGTGCGGAACGCCTTCGCCCTCGCCGCCGCCGGGGAGCCGGGGCCGGTGGCGGTCGTCATCCCGTACACGATGCTGATCGAGTCGCACGATTACAACACGCCGCCGGCCGACGCCTTGGGCACGCCGTTCGACGAGGCGGCCTTCCAGGCGTCCATCGCGTTGCTCTCGAACCGCAAGAAGAAGATCGGCATCTACGCCGGCCAAGGGTGCCTCGACTTCTCCGGCGAACTGACGGCCCTCGCGGAGCTGTTGCAGGCCCCGGTGGCGACCAGCGTGTCCGGCAAGGGGGCGATCTGCGAGACACACCCGCTCTCCGTGGGCTGGGGCTACGGGGCGCAGGCGACCGGGGCGGCCGAGAACGTCTTCACCGCCATGTGCCACGGGGTGGACATTCTTTTGGCCATCGGCGTGCGCTTCAGCGAAGTGTCCACCGGCTTCTACGGCCTGCCGAAGATCCCGCACGTCATCCATGTGGACGCGAACGCGGACAACCTCGGCAAGGTCGTGAAGGCCGACGTGTGCGTCCACGCGGACGCCGGCGTCTACATCGCCAAGGCGATGGAGCGCCGGGACCAGATCGCCCGCCCGGCCGACACGAAGTTGGCGGACTGCATCGCCAAGGAGAAGATGGCCGACGCCAAGCGGCACGCGAAGTTCGAGGGCAAGTTCGGGGCCGACCCGATGGCCTTCGTGCTGGCCCTGCGCCAGGCCCTGCCCGAGGACGGCCTGACGTTCGTGGACGTGACCGTCACCGAACACTTGGCCGCCGAGGCATTCACCGTCCACCGGCCGCGGACGTACTTCAACCCGACCGACAACCAGTCGATGGGGTGGTCGATCCCCGCGGCCATCGGCGCCCAGAAGGTCAATTGCGGCAAGCCCGTGGTCACGATCACCGGGGACGGGTGCTTCCTGATGTCCGCGATGGAGATGTCCACCGCCGCCCGCGAATCGCTGCCGGTGAAGTTCTTCATCCTCGACGACCAAGCCTACCATTACATGCAGATGCTGCAAAAGGCCGCGTACCTGCGCACGACGGCAACAATCTTGGCCCGGCTGGACTACTCCGCCTTCGCCCAAGCGATGGGCGTGGGGTATCTGGAAATTGACTCGACGGGCAAGTTGGACTCGGGCGTCCGCGCCGCGCTCGCCTATCCCGGCCCCGTGTTGGTGCGCGTGATTACCGATTACCGGGAGCGGAAGATTCGCTGGCTGGACGCCGTGCGGAAGCGGTACACCCGCGAACTGACGCCCGCCCAGCAGACGCGGTTTTTGGCGCGGTTGGGGAGCCGGGCGGTGGAGTTCCACCGGGCGAACGACTGAAACTGCCTTGATGCGCCGCCGTCAGGCGGTATTACGCCAAAAACGAGCGGGGCGGCAGTTGCGGGCATTCCCGCGACCGCCGCCCCCGCTCGTTTCACGCCCTGCTTGAGCAATCACCCGCCCGGCCGGCCGCCGCCCGGCCGCCCTCCGCCGGGCCGACCGCCGCCCGCCGCGCCGCCTTTGCCGCGGTCGCCCTTGTCCTCTTTCTTGGCCCGGTCGTCTTCGCCCTTGGACCGCTCGTCGCCGCCCGGCGTTCGCATCCCCGGGAAGCCGCCCTTGCGTTCTTCGCCGCCGGTGCCGGGAGTTCGCATCCCCGGGAAGCCGCCGGGCATTCCGCCGCCAGTGCTGCGCATTCCACCGCCGAACGGAGTTGCTGGTTCTCCCGTGCCAGGAGCAGCACCCGGGAAACCGCCGCGGGCGTACTGGTCACCCGCGGACTCGCCGTTCTTGCGGGCGTCGGCGTCGGACTGCTTCTTCCAGCGGTAATACTCTTCCACGGTCAGGTAGCCGTCGCCGTTCAGGTCCATCGCCACGTATTCCGAGATCTTCTTGCCGGCTTCCTTCCACTCGTACAGGCCGACTTGGCCGTCCCGGTCACCGTTGCGGTCCAGTTCGGCGAACCACGACGGCAAGTCTTTCGGCAGATTGCTGGCCCGCAGGATGATCGGCCGGCGGTCGGGGTTGTCGTCTTGCGGCGGGCGCATCGGGGTCGGGCCGCCCGGCGCCATCCCGCCCGACCCGCCGCTCATGCGGGCCGCGACGTACACTTTGAACTCTTCGAGCGTGTAGGCCCCGTCCGAATTCGTGTCGTACTTCTCGCGCTCGTTCCGCAGGGCGTGGTCTTCCGGCAACTCGTCGATCTGGATGAGGCCGTCCTGATTCTTGTCGTAGCGGTTGAAGGCGTCCTGCGCGATGCGGTCGATGCGGGCTTGATCGTCACCGCCCGGCCCGCGGCCCATCCCGCCCGGCAAGGCCGGCCCGCCCGGCAGGGCCGGCCCGCCCGGCATGCCGGGGAGTTGGCCGCTCTTGGCCATCTCGGCCACTTTGGTGAAGCCCTGCGTGAACTGGTCGCGGGAAATGGTGTTGCCGGTGATGCCCATCATCGGGGCGAAGCGGTCGAACATTTTCTGGCTGCGCTCGTCCAACTCGTCGCGGCTGACCGAGTCCTTCCCCTTGCCCAGCATGTTGAACAGGAAATTCGGGTCCAGTTTGCTGATGTCGAAGCCGCCGCCCCCGCCGCCCATGCCGGGGAATTGGGCCGGGGACACGGCCGGCCACGCCACGAAGGCAGCCAAGGTGAGGAAACCGAACAGTCTGGCGCGCATGGGAGTTGTCCCCGAGAGATACATATTTTTAACCCGAAACACCCTGTCTTGTCACGGGTCAAATCCCCAAGTCTCATGGTTCCCTCATATTCGCCCGGAGGACGGTCCGACGGCCGCCAGGCTTTCCGGGCGCATAAGCGGTTTAATCGGAACGGCCGGGTCGTCAACCAGTTGGGCGGGATGGGAAGAATACGCTTCCTTTTTGCATCCTGCCACATTTGCCGGTAATCTGAATTGAGCCTTCTTCAAATACTCACCCCTTGCGGCCGGGCTTTTTCACCCACCGGCCGTCGGCGAGGACGATTCCGTGAACCGTATTGCCTTGTTCCTGCTCGCCGTCGCGGCCGGCCCGCTGGCCGCCCAAGACCCGATCCGCTTCGCCCGCACGCCGGACATTTCCCCGGACGGCAAGACGGTGGCCTTCAGCTACCTCGGGGACATTTGGACCGTCGAGGCCATCGGCGGCGTCGCCAAGCCGGTCACGTCGCACGAGGCCCACGACGCCTTCCCGTGCTTCAGCCCGGACGGCCGGTGGCTCGCGTTCTCGTCCAACCGGCACGGGCAGTACGACGTGTTCGTCTCCCCGGCCCACGGCGGCAAGCCGCGCCGCCTGACGTTCGACTCGGCCCAAGACATGGTGGTCGGCTGGGCGCCGGACGGCAAGTCGGTACTCTTCAACTCGAACCGCGGCCCCGGCTTCCCGCCAGTGCCGGAACTTTATTCTGTCCCCGTCGACGGCGGCCGCGAGACTAAGCTGCCGTTCAAGGACGCGAAGGACGTTACTTACGCCCCCGGCGGGACGGCCGTCGCGTTCGTGCGCGGGCCGGGCACGTGGTACCGCAAGAGCTACCGCGGTTCGTCCAACGACGACATTTACCTCTCTACGCCGGACGGCAACACGGTGAAACAGTTCACCGCGTTCAACGGGCAGGACACCGCGCCCATGTGGGCCGCGGACGGCAAGAAGATTTATTTTGTCTCCGAGGTCTTGGGCAACCCGGCCAACATCCTGCAAGTGGAACTGAACACGGCGACCGCCCCGCCGACGCCGGTGTCGGCGGCCAAGCAATTGACCAAGCACACCGAAGACGGCGTGCGGCGGGCCAAGATCAGCGGCAACGGCGAGTGGATCGTGTACGAGTGTGGCGGCGACTTGTGGATCACGTCCACGAAAGACGGCTCCCCGCGGAAGTTGGCCATCGAAGTCCACGCGGACGACAAGTTCAACGCCGACCGCGTGCAGACGTACACGCGGGACGTGAGCGAGTATGCCCTCTCCCCGGACGAAAATTCCGTCGCGTTCATCGTCCACGGCGACGTGTTCGCCATGCCGGCTAAAGGGGGCAAGGCCAACCGCCTGACCGACACGCCCGGCGTCGAGCACGGGCTTTCGTGGTCGGCGGACAACAAGAAGCTCGTCTTCGTCTCCGACCGCAACGGGTACGAGGAACTCTACCTGTTGGAGTCGGACGACCCGGACACCTCGGACCTCACCAAGGCGGTCCGCACCAAGACCAAGCCGCTGACGACGACGCCCGAGGCCGAGATGGGGCCGAGCTTTTCCCCGGACGGCACACGCATCGCCTTCCTCCGCAGCGGCAAGTTGTTCACCATGAAGGCCGACGGCACGGACACGAAGGCGCTGGTCGATCAGCAACAGGTGTACGACTACGACTGGTCCCCGGACGGCAAGTGGGTCGTCTACTCGCGGGCGGACGGCTCGTTCTCCAGCGAGGTGTACATCACGCCGCTGGACGGGAGCAAGCCGCCGGTGAACGTGACGCGCTACGCCACCGTCAACGCGGACGTGAACTGGGCCGGCAACAAGATTTCGTTCATGAGTCAGCGCCGCGGGTCGATGGGCCTGTACGTCCTCAACCTGCAAAAACCGAGCAACACCGGGTCGGCCGGGTCCGGGACGGCCACGGACATCGACTGGGAAGATTTGCACCTGCGGGCCGAGCGGCCGGGCAACGTCCCGGCCACCGAGGGGTCGATCTCCAAGAACGGCAAACAAGTGGCCTTCCGCGGCACGAGCAACGGCGACGACCTGTGGGTGGCCAACGCGGACGGCGGGGCGCTCAACCGCGTCACGACCGGCAACACCGGCCCGCACGAAATCCGCTGGACCAAGGGGGGGACCGTCTGGTTCCTGGACAACGGCGGTTCCCTGCGCAACGTCCTGCCCGGCGTCACGACGACGCCGAACACGGTCGGCTTCACCGCCAAGCTGACGATCCGGCGGGACGAAGAGTTCCTCGAAATGTTCGACCAAAGTTGGCGGCACCTGTCCGACGGCTTTTACGACGCCAAGCACCACGGGGTCAACTGGTCGAACGTCCGCGAGAAGTACCGGGCCTTGGTGCCGCACGTCGCCATGAAGGAAGACCTGTACTCCTTGGTCAGCCTCATGCTCGGCGAGTTGAACGCCTCGCACCTCGGCATTTCCGGCTTCACGCGCAACCCGGACGAGGAGACCGCCGACCTCGGCCTGTTGTTCGACGAGACGTACAAGGGGCCGGGCCTCAAGATCGCCGAGGTCATCAAGCGCGGGCCGGCCGACAAGCGCGGCATCTCGCTGAAGGCCGGGGACATCATCACGGCCATCGACCGGACCACCGTGACGGACAAGACCAACTTGAGCCAACTGCTGAACGCCAAGAGTGGCGAGAATGTGACGCTGGAAGTCGCCGGCAACCCGGCCGACCTAAAGGCCACGCGCAAGTTGGAATTGCAGGCGGCCAACCGCACCAAAGTGGGGCAATTGCTCTACGAGCGGTGGACGGAGAAGAACGCCGAGGCCGTGGCCAAGGCCGGCGGCGGCAAGATCGGCTACATCCACATCCCGAGCATGGACGAGGCGGGGCTGGAGCAGTTCGTGCGGTCGCTGTACTCGGACAACTTCGACAAGGAGGCCGTCGTCATCGACGTGCGCTACAACGGCGGCGGGTTCACGCACGACCAGGTGCTGAACTACCTCGGGGCGAAGGAACACACCGTCTTCCGACAGCGGGACGGCGGCGAGGGGCTGGTGATGCGCAACTTCGACCGCAAGTGGACGAAGCCGTCGGCCGTGCTGATTAACAATCGGTCCTACAGCGACGCGGAAATCTTCCCGAGCGCCTACCGCTCCCTCGGGTACGGCAAAATCGTCGGCCAGGCGACCGGCGGCCTGGTGATCGGCACCACGGCCACGCGACTGATCGACGGCTCCTCGTTCCGCCTGCCGCGCACCGGCGTGTTCACGACCAAGGGCGTCAACATGGAGCGCGAAGGCGTGACCCCGGACATCGCCGTGGACGCCGCCCCGGAGGACTTGGCCAAGGGCTTCGACGCCCAACTCACCAAGGCCGTCGAGGTGTTGAAGACCGACGTGGTCGAATGGAAAAAGACCCGCCCGCCCGTGGCCGGGACCGCCGGCGGCAGTCCTCCCCCGGTAGCGACGCCCATCCCGCCGGCGGTGCCGGTTCCCGTGACGCCGGCCCCGGCGAAGTGACTCCTTTTTCACCAAATCCCGGCCCTTTTTCAGGGCCGGGCGTACTTTGAAAATCCGCGCGGAGTCGCGTGGCACGCGGGCGCGGCCCCTGATACACTCTGTCATACCCCTAGTTGACTGGTGAATCAGGAAGCTCCCCGTGTCCTCGGCCCGTCTGTTGACTCACTACCTCGGCCTGCCCCAACTCTTGCCGCCCGACGACCCGGACTTGTGGGCCGCCCGCATGCACGACTGCCTGCGGACCTTCCGCCGGCACGTCGAGAGTGAGTACACCGAAGGAACCCTCCAGCGCCTGTTGGCCCACCCCGACGCCGAAATGCGGCGGGCGAGCGTCTTGGCCCTCGGCCTCATCGGCTCGATGGACTCCAACGCCGGGCTGGCCCGGATGCTGCGGGACGACGACCCGGAAGTGGCGAAGATGGCCACGGACGCCCTCTGGCAACTCTGGTTCCGCGGCGGCACGGCGGAGCAGAACCAAGAACTCTGTCGTATCATCCACCTGCCCGACTTCCAGGAAGTCTTGGCCGGCTTGGACGACTTGCTGCGGCGCGCCCCGACGTTCGCCGAAGTTCTCAACCAGCGGGCGATCATGTATTTCCGCCGCGGCGAATACGCCCGGTCGGCCGCCGACTGCGAGCGCGTCCTGCAACTGAATCCCTACCACTTCGGCGCGATGGCCGGCCTGGGCCAGTGCTTCCTGAAACTGCGCAAGCCCCGCTCGGCCGTCCGCTGTTTCCGGCAGGCCGTGGATACCAACCCCACGTTGGATCACCTGCACGAGACGATCGCGGCGGTGGAGAAGTCGCTGGACGGGTGACAAACTAATTTCCCAAGTTGATTTCACTTGGTCGAACTATTGAGTGAATGACATGTCATTGGCATTCGATCCACCCTATGAAAGTCCGATTGAAGAACATTTGGCTTGGGAATTGTCGAAACATCTTTCCGATTCTGTTCAATTGCACAAGCAATTTCAAGTCCCAACTAGTGCCGCAAACTTCTATCTGGACTTCGTTGCCGAAACCCGCTCTGGATACCGCGTAGGTTTTGAATGCGACGGGGGAATTTCATTCAGATAGTTTGCGTGATGAATGTCGTGATGCATTAATCCTTGGAACCAAACTGATCAGTGCCATTTACAGGTTTCGAGGGCAAGACCTGCATTACCACCGGGAAGACTGCTTGTTTTACATTCTGAAAAACGATCCACAATTGTTCTCAGAAAGAGGCAGTCGGAATGTCGAACTCCTCGCTTCGACCGCCGCTCAACGGGCTTTCAACGAATACTCAGAAGATTCGAGTGTGGGATATGCTTCCGAAACCACACACTACATTTATCATCGTGACGGACAAGAAGCTTTTGTTTCGATACTTCTTCGGCGAGTTTTGGACGAACGATCTCGCGCCATGAGAAGGTTCTTGACTTTCGCCGATCAAAATAAAAACATGAAATTCGACGACCTGATGCAACAATACACGAAAAGCATCTACGAGTTTACCCACGTATTTCCATAATTACCTCATTTGTGAAATTATTACGCATCACTTCGGCGCCTAGTGTTACTTCAATCTGATTCCGTTCGGCCAGAATCGCTGTCACGTCCCAACTACTCTCAGCCGTTGACAACTCGGTCCCGTTGACCGCCACGCGCTCGACCGCCACGGCCGGGAACAGCAGCCAGACGGTTTCCCCGGCGCGCAGGTTGCTCGGCTTGCCGAAGCGGCGATATAACAGGAGTTCGTCGGGCCGCTCGGTTGCCGTCCACGGCTCGCGGAGCCGGATGCGGTGCGCGGGTTCGCTCATGGGGTCTTCTCTCCCGACTTTTCACGGAGTCCTGCAATGGGTACGGATAGCCGCCGTCTGCGATGGGGCATTCTGGGCGTGGCCAAGATCAACAACCGGCTCAAGCCCGCGTTCCACGCCTCGAAGACGGTGACGCTGCAAGCCATCGCCTCCCGGTCGTTGGACAAGGCCCAGGCTGCGGCCAAGGACTTCGGCATCCCGACGGCCCACGGCAGTTACGAAGCCCTGTTGGCCGACCCGGCGGTGGAGGCGGTGTATATCCCGCTGCCGAACTCCATGCACGCGGAGTGGACGAAGAAGGCCGCGGACGCCGGCAAGCATGTGCTGTGCGAAAAGCCCCTCTGCCCGGCCGCCCCGGAGGCCGCCGATCTGGTGGCGTACTGCCGGGCGAAAAACGTCCGGCTGATGGACGGCTTCATGTGGCCGCACCACCCGCGCACGCACGCCATCCGCAAGATATTGGACGCCGGCACGATTGGCGAGTTGCGGCGCGTCACCGGCGTCTTCACGTTCAAAATGGACTCGCTGACGACGGACAACATCCGCCTCCAGCCCGACCTCGGCGGCGGCAGCCTCTTGGACGTGGGTTGTTACCCGGTCTTCGGCATCCGCTGGGCGTTCGGGGCCGAGCCGGTGGCCGCATTCGCCCGCGCGAAGCTCATCAACGGCGTGGACGTGGAGTTGACCGGCCAACTCGCCTTCGCGGACGGCCGGCTGGCCAACTTCGACTGCGGCTTCACGACGCCGATGCGGCAGTGGTTCGAAATCACCGGCGACAAGGGCGTGATCCGCGTGCCGGACCTGTGGGCGCCGGGCAAGAAGGCCACGTTTGACGTGGAATTGATCGGCAAGACGGCCGAGACGATGGCCATTGAGGGCGAAGACCACATGGTCCACATGCTCGACGACTTCGCCAACGCCGTGTGGGAGAAGCGCGACCCCCGCCCTGGCCCCGACGAGGCTGTGAAGACTCTGCGCGTGCTGGACGCCATCACACGCTCCGTCCGCGAAGGGCGGGAAGTGGCGGTCGAGGCGGGGTGACGACTTCGGACCCGACATCGGACTTCAATCCACCAACGGAACTTCATCATGCGACTTTGTACTCTCTTCCTGCTCGCCGTTTCCGTCTCCGCGGCGCCGGCCCACTTCCCGTACATCGTCCCCGAAGGGCCGAACAAGGCGCGGGTGGTCTTCAGCGACAACCTGAAGGCTGACGAAAAGGTGCCGGCTGACCGCTTGGCGAACCTCAATCTGCAACTGCTGTCGGACGGCAAGGCCGACGACCTCGCCCTGACGCTCGACAAGAAGGCCAATGTTTACCGCATCGACGTGCCGGGCGACGGCGTCCGCGTGGTGGCCGGGACGCTCAATTACGGCGTCCTGCAACGCGGGGACGCCAAGCCGTTCCTGTTGAAGTACCACCCGAAGACCGTTCTCGGGGCGTGGGCCAACGGCGGCGCGTCGGCCGGGAAGGCCGTGCCGCTGGAAATATCGCCCGAGAAAGAAGAAGGCAAAATCCGCTTTGTCGTAACGCTCAACGGCCTGCCGTTGGCCAAGGCGGAGGTCAGTGTGATAGTCCCCGGCGAGGAGAAGCCGAAGGCCGTGGTGACGGACGACGCGGGGCGCACGGAATTATTCGACAAGCCCGGCCAGTACGGCGTGCAGGCCAAGCACGCCGAGGCCGCCAGCGGCGACGTGGACGGCAAGAAGTACGCCGAGGTCCGGCACTACGCCACGCTGGTCGTGAGTGTCGGGAAGTAGGTCTCGACAATTCCCGTCGGCTCCGGTATTCCCCGGCCATTCGCAATCTTCAGATGGCCGGCCTCTCATGCCGTCACGCCCGTTTGCCCCGCTTTTTCTCGCACTCGCCGCCGTCGCGACGTGTCCCGCAGCCCTGTGCGCACAGACGGCCATTGATCGCGTCAACGACCGGTTCGCTCAACCCGCGACGCCTGACCCGCCGGCCGAGAAGAAAAAACTGCATTGGGCGGACGACGCCGGAGATGCGGACAAGGACGACGACAATTTTTTCGGCAGCCTTTTCGGCGACCTCGTCGGCGCGGCCATCATGGCGATGTTCGACCCCGGCCCCGACGTGCCGTGCCGGTGGCCGACGCACCCGTATTCCGGACCCAAGAAGACTTGCCTGGTGTTGGGGGACGGCCCGGACGAGCCGACGCTCATCAAGAATTGGTCTCTCCGGGCGGCCGCGGACTACGGCGGCGACGGCCACGGCGTGACGCGCCGCGGCGCCGAACTGTTCCTCGACACGGATTTTTACCGTCTCGGCTTTTTGGCCCACGTCAACGAGTACCGCGCACATCAGAATGGGTCCGCATCGGACGCGACCCTTACCGACGCGAATGTGACGGTTCGGCTCGCACAGTCAAATAGCGGGGTGATCCACCTCGGCATCGGAGGCCGGGCGTGGGAGTCGGGCGGCGACACGCACGGCGGCGTCAATGTTCT
The DNA here is from genome assembly GCA_043744795.1 of Zavarzinella sp. Classification (GTDB taxonomy): domain Bacteria; phylum Planctomycetota; class Planctomycetia; order Gemmatales; family Gemmataceae; genus Zavarzinella. The sequence goes on along the minus strand of JAYTTY010000423.1, from coordinate 7,990 downwards.
GGCCCGCTGCGACCTGTTCCCAGCGAAGCCCCTGCACGTCACGGGCGTCGCCGAAGCCGGCAACTTAGGGTCGTTACCGTTCAACCATCTGCGGGCAGCCACGGGGTTCACGTGGCGGCACGGGGAACTTTTCGCGGGCTACGACTGGGCGCGCATCGGCCGGGAAAAGCTGCGCGGCCCGCTCGTGGGGTTGCAACTCTGGTTCTGACTCTCACGGCTCGCCGAGACAAAACCGTTTCACCCGCGGGTCCGACGACTCGAACAATTCCCCCGGGGGTCCGTCGAAGATCACCTGCGGCTCGCCGGCGCCCAGCCGGCTCAACGGGTACAGCATCACCACGCGGTCGGCGACGCGGCGAATCGTCCGCAGTTCGTGCGTGACGACGATGCTCGTCAGCGGGCGGCTTTGGCGGGTCTGCACGATCAACTCGTTGATCGTCTCCGTCATCACCGGGTCGAGGCCGGTCGTCGGCTCGTCGTAACAGATCAACTCGGGGTTCGTGGACAGGGCGCGGGCGAGGGCCACCCGCTTTTGCATGCCGCCGGAGAGTTCCGAGGGAAACTTCGCCGCGGCCGACGGCGGGAGGCCGACTTCCTCCAAGCGGGCGATCACCTGTTTGGGGATGTCCGCCTCGGGCGCGGCGCCGGCGACGCGCATCGGGTAGGCGATGTTCTCGGCCACGCTGAGGCTGTCGAACAGGGCCGACCCTTGGAACAGGAAGCCGATCCGACGGCGGGTCGCCCGCAAGTCGTTCGCCCCAAAGCCGGCGACAGGCTTGCCGAACAACGCAACGCCCCCGGCGGTCGGGGTCATCAGGCCGACGAGTAACTTCAGCGAGACGGTTTTGCCGCACCCGCTTTCGCCGACGACGCACACCGTCTGCCCGGCGGGCACGGCCAAGGAAATGTCCCGCAGCACGTCGTGGCCGCCGATGCGGTGGGACACGCCCCGGAACTCGGCGACCGCTTCCATCAGTCCCCCACCAAGGCGTTCGCCCCGACGGCCCGGCCTTCGAGCCACTGGACCCACAGGCGGGTCTTGCGGTTCCACGTGAAGCCGGTGAAGCGCGGCTCCGGCGGGCGGCAGCCGGCGTCCACGACTTGGTCCAGCGGGATCAGCACGGGCGGGACCGGCTCCGCGGCCACGTCGTGGCGGTCGGCCGTGATCGAGGCGAAGTAGCGCGTGCGGCCCAAGTCTTCTTGGCTGGACAGGTACAGGGAGGCGGCCAAGCACGCCAAGAGAGGGGAGTGGAGCCAGACGAGGCCGACGAGCAACAGCGTCAACGCCCCGATGGCGCTGAGGTGGCACGCGGTCTCCGTGGCGTGCAGGCGGCCGGTGGTCATGGACAGCGCCGCCCGGAACAATTGGCCCATGCCGAGCGGCAACGCCGGGAACAGGTGCAGCAAGGCCAGCAGCAGATTGCACCAGCCGAGGTGGGCGAGGAACGCCGCCCCGAAGTCGTATTGCCCGGGGGCCGGGTACGCGGCACTGTGCCCGGACTGACGCAAGCCCAAGAGCATGACCGCGGCGAGAACCCCGTGCGCGAGCGGCCCGGCGGCCGCGAGGTAAATTTCCTGCCACGGCCGCTCGCTGACGGCCGCGTACCGGACGGTCGCCCAGAACGGGAAGAGAACCACGTCCCGCGTGCCCACGCCGTACTGCGCCGCGGTGGCGGCGTTGACGAAGGCTTGAAGGGCCACGCAGGCGAAGGCCGCCAGCGCCAGCGCCGGGTAGTAGACCGCCGAAAAAGCCGACTCGGTGGCGAGGCCGTAGGCGGCCACGAGCGGGAACGTGAGGCCGACCGTCCAGTGGGTCCGGACCGCGCGCCCGAACAGACTGAACAACGCGGGGGGATTCGTCATGGGTCCGCCACGGGGCCGCCGGCTTCCTAGAGACAGTGTATGGGCGGGGGGCCGCTTTTCGGAGGCCGGGCGGTCACATCAAGTACAGGCTGGCGATGGAGAAGTACGCCAGGATGCCGGTCACGTCCACGAAGGTGGCGACGAACGCGCTGGACGCGTAGGCCGGGTCGATGCCGAAGCGGTGGAAGATCAGCGGCAGCATAGACCCGATGAGCGTCCCCCACAGGCAGATGAACGCCACGGACTGGGCGATCACCAAGGCGAACCGCCAGCGGCCGACCGTCTCCGTTTCGCTGACGGTCCCGGCCGGGAACGTGTACGCCGTCCGGCCGTCCCGCGCCGTCGGCGTCACGGCGGCGGAAGCGTCGGGCACCGTCAGCGTCGTCACCGTCTTTACCGGCTCCCGCACGGCAACCTCCGTGCCGGCCGGGACGACGTACCGGCCGGCCGCGTCGCGGGCCAGCGGCTCGTCGGCCACCACTTCGACCGGCAGGGCCGCCTCCTTTTTCGCACTCCGCAGGTCGGCCGACGTGGCCGCCCCGCGCAGGAAGCCGATGACGCCGAGCGTCAGCCCGAGGATTAGCCCCATCACCAACTCGTGCTTCAACACCCGGAACCAGTCGCCGACTTTGACGTGCCCCAGCGCCATCGAGCGCGTGATGAGCGTCGCCGCCTGCGACCCGGAGTTGCCCCCGGTCGAGAGGCACAGCGGGATGAACAGGGACAGCACGAAAATCGTCGCCAATGCGTCCTCGAAGAAGGACATCACGGTGAACGTGCCGAGTTCCGCGACGAACAGGACGGACAGCCACAGCGCCCGCTTCCGCCAAATGGTGAAGAAGCCCGTTTCGAGGTAATTTCCGGTCAGCGGCCCCACGGCGGCCTGCTTCTGCATGTCCTCCGTGGCCTCGCGCTCGACCACGTCCAACACGTCGTCGTGCGTGACGATGCCGACCAGGCGGCCGTCGTCGTCCAGCACCGGGACGGCCAGCAAGTCGTACTTGGCCAGCACGTCCGCGGCGACCGTTTGGTCGTCGGACGCCTTCAGCTTGACGATGTCGCCGGTGTCCGTCAATTGCCGGACCGGCGTGCCGCGGTCGGCCAGCACGAGGTTCTTCAGGGACAGGACGCCGAGGAGTTTCCGCGTCCCCTCGTCCACGACGAAGATGTAGTAAATCGTCTCGCGGTCGGGGGCCTGCTGCCGCAGGCGGTCGATGGCCTGCCCGGCGGTGAGGCCGGCGGGGATCCATGCGTAGTCGGTCGTCATGAGCGAGCCGACCGTGTTTTCCGCGTACTGGAACAGCTTGGCGATGTCGCGGCGGTCGGCGTCGTCCACGAGCCGCAACAGGGCTTCCGACACCTGGTCCGGGAGTTTCCGGAGCAAGTCCACCCGGTCGTCGGAGGACATCAACTCGATCAACTTCGCCATCTGCGGCCGGCCGGCGCCGACGGCCAGCTTCACCTGCATCTCGATGGGGAAGTATTCGAAGATCAGGGCCTGTTTTCGCGGTTCGGCCGTGCCGAGGACGGTCCACACTTGCTCGACGGAAATCCGGTCATCGACCAAGGCGTCGGTCACGGTTGCCGGGTTGAGCGTCTCGACGAACGCCTTCATCCCCGCCGTGTTGCCGTCCAAGAGCATGAACCGCAGTTCCGGGCCGAATAACGGGTGGGGCATGACGGCCTGCGATTAAGGGGTCAGGATGAGGTTGTCGATGAGCCGGGTGGCCCCGAGGAAGGCGGCCACCGCCACGACGGCCGGCCGCTCGACGACGCCGACGGGGTGCAGCGTCTTGGCGTCGCGGATTTCCGCGTAGTCGAGCCGGACGCCGGGAGTCTGTTCCAGCACGTCCACCATCTGGCGGAGCAGCGTGTTGACGTGCCGCTCCCCGGCGGTCACCATCGCCCGGACGTGCTCCAAGGCTTGGGACAGGCAGACGGCGTGGGCGCGCTCCGCGGGCGACAAGTAGCGATTGCGGGAACTCATGGCGAGGCCGTCCGGCTCGCGGACCGTCGGACAAATCGTGACGGCCACCGGCACGTTGAGATCTTCCGCCATCTGCTGAAGCACGCGGGCCTGTTGGTAGTCCTTCTGGCCGAAGTACGCCACGTCCGGGGCGACGATGTTGAAAAGTTTCAGCACGACCGTCGCCACGCCGCGAAAGTGACCCGGCCGGCGGTCGCCGCAAAGGCCATCTTGCAGGGCGGGGACTTCCACGAACGTCGTCGCCCCCGGCGGGTACATGGTCGCGGCATCGGGGGCGAAGATTAGGTCCGTGCCGACGGCCGTGCTGAGTTGCCGGTCTTCTTCGAGCGTGCGGGGGTACTTGCCGAAGTCCTCGGCCGGGCCGAACTGCGTCGGGTTCACGAAGATCGAGACGACGACGAAGTCCGTCTCCAGCCGGGCCTGCCGGATCAGGGACGTGTGCCCGGCGTGCAAGGCGCCCATCGTCGGGACAAAGCCGACTCGGCGGCCGGCCGCCTTGGCCTCGCCGACGAGCCGTCGGACTTCCGCGATGCTCTCGGCTACGGGCGTCAGCATTACTTCTCCCCGCCGGGGACGGTGGTGCGGCCGAGGAGTTGTTCGAGGTACGACCGCGGCTCCGGGTCGGTTAGCCGCAGGTCGGCCGCCAAGGCGGTCAGCGTCGCGGTCGCGGCGGCGTAATCCCCTTCGCCGGGGATCAGGATTTCGATTTCCACGAACCGGCCGACCTTCTCCACGTCGTCCTCGCAGACGTGAACGAGGAAAGAGTTACGCCGCAGTTCGTGTATTCGTCGATTTTTGCGGACCTCGGCGACTTGGCGGTAGCCCAAGTGGGCGAGCAGTTCCAAGGTTTGCCTGGTGTGGTCCGGCCCGGCGGGGACGGCCGCTTCGCACTCCACCCGCGTCTTCGTGGCCCGGTCCAGCCTCGGCCCCTTGTACGTGAGGACGGTCCCCAGCCCGCCGACGCGCAGGCGCAGGGACTCATCCGTCCGGGCGAAGTCGCGGTCGGGGGCGTTTAGGTAAATGTCGGTTTCGGTGTGTTCGCCGAGGGGAACCGCGGCCAATTCCCCCAGCCGCCGCCGAAACGCGGTCGGGTCGGGCAGGCGAAACTTGGCTTCCACTTCCAGCATTCGGGTCCATCCGGCGGGACGCGGGCGGGGGCTGGTGGTTACAATACGGGCAGAGCGGACGGAAGGCACTCACGGCGAATCTGAAAGATGGCAAACCTCCTAAAGGTCGGCCCGGCCGCCGACATCTCGGAAGACGACCCCAAGGTCTTGCAGGGCCACGGCAAGAGCATCGCCCTTTTCCGCGTCGGCGAAAGCTTCTTCGCCATCGACGACGTGTGCCCGCACGCCGGCGCCCCGCTGTCCGGCGGCGTGGTGGAAGACGGCGTCGTCACCTGCCCGTGGCATTACTGGCGGTTCCGCCTGAGCGACGGGGCGTGGGCCGACAACCCGAAAATCAAGATCGGCTGCTACCCGGTGACGGTCCAAGACGGCGACGTGTACGTGGACGTCTCCAACCCGAAGCACGACGCGGGGATTAAGGGTTGCAGTTGAAGGCTGTCAAGAAGAAAGCATTTTTAGCCACGGATCGAACACGGATAAAGACAAAGGCAAAAGCAAAAGAACTTCACCACAGAGGACACAGAGAGCACAGAGGAAAGACGAGAAGAGAGAAGACATTTTCATCATGCCTTTCCTCGGTTTTGGTTTTCCTCTGTGCTCTCTGTGTCCTCTGTGGTGAAGTTCTTCTCTTCTCTTCCGCCTTTATCCGTGTCTCATCCGCGTCCGACCCGTGGCTTAAAATGCTTTCATCTGCCTGCCGCACTCGGAAAAAATACGAATATTCCGCGCCGGGCGGCGAACCGCCTGATATTCCTAAGTCCAACTGATCCCTCTGTTCCAGGGCGAAAAACTCATGTCCATTCCGTCGCCGGACCAGCCGGCCCCGCTTTCTCCCGCCTCGAACGAGGCCCGCGAAATCCGCATCGTCAGCCACTCCCACCTCTTTTACTGGTGGCCGATCTGGCTGTTCGGGTTCATCTTCGCCCTGTGGACGCTGATGGAGAACAGCCGGTTGGCCATCCTGCCGGCGTCGGCCGTCCTCGTCATCGAACGGGAGCCGGTCGCCAACTCGACAATCCACATTCCGAACAGCACTGTGCACGAGTCCAACAAGATCATTTCCCCGGTCGAGGGGAACAACAAGTACCAGTTCAACCCGCGCGTCAGCAGCAAGTCGTGGATGGGGCCGTCGTACCTGATCCTGTTGTGCTTGGTCATCATCATCACCAACGTGCCGCTGCGAGGCCTGTGGTCGCTCGTTGCGGTCATCCTGATCGTCACCGGGTCGCTGTTCGTCAGCCTGTTCGGGTGGTGGGACGACATCTTCGCCGCGCTGTACGGTTTGCACGTATTCATCAACATGGCCGGATACCTGATGCTCGGCACGGTGGTCTTCGTCGCCTGGGCCATGGCGACCTTTGTGTTCGACAACCGCTCCTACATCATCTTCATGCCCGGCCAGATCCGCGTGTGCGAGCAGATCGGCGGCCGGGAGAAGGTGTACGACACGATGGGCATGACCGTGGAGAAGCACCGGGACGACTGGTTCCGGCACATCTTCCTCGGCTTCGGGTCCGGGGACTTGACGGTGCGGACGGCCGGGGCCGACCGGCATGAGATCGTGATGCCGAACGTCGCGCTGATCGGGTTCAAGATGGGGCCGCTGGAGCAACTGCTCCGCGAAAAGCAGACGGTGAAGGTGACGGAAAACGGCTGACCGCCGGCGGGGCGGCCGACAAAAAAGCCCGCGGCGAAAGAGCCGCGGGCTTTTTTGTTTGGGCGGGGAATTCGCCGTCACTCCTCAACGAGGTTGACCTTCCGCATTTGGAGGTACAGCCCCTTCTTGTCTTCGGACTTCGTGGCCAAGAACTGCTCGGCCTCGGCTTTCTGGTTGAACGGGAAGGTCTCCAGTTCCTTGCTGGAATTGTCCAGCACCACCCAGACGGCCTTCTGCCGGACGGCCTTCTTGGACGCCCGCGCCCGCTTGGCCGGGGCCTTCTTCGGCTTGGCCTTGGCCTTGGCCTTGGCCTTCTTTTTCTTCTTCTTGCCGCCTTCCTCGTCGTCGTCGTCGTCGTCGCCCGCGTCGTCGTCGTCGTCGGCGGGGGCTTCTTCCTCGGCGGCCTCCTCGCCCTCCTCGGCCTCCTCGTCCTCGTCTTCGTCCTCGTCCTCGTCATCCTCGTCGTCGTCCGCCTCGACGTCTTCGACCTTTTCCGGCTCCTCGTCGTCCGGACGAGCGGCCTTTTTACGTCCCGCCATGCGGGTCTCCTTCTCACTGCACTGGGTGAATTCGCCGAACAATCGGGTTAACTTAACGGGAAAACCCCCGTTCGGCAACCGGCGAAAGGGGTTCGGGCGGACGGGTATTACCCACGCCGTCGGTCCCACAAAAGCAGCGCCGTGATCGTCTTGGCGTCCTTGATCGTCCCGTCCAGCGCCATGTTCAACGCGTCGGCCCACGCCAGCGTCACGGGTTCCAATTGCTCGTCGGCCTCCGGGCGCGACGGGCCGGGGGTGAGGTCTTCGGCCACGAACAGGTGCAGCTTTTCGTCCATGACGCCTGGAGAAGCGTAGAGGTAATCCAAGTACGTCCACTTCTTGGCGGTGTACCCGGTCTCCTCCAACAGTTCCCGCTCGGCCGCCTCGCGGATCGGCTCCCCCGGCTCCAGCGTCCCGGCCGGGATTTCCCACAAAGTTTCCCCGATCACGAACCGGAAGTTTTTCAGGATGCAGATGTGGTCTCGGTCGATCACGGGAAGGATGACCACGGCCCCGGGGTGCAGGATCATGTCCCGCCGAATCGTTTCGCCGTTCGGGCCGACGCTGGTGTCCACGGCGACTTTGATTTTGCGGCCCGTGTGGACGATTTCTCTGGGCATCAGAACTCCAAGTTTCAAATAGTCAACATGCAAAAGGCATTTCGGCCACGGAACGAACACGGAAGAACCACGGATCAAGGCCGATGAGAAGAGTTTGAACCACAGAGGACACAGAGAGCACAGAGGAAAGACGAGAAGAGAGAAGACATTTTCATCATGCCTTTCCTCGGTTTTGGCTTTCCTCTGTGCTCTCTGTG
>JAYTTY010000422.1:0-4927 GCA_043744795.1 Zavarzinella sp. | reverse complement strand
GCGGCTCTCACCATCAAATGGCTGTCACCCGCATGAGGCGACCGCTCGCCGAAGACCGGCTAAAGCCGGGACTCCAACGAAGACAAAATCGGCCGCTTATGTAAGGCGGCTCGTTCAGAAATTGGTCATTGGTCATTGGGGCTTGGTCATTTGCTCCCCCTATAACAACCCTCCCCCCACGGAGGCCGCCAGCCATGTCCCGCTTCATCCCCTTCCTACTGCTCCCCCTGCTCGCCGGCGCTGACTGGCCGCAGCACTTGGGGCCGGCGCGGGACAGCCATTCCGCGGAGACGGGGCTGCTCCGGGAATTCCCGGCTACTGGGCCGACCGTCGTGTGGAAGATGGCCGTCGGCACCGGGTGGGCCGGGCCGGTGGTGCGGGACGGGAAGTTAATCCTGTTCCACCGCGTTGAGGCCGACGAGGTCGTGGAGTGCTTGGAGGCGGCCACCGGGAAGCCCGTCTGGAAGCAAACCTATCGCAGCAAGTACCGGGACGACTTCGACTTCGACGACGGCCCCCGCTCCACGCCGTTGATTGAAGAGGGCCGGGTGACGACGCTCGGGGCCAACGGCCAACTGAGCGCGTGGGACTTCGCCGCCGGCAAGCCGATTTGGACGCGGAACATCAACGAGGATTACGAGGTCCCCAAGGGGTACTTCGGCGTCGCCACGTCGCCGATAGTCGTGGCGGGCAAGCTGCTCATCAACGTCGGCGCCAAGAAGGCCGGCGTGGTGGCCTTCGACCCGGCGACCGGCAAGGAACTCTGGAAGGCCAGCGCCGACGGCGTGAGCTACTCGTCCCCCGTGACGGCCACCGTCGCCGGCGAGGAGTTGGCCGTCTTCTTCACGCGGGCCGGCCTCCTGGCGGTCAGTCCCAAAGACGGCGCCGTCAAGTATCAACACCCGTGGCGGCCGCGCATCAACGCCTCCGTGAACGCCGCCACCCCCATCGTGGCCAAGGACCGCATGTTCATCACCACGTCCTACGGCACCGGGGCCGTCATGTTGGAGGGGACGAAGACCGGCCTCAAGGAAGTGTGGAGCAACGACGAGGCCATCTCCAGCCACTACAGCACGCCCGTCCTCATTGACGGCCACCTCTACGGCGCCGACGGCCGGCAGGACAGCCCGGCGCCCCCGCGCCTGCGCTGCGTGGAGTGGGACACGGGCAAGGTGAAGTGGTCCAAAGACGGCTTCGGCTCTGCCGGCCTCATCGCCGCCGACGGGATGTTGGTCGCCACCCCCGCGAACGGTGACGTGGTGTTGATCGACCCCAGCCCGAAGGAATACAAGGAACTCGCGCGGGTGAGCGTGTTGGATGCGCCCGTGCGGGCGCTGCCAGCGTTGAGCGGGGGGCTGCTGTTCGTGCGGGACGGGAAGAAGTTGGTGGCTGTGAAGGTGGGAAAATGACCAATGACCAAACGAGCCGCCCGGTGTCAGGTGGCCGGTTTTGTCTTCGTTGGAGTCCCGGCTTCAGCCGGTCTGCGCGGCTCTCACCATCAAATGGCTGTCACCCGCATGAGGCGACCGCTCGCCGCAGACCGGCTGAAGCCGGGACTCCAACGAAGACAAAACCGGCCGCCTGACAAGGTCATTCAGGCCGTCGGGTCGCGTCCTGATCCATCCCGTTCAGCCCCTCCGAGGAGTGGCGCCCAAACGTCTCCTCGGCCTCGTGGGCGACTTCCGGGTCGGTGCGGAGTTGCTTGTCGAGTCCCTGGCGGCGGTGCTTGTTGCCCCGCTTTTTCTTGGCCCGCTTCAACTCTCGAAGCTGCCGCTTGTCCGGTTCGCTCATCGGTGACTCCCGTGAATCAAGACTCGGCGCCCCTGAGAATCCTGCTCGCCACGGACGCCTGGCGGCCGCAAGTCAACGGCGTCGTGCGGTCGTGGGAGACCAGCATTGCCAAACTGCGCGGGCGCGGGCACACGGTGGCCGTCATCGAGCCGGGGCTGTTCCCGAACGTCGCCGCGCCGCTGTACAAGGAGATTCGGCTGGCGGTCCCGTCGCGGCGGGTGGTCGCCAGTTTCATCCACGACTTCCGGCCGAATGTGGTCCATGTGGCCACGGAGGGGCCGGTCGGCTTGTCGGTTCGCGGCTATTGCGTGCGGAACCGCCGGCCGTTCACCACGTCCTACCATACCAGCTTCCCGGAATTCCTGGAACACCTCGCCCGCGTCCCCGCCCGCTGGACGTACCGCTACATGCGCTGGTTCCACGCGGCGTCGTGTTGCGTGCTGGTGTCCACGCCGACGCTGGAGCGGGACTTGAAGGCCCGCGGCTTCGGCCGCATGGCCCGCTGGTCCCGCGGCGTGGACCTGACGCTCTTTTACCCCCGGCCGAAGACCTTTGACTACCCGCGGCCCATCCAACTCTACGCGGGCCGCGTCTCCAAAGAAAAGAACATCGAGGCGTTTTTGACGGCCGACACGGCCGGGACGAAAGTGATCGTGGGCGACGGCCCGGTCCGCGAACAATTGCAGCGGGCGTTCCCGAAGGCGGTATTCCTAGGCTACCGCCGCGAGGCTGCCCTCGCGGCGGCCTACGCCAACGCGGACGTGTTCGTCTTCCCCAGCAAGACGGACACCTTCGGCTTGGTGATGATCGAAGCGATGGCCTGCGGCGTCCCCGTCGCCGCCTACCCGGTAATCGGCCCCATCGACGTGGTGACGGCCCCCCGCGTCGGCGCCCTGCACGCCGACTTGGCGACGGCCGTCAAACTCGCCCTGATGACCGGCGACCCGGCCGCCTGCGTCCGGCACGCCAGCCAATTCGACTGGGACCGCTGCACCGACCAGTTGCTGGCCAACTTCGCGCGGTGGGACGGTCAGACTTCGTGAACGTTCATGTCGCCCGTCTGGCCGATGACGAGGTTGTCATTGAGCGCGTTGGCCGTCAGCCCGATCGTGAAGCCGCCGATTTTCAGCGAGACGACATGTTGGGCAACGATGCCGAAGTGGTCGGCGGAACTCACGCTGGCGGGCGTGCCGTAGACCTGGCCGCCGATCATGACGCTGGCAATCTTCGAGATGATGGCCGGGTTGCCCGTGCCGACGGTCACGTCGTGGGCGTCGCCGTAGTTGATGTTGTCCTGGTTGGCGCCCGTGCCGCCGGCGATGCCGTCCGCGCCGAAGTTCGTCACCCCGGCCACCAGATTGCTCGCGGCCCAGTCGCCGTACACCTTCACCGCGCCGATCTGAGCGTCGGGATTGACGGCGGCGAGGGTGAAGAGGTCGTAGCCGGCGAGGATGTTGGCGAACTCGACCCGGCCCATGACGGTGACGGGGCCGATGGCCAAGTCGGTCGTGGTCTGCGTGTGGCGGCCGCGGCCGATGATGACGACGGGCGACCCGCCGAAGCCGGTGTCGCCGTGACCGGTGAGGCTGCCCCCGACGTAGACCGAGCCGATGTCGTCCGCGGCGCGGACGGTGGCGTTTTCGGTCAGCGCGAAGGCGCTGCTCTCGTCAATGCCGGCGACGATCGAACCGCCGACGTACACGCCCGCAATCCGGCCGGTCATGCTCTCGATGGAGCCGGACCGGCACAGTTCGCCCAAGGACGCGCTGGTGATGCTGCCGCCGGTAACGTCGTGGCTGATTGTCACCATGCCCATGTCGCCGATGCTGCGAATCGAGCCGGAGAAGCAGTCGGCCCCGCCGATCAGCGAGCCGGCGATGTTCACGCCCCCGACCACGCCCAACGTGCCGCCGCTGAAGATGACCCCGGACTTGCATCCCGTAGCATCGCCGCCCTGCACGTCGTGGCCGATCGTCACTTTGCCCATGTTGCCGGCGCTGTAAATCGCGCCGTTGGAGACGATGGCGCCGACCGCGCCGTTCGACCCGCCGATGAGCGAGCCGAAGATGTGGACGCCCGCGAGTTTGCCGCCGCTGGTGACGACCCCCGAATGATACCCCGAATTGCCCTGCACGTTGTGGCCGACCGTCACCCCGCCCATGTTGTCGCCGCTGGAAATCGCCCCGCTGTTGAAGAAGGCGGAGCCGCCGAGGATCGACCCGTGGACGATGACCGCGCCCATCTTGCCGCCGCTGGTGATGTACCCGGAGTCGTCGCCCGTGTTGCCCTGCACGTTGTGGTCGATCGTCACCGCCCCCATGTCGTCGGAGCTGAAAATCTTGCCGCTGTTGACGGTCGTGCCGCCGAGGAGCGAGCCGTGGATGATGACCGGCCCGATCACGCCCGTGACATTGACGAACGCGCCGGCGACGTCGGTCGTCACCGTGAGCTTGCCGAGCTTGCCGTGGATGTCGCTTTGCAGGTCGCCGCCCACTTGCGTGTCCGTGCCCAGCCGGCCGAGCGAGTTGACGGTCAGCGCGTTGACGGCCGGAAGGGTACCGCTGAAGCTGCCCGCGTCGATCTGGCCGAGATCGCCTTTGACCGTGACGTTGCCGAGGTCGTGCCCGGTCGAGTTGATGTAACCGACGTTCGCCAGCCCGTTGCCGCCAGAAACAGGGACGACGCTGACCGTGAGGTTCACGCCGTCGAAGCCGCCGCCGCTGAGGTTGATCGTTTGCAATTGATCGCCCGAGCCGGTCGGGAGCGTGGTGAAGTTGCCGGCCGCCAGCGTGCCGGCGGTGACGGCGACGGTGATCTTGTCGCCATCGACATCGAAGAACGTGGCGCTAAGGCCGTTGCCGGCGATGAGGACGGCGGGCGCGAGGCGGGCCTCGAACGATTCGAGGCGCAGGCGAATACGGTTGTTCCGAGTCATGGCGGGAGCCTTGTGTAGGGGAGTTCCGATGGCGGCACGGAAGACCGGTCGGCAACCGCCAGACATGCGATTGGAGAGGGGAATTGCGTGTCAAAGGGTGATCTACACTCGCCTGAGCTTCGATCCAAGCCCTTCTCAGGCATTATCTTGCAAACGACTTCGCAGCGGACAGTCACGCGGAAATTTCGTTTGGAAATTGTT
>JAYTTY010000421.1:0-19192 GCA_043744795.1 Zavarzinella sp. | reverse complement strand
AATTTCTCTTCTTGGCGTCCTTGGCGTCTTGGCGGTTAAACGGTTTTGGAGGGGTCATCGTGATCGCGATTACCGGGGCGGCGGGATTCATCGGCTCCAACCTGGCCCACCGGCTGGCCGCGGACGGGCACGAACTGCTGCTCGTCGATCACCCGATCACGGCGGCGAAAGTGGCCAACTGGGTCGGGCTGGACCGCTTCCGGTTCATGGACCACCAGCGGTTCCTCACGGCCCTGACCGGCGAGATCAAATCGCTGGACGCGGTCTTCCACCTCGGGGCGTGTAGTTCCACCACGGAAGAGGACTGGGGCTACCTGGCGAAGAACAACGTCGGCTATACCCAAACGCTCTGGGCGTGGTGTACCCGCCATGTCTGCCCGTACTTTTACGCCTCCTCCGCGGCGACTTACGGGGACGGCTCGAAAGGATTTGATGACCGGACTCCGCCCACGGAATTGACGCCGCTGAACCTGTACGGCAAGAGCAAGAACGACTTCGACATCTGGGCATTGGCCGAAGTGGCGGTCAAGAAGCCGGCGCCGCCGAAATGGGCCGGGCTAAAGTTTTTCAACGTCTACGGCCCGCGCGAGACGCACAAGGGCCGCATGGCCAGCGTCGTGTGGCAGGCATTTGGTCAGATCAGCCGCACCGGCGAGATGAAGTTGTTCCGCTCCACGGACCCGGCGTACCCGGACGGCGGGCAGACGCGGGACTTCGTGTTTGTCGGCGACTGCGTCGATCACATGGTCTGGCTGTGGAAGAACACTGCCCCCGGCGGCGTCTATAACTCGGGCACCGGAACGCCGCGGACGTTCCTGGACTTGGTGAAAGCGACCTTCGCCGCGATGGGCCGGGAGCCGGTCATCAAGTTCATCGACATGCCCGCCGACCTCGCGGGCAAGTACCAGAACTTCACGAAGGCCGCGATGGGCAAGCTCCTCGCCGCGGGCTATTCCGCGCCGGCGACGACGTTGGAAGACGGGGTGAAGCAAACGGTGGCGTGGCTCGCCAAGCAATGAACAAGCCCACTTGCGTTACGCTTTCGGCATCACACCTTTGGCCGGGATGAACCGCAGGCGGTTTAGGCCGTCCGGCAACTTGCCGCCGAGGTTCTTGGCGTTGCGGTCCAAGGCTTCGTTGACGGCCTTTCGCCACGTCGGCCCGGCGGTATTGCGCACGAAGAACAGTTCCAACTGGCCGCGGACCACGTTGGGTTTCAGCTTGGCCTCCGGCTTGTCCAGTTTCGTGACGGGGGGGAACTCCCCCAACAACTTCAAAAACTCCTCGTTGGACGCCTCGGGCATGTCCTGCCACGCGAGGACGACGGCCTTCCCGGCCCCGGCCATGATTTGGAACTGGTCCCTGTATCGGGCCGGCTCTTTCACGCCGATTTCGAATGCCCCCAGTTTGCGGATGCCGTCCAGTTCAAACAGTTTTGCCGCCTCGTCGAACCGCCGCTCCTTCACCATGATGAGCGCCAATTCGAGCAGCGCGTCCGTGGCGACTTCGACCTTCACCGTGCGGTCGGCGACAAGCTTGCGGAGTTCCCGCTCGCGCAGAAGTTCGGGCGCCGGGTCCGTGTCCGAAAGGGCGGCCAGCGGGTCAATTTTTGGCGCCGGCGGCGTCCGCGCCCAATGGACCGCCGCGCCGCCGGCCACGGCGGCGAGGGTCAAGCCGGCCAGCATCAGCCACCGGCCAATGCGTCTTTTCTCGGCCGCCGTCGTCGTGGTGTTGAGCTGCGTCGGCAAGCCGGCCAGGGCGCCGTTGGCCGTCGCCGACGTGACCAGCCCGGCCAGCCCGGCGCCGGCGGGCAAATTTAGGCGTTCGCCGCCCCGCAGTTTCGCCAAGTCGGCCAAGATTTCTCGGGCCGTCTGGTGGCGGTCTTCCGGGCGCTTGGCCATCATTTTGTGGACGAGGCCGGCCACGTCGGCCGGCAGGTCGGGCCGCAACGCGGACAACGGGCGCGGCTCGTTCTGGACGTGCTGCAGGGCCACGTCGAAGGCCGTCGCCCCCGTGAACGGCGGCTCGCCGGCCAGCATGTGGTAGCACGTCACGCCGAAGGAGTAAATGTCCGACCGCGGGTCGACCGCCTGGCCGCGCACCTGCTCCGGAGACATGTACAAGGGCGTGCCCATCGTCACGCCGCTGGCCGTCAAGTTCACCGGCGCTTCCGTCCCGAAGCACCGGGACAGGCCGAAGTCCGTGACCTTCACTTCCCCCTTCTTGGAGAGCAGGATATTCTCCGGCTTGATGTCTCGGTGGACGAAGCCCAACTCCCCGGCCCGGTCGAGGGCGGCGGCCACCTGCGCCATGATCTCCAAGGCGGCCGGCACGGCGGGGATGCCCTTCTTTTCGAAGAAGTCCCGCAGGTTGCGGCCCTCGACGTATTCGAGGGCCATGTAGTGCAGGCCGCCCGCCTCGCCGATGGCGTACACCTGCACGATGTTCGCGTGCGTGACGCTGGCGACGGCCTCGGCCTCGGCCTGGAACCGCTGCAAGGCTGTCGTGTTGGCCGCCAGTTCGGCGTTCAGAATCTTGACGGCGACTTGGCGCTTGAGGCTCTTTTGCCGGGCGAGGTACACCTGCCCCATGCCGCCGACGCCGATTTGGCGCACCAGTTCAAAGTCGCCGAGGGTGCGGCCGGACAAGTCCGGCCGGGGGGCGGCGTCGCCCCCCGGCCGGCGCGGGTTCAGAAGGGTCGGGTCGGACGTGTCGGCCATGCGGTACCCGGTCCTCCGGTCGGCACAAGGGACGTATTCACCTGTTCTACGAACCGGGCCGGGCCTTCAAAAATCGGTCCAGTTCGTACCGGGCCAACCGCTGCGGTTGGTGGCCGAGGTACTCCGCCAGCAGTGGGCGAACATGATGTTCCCACACCCGGCGCAATCGCGGCAGGTCCAAGTCCGGGACCATGAAGTAGCTGTGCCCGACTTGGTTCCCCGGCCCGGCGTCGTCGTGGAGTTGCCGGTTGACCGCCTCGAACAAGTCAGCCGTCGCCGTGGCGAGTTTCGGGTCTTTCGCCGGGTGGTCGGCCAACCAGTGTTCCAGAATCGCGCGGCTCGGGGCCATTTCCACGAAGCTGAACCGCCGCCGCAGCGCCTGATCGACGGCCGCCACCGAGCGGTCCGCGAGGTTCATCGTGCCGACCACGTACAAGTTCGGCGGCAACCGGAACGGCCGGCGCGAGTACGGCAACACGATTTCGTGTTCCCGGTACTCGAGCAGGTACAGCAACTCGCCGAAGATGCGCGGCAGGTTCCCGCGGTTGATCTCGTCCACCACGAGGACAAAGTTCTCCCCCGGCCGGGCGGCGGCGAGGCGGGCGAACTGGCAGAGGACGCCTTCTTCCACCGGGTAGGTCACCTCACTGCGGCCGTTCACTTCCACGGTCTTCGGCTTCAAACCCTCGACGAATTCCTCGTAGCTATACGCCGGGTGGAACTGCACCAGCCGGACGCGGCTCTCGTCGCCGTTCGTGAGCAGCCGGGCCAGCCGTTGGGCCACGTGCGTCTTCCCCGTGCCGGGCACGCCCTGCAAAATCAGTTGCCGCTTCATGCCCAGCAACGAGGTCGCCGTCTCCAGCCATTGGGCGTCGAGCCGCGTGTCCGCGAGGAAGTTCGTGGCCGCGTACATCGGCGCCGGCTTGGCCAGCCACTCTTGTGGGGCGTCGTCCACCCCGCAGCGGTACGCGGGGAGCACCTTGTGGAACGTCAGCATGATCTCGCCGACGAGGTCGTCACAGCGGAGCAGCGGCGACTCGCGCGGGATGCGCCGCTCGGCGACCAGATTCTTGCCGGTCGCCCACCGCCGCAGGTCGGCCGGCGCTTCCATGCGGATGGGTTGCCCGGCATCGTCAAGGAATTCGCAGGCCGTGAAGGCGTGGGCGGCGTGCAAGCGGCGGAACAGCAGTTCCGCGTGCTGCTGGATGTTGGCCCGGAACCGCTTGCCGGCGTCCCGCGCCCGCCGGCCGAGTTTCAGCCCGCAGGCGACGCCGGCCGCGTCCACGCGCACGAAGAGTTGCACGTCGTCCCGCTTGGTCTGCTGACTACGGCGGTAGAACGTAATCCACTGGGCCGTCTCGTAGGGCTGGCTTTGCCCGTGGTCGTTGCGGGTCACACTGGAAAGGGCCTTGCCCGTGCGGGCGTCCGTCTCCAAGTCCCAGCCGTGCGGGGCGTTTAACAGCGGTTGCACGTACCGCGCCGCGAGGGCCGTGCAGAGTTCGCCGAGCGGCTCTCGCACCGCGAAGTGGTAACGGGCGCGGTGATCGGCCATCCACTCGCGGCGGTTGTGTACGGTCAGTTCGTCAAGGAAGCGGAACGTGTCCGCGCAGAAGCCGTGGAAGTTCGGGCCGGGCCTTCGAATCGAGTCCGGCGGCTGGGCGGCCATGCGGAAGAGGTCGGGGACTTCCAGCGGGTGCAGCCGAAAGCGGCGGCGCAGTTCGTCGCACGCCTCGCGGTAAAGCCGATACCCCTCCGCGGGCGGGCCGAGCGGGTTGTAGCCGTCATCCAGCGAAGCGAGGCCGTGCCGGGTCACGGCGTCCCACGGCGGGAAGTCGTCCGCGTCCCGCAAGTGAAGGACGGCGACCGGGAAGGACAGGCCGACGCCCAACAGCGGGCCGGACCCCCACACGTCCGTCAGCAATTCCTCGGGGAAGTCCGTCGTCCACAGGGCGCGGACCACGTCCAGCAAGGCGTCGTCGTGGACGGAAGCGTTCGGCACGTCGGCGCCGGTCAGCACGCGGCGAATCTCGGACACCTCCTCGGCGACGACCGCCCGCGTGAGTTCTTCCCGGATGACGGCTTCCGATTGCCGGTGGGCTTTGAGCCGTTCCCGCAGCGGGTACTTCGTGCGGACGGTGCGGGCGAGGTCTTCCAGCGTTTTTGAAGCAGGCGTCGGCTGCAACGTCAGTTCCCGCCCGTGCATGACGGCGACCGCGTCGAGGAAGTCGTCCACTTGGAAGCCGGTCATCGTCGGTTCGGCAGTCCGAAGTTCGTCGGCCAGCACGACCAAACGGGCGTACTGTTGGCCGGGCGTCTCTCGGTTGGACCGCTTGCCGAGTTTCAGGCGGGCCATCGCCGCCGCCGTGTTCGGCGTCCACGCGGGGAAGCGTGCCGAGTCGGTCGCTTGGAGGATTGCCGTCCAGAATTGCATGCCGAAGCCGGCTTGGAAGTACGGCCCCTTCGGCGATACGCAGCGGTCGAGTTTCACGCCGGGCGAATCCGTGCCGCCCGACAGGTGATTCAGGCCGAACCGCAGGAATCTCACGCGTCGGGACACCGTCGCGCAATGCAGGGGGGGATCGACGACGCATTCGTAGAAGGGAAGGAGACGGCCGCGCAGTGTCGCCTCGTCGGCGCCACTCAGCCAGTCACTGTTCAGCCAGTCTTGCGTCGCGGTCCGGATCGCCACTTGCCGGGGCGTACAGACCTGCGGCGGCCCACTTAGGAAGGTCCGCAACAGGGGAAACACCGGCAACACCAGTTCCGTCATGGAAGCCGCCATACGCCTGCGTCACACGCGATCCAATCACAGCGATTGTAACGGGTGTGCGGGCGGCAGCCAACGCAAATGGGCCTTTGACGGGGTTCACTGGCCGCGCATCACGAAGCCCAAGGCGATTCCGGCAATCAACATGGCGATGGCCCAGTGCATCTTGCCGAGGACCGCGTATACCCGCTCCTTGCGGGAGCGGAGGTCCACGGAAGATTGATCGAGGACATCGAGGTCGTGAAGCTGGAACTCGGCGGTCCGCTCGCCGGCCGCGGCGTCCGGCGTTACCACCGGCATTCCGGTGCAGGTCGTGGACGCCGCGTCGTTAATGGTGTCGCCGGCCGGCGTCACCAACGGGTGCAGCGCCGCCACCGTCTCGGCGGGGTATTGGTGCCGGTCCCGCGGCCGCTTCTGCATGAGCGTTCGGACGATGGCGGCGAGCGGGGGCGGGATGTCGGGCCGGATCGCCTCGACCGGGACGGCCTCTTCGACCAGTTGCTTGCGCAGGGCGGTGACGGCGTCGGCCGATTCGAACGGGGCGCGGCCGGTCAACATAAAGTACAGCGTGCAGCCCAAGCCGTAGAGGTCGCTGCGGATGTCGGCCGACCGGGAGTCGCGGATTTGTTCCGGGGAGATGTAGTTCGGCGTGCCGATCATGGTGCCCACCCGCGTCACGCCCGCGTCTTCCTCATTCAGTTCCCACCGCTCGAACCGGGCCAGCCCGAGGTCGAGCAATTTGATGGCCCGGCCGTCCGGCGTCACCTGGATGTTGTTCGGCTTGATGTCCCGGTGGATGAGGCCCACGCTCGACACGTACTGGAGGGCCAGCGCGATCTGGTAGGCGTACCGGGCGGCGACTTCCCACGGCAAAACGCCCTGCTGCCGCACGACGTGGCCGAGGTCGGTCCCCGGCACGTATTCCATCACGCAGTACACGCGGCCGCCGCCGTAATCGGCGTCGAAGGCGTGGACGACGTGCGGGTGGCGCAGGGCGGCCAAGGCGCGGATTTCGCGGAGGAAGCGGGAGACGGCGACGGGGTTCCTGGCCTGACTGCGGCGGAGGATTTTCAGGGCGGCGGGCGTGCGGAGTTTGGCGTGCTCGGCCCGGAAGATCCGGCCGGTCCCCCCCTCGCCCAACGGCTCTTGGAGGATGTACGACCCCAACCGCAGGTCGCGCCCTTTCCCCTTGGCCAGCATCGTCGCCTGGAACGGCGTCAGCCACTCGCGGTAGACGAGTTCGGAGAGCAGGATGTTCCAATCCCGGCACTGGGGGTACATCCGGGAGACGAGTTCTTCCTGCCGCTCACTGGTCAACAGGCCCAGGTCGCTAATGAGGTCCGCGTATCGGATAGGCGACGATGTGAGCATGTGCGTTGGCAATCACTCGGGTGCCGAGTCAATTTTGTGATTATTGAGACAACCAAGACTTGGAGAAACCCTACGTCCGTCATTATTACCATATTAGGCAAGTAGAATTCGACTCGCCCCCAAAAATCGCCTCATGCCTCAACTTTTCCTTCCGGCGGCTAAAGTTTCGGTCTCGTCTTTCGTGCGGTCAAAAGTTGACAACACTTGTTCAGGCGTCATGTTGAAAATGGCACGGCCTTCCGTGAGCCATTCGCCCCGCATAAAGTGAAAGACGGCTGTGACCGTCCGGGGGATTGTGGCGGCCTCACAATCTACCATGTTCCCGCCGGGCGTTGGTTCGAAGTGAATGTCCATCGCCACCAACCCAGTGAGTTGTCGGGAGTGACGGTCCCGCGACAACACCATGTCTCCCGCGAGGGAACCGGACGCCCACGACAGGCCACGCGGCTTGCCGGTGAGATTGGCCGCCTTCAAAAATATCTCGACCAACCGCTCTTTCTGGAGTCGATAGGACTCCCGCGCCCGTTCGGTCTGCACGTCCCGCCCGAGTCGGTACAGCCACCACGCGGCGAGGCAAACGCCCAAGCCGGCGACGGGGACGAGCAACGGCCACAGGGGAAGGCTGGTCAAGGCGGGTCGCCCTCGCGGAGCAGTTCGTAGTAAGTGTACCGATTTTTCTTGAGCAGCAGCATGGCCGAGATCATGCGTTCCCGGACGTCCTCCGCGTCGTCCGGGTAGAATTTCTTGGCAATCTCCCGCGGCGTCTTCCCGTCGCGCACCCACTGCTCCCACTCCCGCTCGATCATGTACCGCCGCTTTTCCCCGTCCAAAAAGCCGCTGACCACGTTGATCGGCGTCATCACCGTCACCCCAATGGCGAACACCCACAAAAATCGAGTCACCCACCGCGAGCGGTCCAGCAGACACGCGAACCACATCGTGAACAGGGCCGGCGCCGTAATCCACCCGTACCGCCACGCGAAGCCCATGTCATCCTCGAAACCGGAGCGCCCCCAGCCGATGCCGAACGAGACGCCGGCGGACCCGGCCAGCATGGCCATCAGCCCCCACCATTTGAGGTGGTTTCCGCGGTCGCCGCGCGAGTTCTTGGCGATCAGCAGAAACGTGCCGACCCCCAACAAAAGCATGACGATCCCGATGAATGGCCAAATGCCCGTGGCCGACGGCCCGACCGCAACGGCTTGCGCCTCCAGCCCCACGCGCACCGATTCAAGTACCCCCGCGCTCGGCGGATGGTGCCCTGGCCGGTGGTAGCCTCGCCTGTAAAGGAAAATGTACGCGGGGACGAGCAAGACGAAGGGCGCCAGCATATATCGTTGCGAGCGGTTCAGATTGCCGCCGTAAGCCAGCCACCCGACCCACACCAGCCCGGCGGCCCCGTAAGCCAATCCGGCGGCCCCGCACATGAGGCTGGCGACGCCCATCAATCCGACTTGCCAACCGCGTCGAAAATGGTTGCCGTCGGTCGTCGTGACCACCGCCGCGAGTTGGCCGGCCGCCAGCGCCACCGTCAGCATGAAGCACATCTGGTAGCCCATGTACAGGTTCTCGGCCTGCCCGGCATGCAGCAACAACATGGGGAAGACGGCGTCTATCAAGCTGGCGTGACCGCGGACGTGCCGGGAGAGCTTCATCAGGCCTAGCGACAATAGCGAAACGCCCACTAGGCTGACGTAACACCCAACGCGCAAGTCGCCCGTGAGTCGGAACAGGAGCAGGTAAAACACGCGCGGCAGCGGGAAGCGGTGTTCGTTGTGCAAGTCCCAGAGCCACGGCAGGACATGCTCCTCGCCGTAGAGGGCGTGGACAAAGTCCCACTCGTCCACGAACGGGTTGGCGAGGGCGTAGCGGGCGACGAACGCCAACGCTTGGAGGGTCATCGCCGCCCACACGCCGAGGAGAATTCGCCGGGTGAGCCGGGCGTGGCAGCTTGTCGGCGGCCGGCCCGGCGGATACGGTAACGAGACGAGATCTGCCGCGGGCACACTAATCTTTCGGGGAAGTTGGGACATGGTCGAACGTCGCATTGAACTGGATCGCCGCTACCACCGCAAGGAAAAGATGCGGAAGCTGAAGCGGAAACTCCTCGTCGCCACCGGCGAGGAAAAGGCCAAGCTCCTCGGCAAGATCAAGGCCCTCAGCCCGTTCTGGACCGAGCCGAAGAAGGTTTAAGTCGGAACCGCCGGCGCCAGCCATTTCGCAAAATCATCCCAATACCCCGGGTACGTCTTCACGACGCAGCCGGGGTTTTTGATTGTCACCCCCGGCGACTTCAGCCCGACCAGCGCCAGACTCATCGCCATGCGGTGGTCGTTGTACGTCTCCACCGCCGCCGGCCGGGCTGGCGCCGGCCGGATCGTAATCGCATCTTCGGTCTCCTCCACGCCCTGCCCTAATCGCCGTAGTTCCGTCGCCAACGCGCTGAGACGGTCCGTCTCCTTGTGCCGGATGTGCCCGACGTTACGGATCGTCGTCGGCCCAACAGCATAGACGGCCACAGCCCCGAGCGTCATCACCGTGTCGCTGATGGCGTTCATGTCCACGTCGATGCCGCGGAGGGGCCGGCCGTGGACGGTGATCCCTTGCTCGCACGTCTCCACGCGGCAGCCCATCTGCGCCAGGCAATCGACGAAGGCCACGTCCCCCTGAAGACTTTCGCGCGTCAACCCGCTCACCGTAACTCGACCACCGGTAATCGCCGCCGCCGCGAACCAGTAACTCGCGGAGGAGGCGTCCGGCTCAATCGCGATAGTCCCGCCGGCGTAAGTTTGTTGGCCGGGGACATGATAGACGCGGCCGCCGTCGCGGACTTCGACGCTCAAGCCGCACTGCCGCAGAAGGGAGAGCGTCATGGCGATGTACGGCTCGGAAACCGTTGGCCCGTCGATGCCGACGCCGGTGTCGCCGTCCGCGAATGGGAGCGCCAACAACAGTGCGCTCAGGAATTGGCTGCTCTTGTCGGCCCGCACGCCGATGCGTCCGCCGCGGAGGCCGGTTGTCTCAATGACGACGGGTGGACAGTCGCTGCCGGATTCGCTCCCCGCCGTGACGCCGAGTTGCCGCAAGGCGGCGAGTAAATCGCCGATGGGGCGTTCCCGCATCCGGGGAATGCCGTCCAGACGGTAACGACCGCGGCCCAAGGCCACCATTGCCGTCAGGAAGCGGATGGTTGTCCCTGAGTTGCCGACGAACAATTCAGTGGCGGTCTTCGGTATCTTTAAGTCCCGATGCGGGTCGATTCTCTCGACCGTGACTTCGTGCCGGTCCCACGACTCGGTGACGCGCCAGCCGAGGCGGCGAAGGCAGTCGATCATGACTTCCGTGTCTTCGCTCTGCAGCGCCCCCGTGAGCGTGCAGCGCGGACTCATGGCGGCCAACACCATCGCCCGGTTGGTCAGGCTCTTGGACCCCGGCACGGTGACGGTGGCGTTCAGCGTCCCGGTGAACGGCGTGACGGTGAGGGCGGCGGGGTAGTGGTGCGGCGAACTCAATACGTCACCCTCATCAGGAACAACCCGGCGGCCGGGGCGGTCGGCCCGGCCTCTCGGCGGTCTTCGGCCTTCAAAATCGCGGCGACCTTCTCGGCCGGCCAGAACCCGCGCCCTACGTTCATCAACGTGCCGGCGATGGTCCGCACCATGTTGTACAGGAAGCCGTCCGCCTCCACGTCCAGCCAAATGTATTCGCCGGCGCGGGCCACGCTCAGGTGCGAGACGGTCCGGACACTGGTGGCCCGGTTCGGCCAGTCGGTCTCGAAACTATGGAAGTCGTGCGTGCCCACCAGCGCTTGGGCCGCGTCGTGCATCAGGGCCGCGTCCAGCGCTTGTTTGCTGACGGCGTAGAACTTGCGTTGAAACGGGTCGCGGATGTTGGTGTCTCGGATCACGTAGCGGTACATCTTGCGGACGGCATCTCGATTGGCGTCGAACGTTTCAGACGCCTCTTCGCACGACCGCACGGCCATGTCGTCCGGCAACTTGGCATTTATCGCTTTGAGAAGCACGGCGGGGGCCATCGGTGATGGCGTGTGGAAGTTGGCCACTTGACCCATCGCGTGGACCCCGGCGTCGGTCCGGCCGCTGGCGTTCGCCCGCGGTCGTAACCCGGTAATTTGCTCCACGGCCGTTTCCAGCGTGTCCTGAACCGTGCGAAGTCCCGGTTGCGTCTGCCAGCCGTTGAAATCCGTCCCGTCGTATGACAGGACGAGCTTGAGGTTCCTCATGGTCGGTCGGCCGGCCGGCGGCGTCAGCCCTTCACGATGCCCCGTTTAATCAACTCTTCCGCGACCTGCACGGCGTTCGTCGCCGCCCCCTTGCGCAAGTTGTCGGCCACCAGCCACAAGTTCAGGGCGTTCGGGTGGCCGAGGTCTTGGCGGACGCGGCCGACGAACGTGGCGTCGTGCCCGGCGGCCAAGATCGGCTGCGGGAACTCCCCCTTGGCCTCGTCCATTAAGATCACGCCGGGGGCATTCCGCAACGCCTCTTTCGCCGCTTCCACGCTTACGGGCCGGTCGAATTCGATGTTGACGGACTCGCAGTGCGCGACCCGCACCGGCACGCGGACGCACGTCGGCGACACGCTCATGGACGGGTCGCCGAGGATTTTCTTCGTCTCGTTGACGACCTTGTTTTCCTCTTCCGTGTACCCGTTCGGGTCGAGTGTCCAATCCAACGTGATGACGTTGCCGGCCAACTGCGCCCGGTGGGCCTTGGCGACGACCGGCTCCCCCTTCACGAAACTGCCGAGCTGTTGCTCAAAGTCGGCGAGGCCGGTAGCGCCCTTCCCCGACGACGACTGGTACGTGGACACGATCACGCGCTTCACCGTGGCGAGTTTTCGCAGCGGGTGCAGGGCCACGCACAGGGGAATCGCGACGCAGTTCGGGTTGGCGACGATGCCCTTGGGGATGTTCGACAATTCGTGCGCATTGACTTCCGGCACGACGAGCGGCACCTGCGGGTCCATGCGCCACGCGGACGAGTTGTCCACGACGATGGCGCCGTGCTTGGCGGCGATCGGCCCGTATTCCTTGCTGACCGACGAGGGCGTGCTGGAGAGGACGATCTGCACGCCGGCGAACGCCTCGGGCCGGATTTCCTCGACCGGGTGCTGTTTCCCGCGGAATTCGACCGTTTTCCCGGCGCTGCGCGCGGAGGCCAAGAATTTGATCGTCTTCGCCGGGAAGTCCCGCTCCTCCAGAACCTTCCGGATCAAGTCGCCGACGGCACCCGTCGCCCCCACCACGGCCAAACTCACGGACACGATGAACACCTCGGTTGGAATGACGCCGCCCGCCGGGAAAGCCCCGCCGCTCGCGGCAAGGCGATATTATAACACCCGTGCGGCGTCGGCCGTCAGAATCACGCCGCAACCCGTCCCGGAGATACCCCAAACGTGCGGTTGGGCATCCGCTACCGATTGCTCATCCCGCTGGGGATCGTGCTGGCCGGCACGGTGGCCGGCAGTTGGTGGAGCGCGGCCGTCGCCGCCCGCCGGGCCGAGGCGCGCGTGGCCGGCCAGGTGCGCCGCATCACGGCCGCGTTGACCTCCTCGCGTTACCCGCTCAAGGCGCCGGTCATTGAGCAGATCAAGCAGTATTCCGGGGCCGAGTTTTTGCTCATTGCTCCGAACGACCGGATCACGACATTCGGCGAAAAGACCGTCTCGGTGCCGGCCGTCG
This sequence comes from Zavarzinella sp., assembly GCA_043744795.1. Classification (GTDB taxonomy): domain Bacteria; phylum Planctomycetota; class Planctomycetia; order Gemmatales; family Gemmataceae; genus Zavarzinella. Next base: position 6,633 of record JAYTTY010000421.1, on the reverse strand, counting down.
CCGAATTGCCCGAAAGCGACGGGACGACGCTCGGGCCGCCCGTCCTCATTGACGGCGTCACATACCGCGTTCACGGCTTGGTTTTGAAGGACCCGCACCCCGAAGCCGGGACGGCCATTTACGTCTTCTACCCCGAATCGCTCCTGAACGAAGTGGTCGCGGACGCGGTGCGGCCGGCCTTCCTCGGCTTCCTGTTCGGGCTGTTGGCCGTGGGGCTGACGTATTTCCTCGCGGACCGCTTGGTGCGGCGTATCCGCCGCCTGCAAACGCGGACGCGGGCCATCGCTGGCGGCGACTTCAACCCGATTCCCCCGCCGGCCGCGAACGACGAACTCCGAGACTTGGCCCTCGCCGTCAACGAAATGGCGGCCAAACTGGCCGACTTTCAAGCCACTGTCGAAAAAACGGAACGGCTGCGCTTCGCGGGGCAACTCGCCACCGGGTTGGCCCACCAGCTTCGCAACAGCGTCACCGGCGCGCGGCTCGCCTTGGACATCGCCCAGGGTGACGCGGCGGACGCGGAGGCCATCGGCGTCGCCCGCCGGCAACTCACGCTCATGGAAGTGAATTTGCGGCGCTTCATCGACTTGACCCGCAACGAACTTCCGAAACGTGAACCGTGTGACTTGACGAAGATTGTGTGCGAGGTGGCCGAGTTGATCGGCCCGCAGGCCCGGCACGCGAACATTTATCTGAGCGCGCATGTCACACCCGAGGCCGTTACCCTCTCAGGCGACCCGGCGTCTCTGCACGACATCGTGACCAACCTTGTGAGCAATGCCGTGGAGGCGGTCGGCCAGAATGGCGAGGTCGCCGTGCGGTTGACCGTTCAGAACGGATTCGCGGAGTTGAGCATCTGCGACACCGGGCCAGGCCCGCCACCGGGGATCTCCGCCAGCCTGTTCGAGCCGTTTGTGACGGGCAAGCCGGAGGGCATCGGCCTCGGGCTGGCCGTCGTGAAACAGGCGGTCGAAGCCCACGGCGGCACGATCATGTGGACGCGAGAGAACCAGCGGACCGTTTTCCGTGTCACGCTTCCCAGTGCTGCGGCGAAACTATAACGAACTTTCGCACACCGTCTTCGGAAAGCCCACGCCATGACCGCACCGACGAACGACCTTTTCGCCGCGAAACGCCTCGCCATGCGGGACGAATTCTTCGGCAAGCTGTTCCTTCTGGGCGGGTTCATCGGCGGAACCGACACGTACAAGCGGACCATGTGGACGGCCGTGCCGGACATCGCCGTGCAGCGGGCCGGGTACAGCCTCACCATGCGAAAAGGCATCGGCGAGGAAGGGGCGGGCAATCAGCTCATCATGGCGGGCCACGAAGCCATGCTCGCCCAGTGGTTTCACCGGCCACTCAAGCGAGCCGACATCGAACTCGCCCGGCGATGGTATCGGGACCAATCCGCGGTCAAGGCATTCCCGGCCGAAGCGTGGGACGCCGTCCTGGACTCCCAGCGCGGCGAAGACATCTTCCTGCCGGTGGACATGTACGGCTTCCCCGGCGGGCAGACGTTCCTCGCCGGGATGCCGTGCCTCTTCTTCGACGGGCCGGGCGCCATCGTCTCCTACCTCGAACCGGCCATATGCCGGTATTTTGCCCCGGTGATCCAAGCCACCAAAGCCCGGCTGATGAAACTCGCCACGCCGCGGGACGCCGAGTTCGGCCTGCGCTCCGCCCCGGCGGAAGTGTGCAACCTCATCCTGTTGCTGGCCCGCTACGTCGGCGGCCGCGGGCGGTTGACCTCGAACGACACGGCCGAGTTCCTGTACCCCGAATTGTTCCAGTCCATCGGCACCATCGGGCACGAGATGATGTGTTCCAGCCAGTCGCTGGACAAGTCCCTCGCGGCGGCCGAGTACGAGATGATGGACCGCTTCGTGACCAAAATGGGGTCGGCGTCTCTGTTATGTGATTTGGTGGACGCGGAGACGGTCGGTTTGGAAAACGCCTTGCGGGTGATTCGCGCCCACCCGGAGACGGACCGCGTCGGCGTCCGCGTGGACAGCGGGGACATCGCCGCCCAGTGCGTGCTGTACTTCCAGCAGATGGCCGCCCTCGGCATCCCGCCGCGGCTGATCGTCTTCGAGGACGAAGTCACGCCGGAGGCGGTGAAGAAGGTGTACGCCGTCTTCCGCGAGAAGACCGGGCTGGAGCCGACGATGCTCTTCCCCGGCGCCGGCGGGTACTGGTGGCGGTTGGTTCACCGCGACACCGTGGCCGCCGCGTTCAAGCGGACGGCCACCGCCGACCGGCCGAACGTGAAATTTTCCAACTCCCCCGGCAAGGAGTCCATCGGCGGCTATCTGCGGGTGTTTGAGGCCGGGGACCGCCTCATCGTCGCGGAAGCCGGCGAGGCGATCGACGGGCAACCTCTGTTCGTGAAGTTGGTGGATCAGGGCCGGATTGTCTACCGCGAGACGTTCGAGGAACAAGCCGACCGGGCCGACCGGACGTGGGGGAAGTACGCCGGTTGGGAACTCTCGCCCCATGTGGCTTCCGTGATGGCGCGGTTCCGTACCATGAGGCAACAGGAGACGGCCGCCGCCCGCCGGCGGGTTTTCCCCACCTGACGACGAAAGGGCCGCGATGTCTCGAATGGGGTTTGTCCGCGTGGCCGCGATGGCCCCGCCGCTGAAACTCGCCGACCCGCGGGCCAACGCCGCGGCCACCATCGACGCGATGCACCAGGCCGCCGAGCTTGGCGTCGACGTGCTGGTCGGCCCGGAGATGGGGCTGACCGGGTACACCTGCAACGACCTATTCTTCCAGCAGACCCTGCAACGCGGCGCCATCGACGCCCTTCAAGCCGTCGCGGTCGCCACGGCCCGAACGTACCCCGGCGTGGTTGTTGTCGGGCTGCCGCTCGTCGTCGATGACCAGATTTTCAACTGTGCCGCGGTCGTCGCCGACGGGAATGTTCTGGGCGTCGTCCCCAAGACGTACCTGCCGACGTATAAGGAGTTTTACGACGCCCGCTTCTTCGCCCCGGCGTCCACGGCGATCAGCAAGTCCGTCGTTCTCTTCGGGAAAGTCGTTCCATTCGGGACAGACCTTTTATTCCCCGCCGGCAACGTCGAAGGGCTGACGGTCGGCGTGGAAATCTGCGAAGACCTGTGGTGCCCCGTGCCGCCGAGTTCCCTCCAGGCGGCCCACGGGGCGACGGTCCTGTTGAACCTGTCCGCGAGCAACGAGACCATCGGCAAGGCCGCGTACCGCCGTGAACTCGTCGTCCAGCAGTCGGCGAAGTGCCTTGCCGGGTATGTGTACGCCGGGGCCGGCCGGGGCGAATCGACGACGGACCTCGTCTTCGGCGGGCACTGCCTGATCGCCGAGAACGGCACGCTGCTCGGCGACTCGCCGCGCTTCCAGCGGCAACTTGTTTTGCAGGCCACGGACATCGACCTCGACCGCCTGCGCATGAACCGGCAACTCACCGGCAGCTTCGGGGACGCCGTCCTCGACCAAGGGTTGAAGCGGGACTACCGCCGCGTCCCCTTTTACTTGCCGGAACGCCGCGCCCCGGAGAAACTGCTCCGCGTGGTGGAGGCCCACCCGTTCGTCCCGGCGGCGTCCCGCGAACTCAAGGACCGTTGCGAGGAAATCTTCCACATCCAAGTCACGGGCCTCGGCCGGCGCCTGGAACAGATCGGCACGCCACCGGTTTCCATCGGCGTCTCCGGCGGCTTGGATTCGACGCTCGCCCTGTTGGTGCTGTGCAAGACGCTCGACGACATCGGCGTCCCGCGAGACCGCATCCGCGCCTTGACGATGCCGGGCTTCGGGACCAGCAAAGAGACGCTGACCAACGCCAAGGCCCTCATGAATCACCTCGGCGTGTCGTTCCGCGAGATCGACATTCGGCCGCTCTGCTTCGCCGAGATGCGGGCGCTCGGTCATTCACCGTTCGACATCAAGTTGGAAGGGCTGACTCACGAGACGTTGGCCGGCCCGCTCGGAAAACTGACGGCCGACCAGCGCAAGGATTTGACGTTCGAGAACGTCCAAGCCCGCGTCCGCACGAACTTGCTGATGAACACGGCCTTCGTGGTCGGCACCGGCGACCTGTCCGAACTGGCGCTCGGGTGGTGTACCTACAACGCCGACCACATGAGCATGTACAACCCGAACGTGAGCATCCCGAAAACGCTGGTGAAGTTCTTGGTGAAGTGGGCCGCCGAAAATGAGTTCGCCGGGCCGGCCCGCGACACGTTGGCGGCCGTCGTCGCGACGGAAATCTCTCCGGAACTCCTTCCGGTCGATGCGGCCGGGAAGGCGCAGTCCACCGAGTCGGCCATCGGGCCGTACGAACTTCACGACTTCTTCCTGTTCCACTTCCTTCGGAACGCCACGCCGCCGGAGAAGATTCTCTATCTGGCGGGGCAAGCCACATTTGACAAGCCGTACTCGGCCGCCGAAATCCGAAAATGGCTGCGCGTGTTTGTGACGCGGTTCTTCGCCAACCAGTTCAAGCGGTCGTGCCTGCCGGACGGCCCCAAGGTGGGGTCGGTGAGTCTGTCCCCGCGCGGGGACTGGCGCATGCCCAGCGACGCCTCGGCCGCGGCGTGGCTGGAACACCTGCCGCCGGAGTGACTCCCGGGGCTTCGCTAAAATCCGACTGGAATCCGTGGCCCGTGGTGCTATCATGCTGAAAGAGTGACCGGCGATTCCGTGATCGCCATGTAAGAACGGTCGCCCTGTCCGCGTATAGAAACGCATCGGTTGCACCCCTGATTGCCATGACTCGGAATTGACCCGTCCGGTTTTCGGACCCGTTGATTCCGTTGTGTAGATCGTTTGCCCGCCGACCCGCACGGACGCGGAGGCACGCCACCCACGGAATCGTTTAACCCCTTTTCTTGAACACGTTGACACTATTCCACTTACCGAGGATCTGACCATGCCCGTCGCCGACCGCGACGAAGGGCCCCAAAAGCCCGCACCGGTTCGCCGCCGCCCCGCCACTTCCCCCAGCCCGGTGCCCGACGACCGGGCCGAACCGCCTGTCCGCCCCGCGGCCCGGCCCGAACCGGCTGAACGCCCCGCCGCCCGGCCCGAGCCGGCCGACCGCCCGCAAGCCGCCCCGCGGCCAGACACCGGCGACCGCCCGCAAGCCCCGCGGCCGGATTCGGGGGAGCGGCCACAAGCCGCGCCGCGTCACGACAGCGGCGACCGCCCGCAACGCCCGCCGATGGCCCGCCGCCCCGTCGGGGCCGGCGCGCCCGTCGGTCACGGCGCGCCCGTGATCCGCAAGCCACTCGCGGACGGGCCGCCGCGCCCGGCCGGCCCGGCGTCGCGCTTGGACGACCTGTACCGGCTGACGATGCCGAAGCTCTTCACGCTCGCCGAGAACGAGGGGATCGCCGAGCACACCGGCATGAGCCGGGCGCAGCTCATCGTCGGCATCGTCCGCAAGCAGATCGAGCACGGCGAAGTCGTCCGCGGGTCCGGGACGCTGGAAGTCCTGCCGGACGGGTACGGCTTCCTGCGCAGCCAAGCCCACAGCTACTTGGCCAGCCCGGAAGACATTTACGTCTCCCCCAGCCAAATCCGCCGCATGGGGCTGAAGACCGGCCTCGTCGTCGAAGGGCCGATCCGCCTGCCCATCGAGGGCCAAGACAACTTCGCCCTGATGCAGGTGGAACTCGTCAACGGGCAAACGCCCGAAGAGGCCGCCAGCATCACCAACTTCGACGATTTGACGCCCTTGCACCCGAACGCCCGCTTCGTGCTGGAGACGACCGGCGAGGAAATGTCCGGGCGCGTCGTGGACATGGTGACGCCCATCGGCAAGGGCCAGCGCGGGCTGATCGTCTCCCCGCCGCGGGCCGGGAAGACGGTGTTCTTGCAGCGGATGGCCCTGTCCATCATGAAGAACACGCCGGACTGCTACGTGATCGTCCTGCTGATCGACGAGCGGCCGGAAGAAGTGACCGACATGCAGCGCGTGGTCGTCGGCCCGAACGTCGAGGTCGTGGCCAGCACGTTCGACGAGCCGCCGGACCAGCACATCCACGTCAGCGAAATTGTGTTGGAGAAGGCCAAGCGCCTGGTGGAACGCAAGAAGGACGTGGTGATCCTGCTCGACTCGATCACCCGCCTCGCCCGCGCCCACAACACCGAGGCCCCCGGCGGCGGCAAGCTGCTCTCCGGCGGCCTCGACTCGAACGCCATGCAGAAGCCGAAGCGGTTCTTCGGGGCCGCCCGCTGCTTGGAGGAAGGCGGGTCGCTGACGATCATCGCCACCGCCCTGATCGACACCGGCAGCCGCATGGACGACGTGATCTTCGAGGAGTTCAAGGGCACCGGCAACATGGAATTGCACCTGGACCGCCGCCTGGTGGACAAGCGGGTGTGGCCGGCCATCGACGTGAACCGCTCCGGGACGCGCAAGGAAGAGTTGATCGTCCACCCGGAAGAACTCGACCGCGTCCGCCTGCTCCGCCGCGTGCTGGCCGACATGAGCCCGGTGGAGGCGATGGAAATGCTCATCTCCCGCATGCGCCGGACGAAGAGCAACGTCGAGTTTTTGACCGGGATGAATTTGTAAAAATCGAAGCATTCACCACAAAGGCACGAAGGTCACACGAAGAAACACAAAGAAGACATGAGAAGATTGTTCTTCCG
>JAYTTY010000420.1:0-4940 GCA_043744795.1 Zavarzinella sp. | reverse complement strand
CGGGCATGACGCCGGACGCGTCTGCAGCATACCGCGCCGCGTAACCCGATGTTCCCGGCGACGCGGCCCAGCACGATGCTGGCAGGGAAATGAACCAGGCGCTGCAGCAGACGGCGGGGCATGACGGCTTTTCGTGAGTTCAAGGTTTAGTAGCCCCGCCGCTGCTGAGCTGTGTCGTTAGCCGCAATGTTCCATCTGCGATCACGGGTTATTCAACGGGAGCTATCCATGATCATGTCAACCGCGTCGTGTTCCCTCAAATTGGTGATTGTGGTAACTCTCGCGATGGGCACTGCGGCCATCGGCATGGCGCAAATCGGGCCGGACAAGAAAACCCAGCAACTCCATGCTGAAGCGCAGGCCCTTGAAAAAGCCAAGGACTACGAAGGCGCCCTCAAGAAGATCCGGGCCGCGATTGTCCAGGCGCCACGCAACGATCAGTTCTACGCCTACGCCAGCGTGCTGAACAACCAGGCCGGGTATTTCAAGGAAGGCATCCGCGACGCCCTGCAGGCCATCAAGCTCAATGGCAAGATCGGCTGGTATCACCTGGCCTTGGCCAACAATGCGCTTGGCGACGGCGACATTGACCTGATCCGCCGGCATTGCAAGAAAGTCCTCGAGTTCGGTGCCGGCAATGTCGGGCAGCCCAACGTTAAAGTTGCCGAACGCATGTTGCGCATGCACGCCGATCGCAGTTTCGTGTTGCACTGGAACCTGAATCCGGAAAAGGCGATTTTCCAGAGCGGCTTTCTCGAAGTACCGTTACCGACCACAGGCCTACCCTATCAGAAAGCCACCTGGGAGCTTACCGGAGCGAAAGAACACAAGCTGATCAAGCGCGACGATAACGACATCCTCTTGGTCGTACCTGACGGCAAGAAGCGTTTTCAGTTGACCGCCAAGGTGACGCTGACGACGTATAGCTACGGCAGCCTGTTCACCAAGGAAACGCGAGACGGCTATCCTCAAGACGTCTCCGTCTATTTGGGACCGAGCGATCGCATCGATCCGAAAAGCCCACGCATTGCCAAGATTGCCGCCGAAGTCAAGAAGGACGGCACGATCGCCACCGTGCGGAGCATCACGGCCTGGATGCACAAACACATTACCTACAAGGACGCGAATACCCAGGACTTCCGCGTCATCGACGAGGTTCTGGAATGGGGCTACGGCGAATGCGGCGGCTGGGCGGCGTTGTTCACGGCGATTTGCCGCGCTACGGGAGTGCCCGCTCGCGAAGTGTGGGGCGTTGTCAACATGCAGCTTGATCCAAAGTTGGATCACCTGGGGGGGCACGCCTGGGCGGAATTCTATCTGTCCGGCGTTGGTTGGATTCCGATTGAACCGCAAGCGCGCGATCGCCTCGGCCTGGCGCCGCTGGAATACGTGCGCATGTACCATTATGACGTGAACAGCCAGCGCAATTTGCCGGGCCGACTGCGGGCCTGTGCCAGCATGTGGAACATGGACGGCAACACGGCTAAGCTGGAGAGGTTGGCGCCGAAGTGATTGCGAAGCAAGCTTTGTTCCGTCATCCCAACTCTGGAATCGGCCGCTCGCCGCAGGTGACGATCGACCAGGATCTGCCTTGCGGATCGTTCTATATATTACAGCATCTGTGCTGATGCGATTTCGACGCTGATCAGCCAGGGCAAGTTGAAGTTCGCCGTCGTTTAACATTGGGGTCGCCCGCTAACCAACGGCTCAAGCTGACCGGGGCCTCCGTACTGGTTTCGCGCGGTATTAAGGTCTTCCAGGCGGCCCCGGCAGCTTAGCCGTACCGTTCGGCCGCGGAGGGCGTCGGCGTGGGTCAGGCTTTGTCCGAGCGGGCGCAGCGGTTAGTCCAGACGTGGGAGCGTCGGCCCCACGTCGAAGACCTGGGGCTGGTGCGCGCCGCGATCGAGGAGGTCGGCCTGCCCGTGACCGAGCCGGTCCTCGACTTCCACCGGACATTCGCCGGGTACATGACTGACGTGTGGGGCGAGCGGGGGCCGCTCGGCATCATCCATCGTGAGCCCGGTGATGCGTCATGGTCATGGTTCAAGCCGATGAAGGTAGGCTGCTACATCGGCGCGGACGGGAAGGCTGATGCGCCGCTCCTGGCGTGCGCCGATGTTCACTCGTCGTGGGAGATGATGATCGCCCTGGACGGCACCTTCCACTGCAACGGGCCGGAGGCGTCCAGCTACTTCATGTGGACCGAGCAGTCGGCGTTCATGTGGGAGTTCTCCACGACCCGGCCGTGGCGGCGGTTACAACTGGCCGATGACCCGTCAGACGTGATACCCGTTCTGATCGCGCGATTGGCGGGCGACCGGATCGACGCCCTATCGGACGAGTACGGGGAGGTGTACGGGACGGAACGGTTCGCGGTCAGCGTCGGGCACATTAGGCACAAGGGAGGGCGGTGCTACGTGCTTGTAGCCGACGGCGAGTTGCCCCGCGAGTTCGCCAACCTCAAGATACGCGAGCCGCGGGCGTAGCGCAGACGCCGCCCCAGGAACTTCATTCGGGGCTGAGGGTGAAGGCCAGTAGCTTTCCCCTTCCTGGCACGACCCTCGGCGCGCACCGTCTCCGGCGTCTCGCGCCGAGACGATAACGCGATTCTCATTCCAAGTCTCGTTTCCCTTCGCACCCCCTTTCGGTTCGGCGCCCGTCCGCACCTACGCCGGTGTGGCGACCAACGGCGGCTCCACCTCGGCCTTCGGCGGCTCGACCCGCACCACGTCGAAGCCCAATTCTTTCGCCCGGCGATGCAACTGCTTCTCCAGCCGCGTCCGCACCTGCTCGGCGTATAACGCCTCCTCCTGCCGCGAGTACGCCAGACCGTAACGCATCAGGTTGTAAATGATTCGGGCCAGCTTGTGGGCCGTCGCCGTGATCGCCTTGGGCGCGCCGAGCCGCGACCGCTGACGTCGCAAGTACGCGCCCAAATAACTGTGGCTGCGGATCAGGCTGAACGCCGCCAGTCGCAACGCCGTCGCCGCGCGGTTCTTGCCCTTCCGCGTCCTGCTCGACTTCACCTTGCCGCCGGTCTGCTTCCAGTTCGGACACAAGCCCAGCCAACTGGCGAAGTGCTTCACCGTCGGCCACTTGGTGAAGTCGGTGCCGAGTTCGCCCACCAGGGTGAGCGCGTGAATCTCGTCGATGCCTTCGATCGCCGTGAGGTCGATGCCGCACACGAAGTACAACGCCTCGCGGACGTCGAACTTCGGATCGTGGGGTTTGCGCCCGCGGACCCGCGGCTTCGGCGGCAGCGGCGGCAAAGTGGAGTCGCGACGCATCGCCTTCAACTGCGCGGCGATCTCCGCGTCCAACTCGGCGACCACGTCCTGGTACTTGTCCCACATCGCCAGACACGAACGGAGTTCGGAGAGGTGCTCGGCGCGGTAGCGGCCATCGAGGGCCGTGGCGATTTCGGGCTCGGCCTTCTTGCATCGCCGGTCGCGGAGTTTGGCCAAGACTTGCGGGTCGCGTTCGCCGGCCACGATGGCGCGGATGATCTTCAGGCCGGTCACGCCAGTGATGTCGCCGAGTACTTTGGTGAGTTTGAGGTTCATCAGTTCGAGCGACTTCTGCATGCGTTGGATGTGCTGGCCGGAGAGCCGCACGAGGTTGGCCCGCTGACGCACGTAGCTGCGCAGCGTCTGCGTGGCTTCGTCGGGCTGGAACACGGACGGCAGCAGGCCGTGTTTGTGCAGGCGTTGGATCCACTGGCAGTCGCGGCGATCGGTCTTGGGTCGGCCTTTGATCTGGCGCGTGAACGACGGCGCCGTCATGACCGTCGTGAGGCCTTCCTCGATGAGGGTCAGGAAGAGGACGTGGCCGTAGGCGCCGCTGGCTTCGAGGGCGACGGTCGTGACACCGCAGTGTCGCAACCACGCGATGAGTTCGCGCAAGCCCGGCGTGTGGGCCGGAAACTCGCGGACGGTGTCGGAGCCATCGGGGGTCGATTCGACGCAGACCCAGTGGCTGGCGTCGCCGACGTCGATGCCGGCGGCGTGGCTGTGCTGCACGGGCATGGCCGACACCTCGGCGCTGGCCGCGGCTTCGCGGCGCGTTTGTTCGACGAGGGGAACGGTGGGGTGTTGTCGGGTGCGGGCGTTGCGCGAGGGGGGCTTGCGTGCGACCATGGCGGACTCCATAATGGGGCGAAGAGGGGCGAATAAGGTGACGCCCGGTGGGGGAGTCGGCGAAAGGCACAGCCGTCCCAACGGGATCAACCGCGGTCGCTGAGGCAGCGACGGGTGGTTGTCACCAAACGAGTGGGCCGAAAACGCTCCCCAGCCCAATCGAACCATCGGGCCGAGCGCAAGGCTCGACGCACCAGAAACGGAACGGGCATCGGCACCGGGCGTCGGCACCAGAATACACGAGATGCGCCTCAAGTTCCTGGCACTGTGGGGCAGGTCACCTGCAAGGAAAATGAACCGCTCTCATGACCTCTGAACTTTAGACAAAAACTCCCCGGACCGGCTGTTCGCATATCTTGCACGAACGTCGGTTGCGTTTTTCCGAGGCGTCACCTTCGCAGCCAACACGTCAATCGGCGTCGGGATGGTTCGTTCGTTGATCTCCGCTCTGCGTCTCGCGTGACCGGCTGGGCCACGGGCCGCGGCGGGACCAAACAGCTCTACGGGGTCACACCCGCTCCCACTCAAGGAAGACGAGCTGCGCCGCACGATGGCGTCGCGCCCCAGAAACCTCTCCGTGCCGCCGGGCGTCCATTCAAAACAGCGGGCTCGATCCCCGAAGGGTGACGGCTTTGGGAAGGAGTCGTCGCGGGAATCGAGACCCGCGTCCGCTCGGGTTCTCCCCGAAGCCGCATCGGCACCAGTTCGTATTCGGTTCGGCCGGCGGGCCGCTGCGGTGGTCGCATCAGTGACACCACACTGTCACCGGGGTCCGGCGAGGGGCCCAATCCAAGCATCGGGGTC
>JAYTTY010000419.1:0-4941 GCA_043744795.1 Zavarzinella sp. | reverse complement strand
GCCGCGACGCGGAGGCTTTGCGCAGAGGAGCGCGTTCCGCAGCCGTCACCCATTGGAATGACGCTTGGACTTGGGTGACTGTCTCGGAACGCGCTCCTCTGCGCAAAGCCTCCGCGTCGCGGCTCACAAGACCGGCCGCGGCGCCAACTCACTTCCCCGCCAGCCGGTAAAACCCCGCCTTCAGCGCCTCGACCCGCTGGTACCCGTCGTCCAAGTTAAACGTCGTCTCGGCCCCGCCCAGTAGCAGGTAGCCGTCCGGCTTGAGCACGTTGGCGGCCCGGCGCAGGATGGCCTTCTTCGTGTCCACGTCGAAGTAGATCATGACGTTGCGCAGGAAGATCAAGTCGGCCGGCGGCATCGGCGGCCACGGCTTGGCCAAGTTCATTGTCCGAAATTCCACCCGCGCCCGGATGTCGTCGTTCAACTGCCAGTGGGCGCCGTCCTGGCGGAAGTGCTTCATCAACAGGGCGATGGGCAGGCCGCGGTTGACCTCGATTTGCGAGTACCGCGCCTCTTTCGCCCGCCGGACCATCTCGCGGGAAATGTCCGTGGCCGTGATGGTCACCGTCCACCCGGCCAACATCGGAAAGTGTTCCCGCAGCAACAGGGCGATGGTGTACGGCTCCTGCCCGCTGGAACTGGCGGCGCACCAAATGTTCAGCCGGCGCTCCTTCTCGCGCGCCCGCATGAGTTCCGGGATCACCGTCTTGCGCAGCGTCTCGAACGGGTGGACGTCGCGGAAGAAACTGGTCTCCGTCGTCACCATCGCCTCGACCACTTCCGTCGCCAGCGCGTCGGCCCCCGGCTTTTGCAGTTGGCGGATCACTTCGTCCGGCGAGGCCAGCCCGTGCCGGCGGGCGACCGGGCCGAGCCGGGTTTCCACGAGGTATTCCTTGCCGGGGTCCAGCACCAGGGCGCTGCGGTCCAGCATCAGCTTGGTGACGAAGGCGTAGTCCGTTGCGGTCATCGGCCGTCAGCCCACCTTCCCGGAAACGCGGCGCCCGATCTCGGCGGCCATCAGCGACAACGGCAGCACGCGGTCGGCCAAGTCGGCCCGGACCACGCTCCCCGGCATCCCCCACACGACGGACGTGGCCTCGTCCTGCGCCAACACGTGCCCGCCGGCCCCGCGCACGGCCTCGCAGCCGCGCAGGCCGTCCTGCCCCATGCCGGTGAGGACGACCGCGAGCGCCCGCGCCCCGTAGGCGGCGGCGACGGACCGGAACAGCGGGTCGGCCGCCGGCCGGCACGAACACTCCGGCGGGTCTTGGTTCACCACGGTCCGCACGTTGGCCCCCTTGCGCTCGACGACCAAGTGAAAGTCTCCGGGGGCGATCCACGCCTGGCCGGGTTGAAGAATCGTGCCGGTGATGGCCTCGTGGACGGGGATGGGGCCGATGCCCGTCAGCCGGTCCGCCAACAGGCGCGTGAACATCGGCGGCATGTGCTGGACGATCAAGACCGGGGCCGCCAAGTCGGCCGGCAGGTGCCGGAAAATATCCGCGAGGGCGTTCGGCCCGCCGGTGGACACGCCGATGGCGACCACGTCGGCCCCGCCCGCCGCCCGCCGCGCCCGCTTGGCGGCGACCTGGTTCGGCGCCGGCGCGCCCGCCTTCGGGGCGCAGATCGCCCGGATGGCCGGGGCCAACTCTTCGCGGATCACGCGGCGGGACTCGTCCAGCCCGCCGGCCCCGCCCGGCTTGGTGAAGTAGTCCGTCGCCCCCAGCGCCAGGGCGTCCAGCGTGGCCGCCGCCCCGCGCTCGGTGAGGACGCTGAACATCACGACCGGCAGTTTCGGGTAGACCTTGCGAATCTCGGCCAGCACGGCCAGCCCGTCCATGTCGGGCATGACCACGTCGAGCGTCACCAAGTCCGGCGTGAGCTGCGGCAACTTGGCGAGCGCCGCCTTGCCGCCGGAGGCCGTCCCGACGACCTCGATGGCCGGGTCCGCCCCGAGTTCCTCGGCCACGACGCGGCGGATCAGCGCCGAGTCGTCGACCACGAGTACGCGGATCTTGGCCATCATTGAACTCTTTTGCCGTGGCGCCGGCCGCCCGCCGAAGACCGGCTGAAGCCGGGACTCCAACGAAGGCCAAAACCGTGCCGGGTGCGGGTTCCCGGTTTTCGTTGGAGTCCCGGCTTCAGCCGGTCTTGGGGACTTCCAACCCCCGGTCACCGCGCCCCGTCGCGCGGATCACCCCCCGAACACGTCGAGCAAACTCATCTTCGCCACCAACACGTCCTTGGTGAACGGCTTCATCACGTACTCGTCGGCCCCGGCGGCCATCGCCCGCATCACCTGGTCGCTCTCCGTCTCGGTCGTCACCATCATCAGGCGCAGGCCGGCGTACTCCTTGCGGGCGCGCACGGCCGTGATGAACTCCAGGCCGTCCATCACCGGCATGTTCCAGTCCACCAGCGCCAACTCCACGTCGGGGTGTTCGGCCAGTCTGTCCAGGCCCTCTTGGCCGTTGCCGGCCTCGATGACGGCGTGGCCGTTCTCCCGCAGGATGTTGCCGATCAGCAGGCGCACCGCCCGCGAGTCGTCGATCACCAGCACGCTCATGGAACCGCCCTCCCGGCCGCCGGGTGACACTGAACGAAGCCGAGAGAGAGAAGCAAGGGTAGCTCACGCGGCGGCCTTCAAAAGCAACCTCACCCCCGGCTTTCTACCCTCGGCGGAGAGGGGGCGTGGGCGGGCGGGAAATTTCGGCCGGGGGCCGAAGGCAGGCACGAGACTGGCTCGCCGCAAAGGCAACCTCACCCCCTCTCCGCGGCGGAGAGGGGGACCAAACCAAGACGACTTTCGCCCGCTTGCTCCCCCTTCCTTCTTAGGGAAGGGGGCCGGGGGGTGAGGTTGCCTTTCGCGGCGAGCGCGAAGTGGGTTACGGCCCCGCGCTCCACTCCGAAGCGTCGCGTCGCGGCTAAACAAAGTCGGCTTACCCCTTAAACATCGCCACCAGCCGCTGCAGGTCGCCGGCCATGCGCGTCAGTTCGTCGGCCGACGACTTGGTGTTCGCGGCCCCCTCGGTCGTCCCGCGCGCGGCCTCGGCGACGGCGGTGACGTTGTGGGCGATTTCCCCGCTCCCCTTGGCGGCCTCGGCGACGTTGCGGCTGATCTCGCCCGTCGTCGCCGTCTGCTCTTCCACGGCGCTGGCGATCGTGTTTTGAATGTCGTTGATCTGGTTGATGATGCTGCCGATCTGCGCGATGGCGTCCACGGCCCCCTTCGTGTCGCCTTGGATGGCCTCGATCTTGCGGCTGATGTCCTCGGTCGCCTTGGCCGTCTGCTTGGCCAGTTCCTTCACCTCGTTGGCGACGACGGCGAAGCCCTTGCCGGCCTCGCCGGCGCGGGCCGCCTCGATGGTCGCGTTCAGGGCCAGCAGGTTCGTCTGCTGGGCGATGGACGTGATGACCTTGATGACGTTGCCGATCTCCGCGCTCGACTCGCCGAGCTTGGCGACGGTGGCGTTCGTCCGGTCGGCCACCTTGACGGCGGCCGTGGCGACGCGGGCCGCCTCGTTGGCGCTCTTGGCGATCTCGCGGATGCTCGCCCCCATCTCCTCGGCGGCCGTGGACACGGTGGCGATGTTCTGGCTCACCTGCTCGGCCGCGGCCGACGCCACGCCGGCCTGGGACGCCGTCTCCTCCGCGTTGGCCGCCATCTGTTGGCTGACGGCCGTCAGTTCGTGGGACGCCCCGGCCAGCGTCTGGGCCGTGCGGGAGATTTCCGCCACGCTGCCGCGCAGGTTGGCGAAGAAGACCGCCAGCCCGCCGCCGACCTGGCCGATGGCGTCGTCCCCCGACACGTCGATTTCTTTCGTCAGGTCGCCCTTGCCGGCGGCGCTGACGACGGCCAGAATGCGGCCGACTTTCTCCCGCAGCTCCTGGGCCTGCGCCCGCTCCTTCTCGGCGGCGGCCCGCTCCTCGCGCTGCTTCTCGGCGAACAGGTCGGCGACGCGGTTCACCATCTCGCCGATGCGGCCGAACTCGTGTTCCCCCGTCGCCAGCCGGCGCGAGGCGTCCCCCTCCGCGATGGCCTTGATGGCCCCGGCCGTGGCCCGCGCCTGCCGGCCGACGCCGACCGCCACCCACACGGCCAAGGCGATGACGGCGGCCGACAGCACTGTGGTGACGACGGCCTGCGTCCACGTCCGCGTCTCCAGCGTCTCGGCGACGGCCACTTCCTCGGCGGCCAAGGAGTCGTTCGACTTGTCCGTCAGCTCGTCCACGGCCGCCCGGTGCTGCGTGAACAGCGGCGTCATGCGCTCCGCCAAGATTTGGTCGGCGGCCGCCTTGTCCTTGGCGCGGATGGCCGGCAGGTATTCCCGGTCGATGGCCTCGAACAGGGCGACGGCCGGCGGCCGGACCTTGTCGAACAGGAGCTTCTTCTCGGGGCCTTCCGGCAGGTTGGCGCGCCAGTGGTCGAGCCGCGGCTGGAACTCTTCCTTCATCTTGGTGTACCGGGCGATCTTGGCGTCGCGGGCCGCCGCCGGCTCGTCCGCCTCCATCGTCGCGGCCAGCAGATAGGAGGCCTCGACGTACAGCGGCGGCGGCAGGATGTCCGCGATCAAATCCTTCTTCTGGACAATCCGGTGGTAGGCCGGGCCGTTCACCTTGGCCGCCCCCAGCGTGAGCCACGCATAGAGGCTGTTGGCGAACAGGGCGACGGCGACCAGCCCGGCGAGGAGGAACAAGCGGGTCTGAATGCGGCGGGCGAACATGACGGCCTCGATTCGTGGGAGAGTCTCAGTCGGGGGTCTTACCTTGGAGCATTTCGAAACAATGAACCAAGCGGGCGGCGTCATCTCACGCGGGCGCCATCGTCGCTTTTCGCTCCGCGAAAAGACTGGTCTCCCACCCTCGGGCGGTCGGCCCTCGGGCGGGAAGCCTGACTTTTCGCGGAGCGAAAAGGCATGGCGGGCGCACAGCCGACTTTGG
>JAYTTY010000418.1:0-4958 GCA_043744795.1 Zavarzinella sp. | reverse complement strand
ACCAAGGCACCCTTGACCTGACATGTGCCTCTTGAGCCACATTTTCGGGAATCTGCTTGCGTCCGCGAGGACGGTCGTGTAGAAGAATGATTGTTGGTAATTTGGGAAAGTATGTCCTCTCCCTGTTCTGTCCCTGTCTTCCGCGCACTGGGGGTCGCCGTCGCGATCCTCGGCGGGCTGGCGTTCGCGCCGGGCCGGGCGGCGGCCGGGTGCGGGGATTACAACATGCCGGACCACCCGCCGGGGCTGGGCCAATTGGCCGCGGACCACGGGCAAATGCCGGCCAAACCGCGGTGCCACGGGCCGAACTGTTCCAAAGTTCCCGCCGCCCCGGCCCCGCTTCCGAAGGCCCCGGTCCAACTCCCCACGGGGGATGACCTGACCGGCGTTCTCTTCGACAGCCACGACTTCGCGGTCGCGTCCCAGCCGTTCCCGGCCGACTTTTTTGACCGCTCGCCCGCCCGTCTGGCGGCCGTGATTTACCACCCCCCACGCTGATTGAACCTTTTTCACGGGAAGCCGCGCGCCCGGGGTCCGTCCCCGCGCGCCCCGCGTCGCGTTGCCGCCCTTGACGACGGCCGGCGGGGCACCCGCGAATCTGAGGCTTCCCACCGTCATGCCATCATTCCCCGGCGCGCGTCTTCCCGCGTCGGGGCCGTCCGGGCCGCCCGTTTCGGGGGCCGTTTGCCGTCCGGCGTTGCCCGCTTCTCTCTTGGGGCGGCCCGATGGGCCGTCCCGCCATTATCTTTCTTTCGTCCCGAAGGGTCCGAACCATGTCCGCCAAACGAAACGCCTTCACGCTCATCGAGCTGTTGGTGGTGATCGCGATCATCGCGATCCTGATCGGCCTGCTGCTGCCGGCCGTCCAAAAGATCCGCGAAGCCGCCAACCGCATGAAGTGCTCCAACAACCTCAAGCAACTCGGCTTGGCCCTGCACAACCACCACGACACCAACGGCTTCCTGCCGCCGGCGCGGGACTCGCTCAACTTCTCCGGCACGACGTACATTCTGCCGTACATCGAGCAGAACAACCTGTACAAGCAAATCAACATGACGGTCGCGTCCAGCAACGCGGCCAACGACGGGCCGCGGGGAACGTCCGTCACGGGCCTGCTGTGCCCGTCGGACCCCGGCGGGGCGCCCCCGGCCGGCTTGGCCGTGACCAACTACCGCTTCAATCAGGGGTACAACATCCTCTACAGCGGCGTCCCGGACGCCGCCGTCGGCGCGCCGAACTACGGCATGCCGCCGGCCGACGGCCCGTTCTGGCTGAACAGCATGAGCACCTTCGCCGACATCTCCGACGGCCTCTCCAACACGGCGGCCATGAGCGAGCGCGGCCGCGGGGACTACAGCGTCGCCGTCGTCACCGACCGCACGGACACGTTCCTGACGACCGGCTACCCGGCCACGCCGGACTTGTGGAACGCCGACTGCGACAGCCTAAACCCGCAGACCGCCGCGCCGGGCGACTCCAACTCCGGGACGCCGTGGCTGCTCGGCGCCCACTACACGTCCACGTATTACCACACCAACCTGCCGAACAAGCGGTCGTGCAAGAAGCCGCCGGGCCGCGTCGCCTTGCTGGCCAACAGCCTGCACTCAAGCGGGGTGACCGTGGCGATGGCCGACGGGTCCGTGAAGTTCGTGCCGAACACCATTAGCCTGTTCGCCTGGCGGGCGATGGGGAGCCGCAACCTCGGCGAAGTGTTCGCCGGCAATTGACGCGCCCACCCCCTACGGAGCGATCCCCATGCGATTTTTTGCGCTGCTGCCCGCGGCGGCCTGCCTCGGCCTCGCGGGCTGCGGCGGGCCGCCCCTCCCCCCGGAGACCGACCCGGCGAAGGGCCGCGAGACGCTGACCAAAGTGCTGGACGCTTGGAAAAGAGGCGGCGCCCGCGACGACGTGGCGCCCGTCGTCGCCGACGACCCGGACTGGGCCGCCGGCAGCAAGCTGACCGGCTACGAGTTCATGCCCGACGAACGCCGCTTCGGCGTCGATTGGCTGGTCCCCGTGAAACTGACGCTGACCAAGCCCGACGGCAAGCCGCAAACAAAAAAAGTGAATTTTCTAGTCGCCATCGGCGCCGACCGGACCGTCGTCTGCCGCACGGACTAACGCCCAACAACCATGACGGACATTCCGATGCTCTTCATCCGAGGATTTCTCCCATGCGCACGCTGACCCTGATCGCCGCCGGCTTGGCGGCCCTCGCCGGCCAAGCCTTCGCGGCCGACGACCCGACCACGCCCCGGCCCATCCCGCTGACGCGGCCGGACATGAAGTTTCTGCTGGAAGACATGAAGGCCCGCAAGCCGCGCATCCCGCTCCCCGAAATGACCGCCGAGGAGAAGGAAAAACTCGGCGAACGCGGCGGCGGGTACGAGGCCCGCCTCCGCGCCCTCTACATGCCGGAAGGCAGCGCGAACGCCTTCGGCTTCGGCCGGCCCGGGGCCTCCGGCGGCAAGAGTGAGCCGGACCCGAACGTCACGCTGGACAACAAGTTCAAGGTGCAACTGTTCTGGATCGTCTCCCGCGCCAACAACTGCCAGTACTGCCTCGGGCACCAGGAGTCGAAGCTCCTCGGCGCCGGCATGACGGACGACGAGATCGCCGCCCTCGACGGCGACTGGGCCGACCACACGCCCGCCCAGAAAGCCGCGTACGCCTTCGCCCGCAAGTTCACCCTTGCCCCTCACACGATGGCCGACGCGGACATCGACGGCCTGAAGAAACATTACACCGAAAAGCAGATCATCGAGATGGTCCTGTCGATGGCCGGCAACAACGCCATCAACCGCTGGAAGGAAGGCGCCGGCGTGCCGCAGTCCGCCAACGGCGGCGGCTTCCGCGGCAAGGACGGCGCCGCCCCGAAGGACGCTCCGCCGGCCAAGCAGACGTACCTGACGCCGACTTCGGACGCCTTCAAGGACAAGGTGACGAAGGTCGCCGCCGTCCAAGTGAACGAGAAGAACGAGCCGACGAAGGCGACGGTCTGCGTCCGCCCGGCTCTGGAATCGCGGGCCGAGGTGGAGAAGTTGCTGGCCGCCGCCGAGGCGCGGACGCCGCGCCTGCCGCTGGTCGAAGAGGCCCAGGCCCGCGAGGTCTTGGGCGACGCCGTCCCCGCCAAGGAACCGGTGACCCAGTGGGCGCGCCTGCTGGCCAACATCCCCGGCCAAGGCAAGGGCCGCGTCGCCAGCGAAAAGAACGCCGTGGAGAAGGGCGACCTGACGCCGTTGATGAAGGCCCAAGCGAGCTGGATCATCGCCCGCCAAGACCGGGCGTGGTACGCCGCCGGCGAGGCCCGCCGCCGCCTCAAGGCCCTCGGCCAGACGGACGACCAAATCTTCGCCCTCGACGGCGACTGGGCGAAAGCCACCCCGGCCGAGCAGAGCCTGTACACGCTGGCCAAGAAGTTGGCCGCCTCCCCCGTCGTCCTGACCGACGCCGACGTGGAGAAGGCCCTCAAGCTAACCGGCCCCAAGGAAGTCGTGCAGATGATCAGCTACACGACCAACCGCGCCTCCTTCGACCGCATCACCGAAGCGGCCGGGTTGGCGATCGAGAAGTGAAAAATTCCCGAGCGCAGCGAGGGAGGCGAGCCAGAAGCGTTAGCGACTGGAGGAGTTTCCCGAGCAAGGGCGCTGAGGGCGAGTCTTCGAAGCCCGACTTTCGCGGCCAGTCGCTTCCCGCGTAGCGAACCTCGAAGACTCGGTTCGCGGCGCACGTACTCAGCCGGCTCCTCCAGTCGCTAACGCTGCTGGCTCGCCTCCCTCGCTGCGCTGGGGACCGCCATCAACATTAGAAGAGACCATCACCATGTCCCACCTCCGCCTCGCCCTCGTCGCCCTCATCGCCCTCACCGGCACCTCCCACGCGAAGGAGCCGCCAATGCCGCCGCCGTTGCCGAAACTCCCCGCCGGCGTGACGGCCGACAGTCTCGCGGACCCGAAAGAGGCCGCGCGCGTCGCCGACTTGTTGGACAAGACGTACCCGGCCCCGCAGTCGGAGGCGACGCGCATGCTCATCGCCGTCCTGCGCGGCTTGCAGATGGACGGCTCGAACGGCTGGTTCGGCCCGGCGACCACCCGGTACACTTGGGACTGGCTCGCCGCCCGCGCCGGCGCGGACCCGAAGTTGAAGGAAATCCCGAAGGACAAGTTCAAGGGGTCGGCCGCCCTGTTCGACATGCTCGACCGCGACGGGGACGGGGCGGTCACGCCGGCGGACCTCGACTGGTCCGACCGGAACCCCTATGTGATGCAGGCGAACGTCATCACCCGGCTGTTCCGGCGGGCGGACGTGAGCGGGGACGGCAAACTGACGCGGGAGGAACTCGACGCCTTCTTCAAGAAAGTCGCCGGCGGCAAGGACTCGTTCACCGCGGACGACATGCGGCGGGCCATGATCCCGCGCGGCCCGGCCGGGCTGAACCCCGGCGACGCCCCGACGGTGCCGGTGCTGGTCCGCGGGCTGTTCGCCGGCGAGGTCGGGTCGATGGGCGAGGGGCCGAAGGTCGGCGACAAGGCCCCCGACTTCGCCCTCGGCGTCGCCGGCGGCAAGGAGACGGTGCGGCTGTCATCTTTAGTGGGCAAAAAGCCAGTCGTGCTGTGCTTCGGCAACTTCACGTGCGGCCCGTTCCGCGCCATCTTCCCGGACGTGGAGGCCATCTACGAGCGGCACAAGGACCACGCGACGTTCGTGATGGTGTACGTCCGCGAGGCGCACCCGACGGACGGGTGGAAGATGGAGCAGAACACGCGCGCCGGAGTGGCGCTGAAACAGCCGACCTCGACGGAAGAGCGCGGCGAGGCGTGCGCCCAGTTCCGCAAGAAGCTCAACCCCGGCATGACGGTGCTAGATGTGCCCGACCGAAACGGGGTTCCCCTGACGGTCTGAATTGTGTATTTCTCCTCCAGTCCGCCCAGACAGCCAGGAGAATGCGATGGGACGCC
>JAYTTY010000417.1:0-19314 GCA_043744795.1 Zavarzinella sp. | reverse complement strand
CACAGAGAGCACAGAGGAAAGACAGGAGAAAAGCTTTTGAACTTCTTCTCTCGATCTTTCTCTGTGTTCTCTGTGTCCTCTGTGGTGAAGTTCTTCTGCCTTTGTCTTTATCCGTGTTCGATCCGTGGCGAAAAAATGCTTTTCTGAACTCACACCCCCGTCGTCTCTTCGATCTTGCCGTTCTTCCACGCCTTGGTCAGATTTCGGCGGTAGAACCACTGCGAGAACGCGAACAGGACGGCCGTGCTGAGGGTCAGCGCGCCGGCGATTTCCCAATTGGCCCAGCTCGTGAACGGCGACTGCCCGAGCGGGGAGTTCGCCGGCGGCATCCCGGTCAGGGAGCGCCGCATGCCTTCGAGCCAGTACGTCGTCGGCAGGCTCATGCCGATGCCGCGCAGCCACGCCGGCAGCATCGAGAGGGGGAACACGACGCCGGACAGGAAGTAGACCACGCCGGCGATGCCTTCGCTGAGGAACATGCCGTTGCGGTGCATGTTCAGCACGGCCGACCCGAGGATCATGCCGCACGACCAGAGCATGACGGCCCCGATCAACAGGAACACGAGCAGCCAAGGGATGTCGATGCCGCCGGTGAAGGCCGAGCGGATCGGCTCGAACACGCACAGGCCGAAGACGATGGTGACGCCGCCGCCCATCAGCCCTTCCAGCCCGCGCGCGAGGCCGCGGCCGACCATGTACGTCTGGAACCGGGCCGGGCTGATGAAGACGTACTTCAACATGCCGTAATTCTCCCGGTCGGAGACGATCACGTAGCTCATGCCGAACATCACCGTGCCGACGAGGCCGTAACAGGCGTTGGAGATGTACACGTACGGCAAGAACTCGGCCGGCACCCGCGCCGGGGCGGCCGACTTGGCGGCGTAGTACATGCACACCAGCATCAGCGAGCCGGTGATCGGCTTCACCACCAAGTAGAGGAAGAACAGGCGCAGGTCGGCCCAGTTGCTCTCGATCTGCCAGCCGAGCCACGCGGACCACTTCAGCGTGCGCAGGTGCGGGGCGAGGCTCATTGCCACCTCACGGTCAGCGTGCCTTCGTCGCGCGCCCGGCGTTCCAGCATCCGCAGCCCGCGCCGGGCGAGGATCAGGAAGACCACGCCGAGGACCGCCAGCAACGCGATCTCGTAGCCGACGTCCAACACCCCTTGCGAGCGGAACAACACCTGCCGCATCGCGTCCATGCCCGCGCTCAGCGGGATGAGCAGGGCGATGCCGCTGATGACGGTGGGAAAGATGCTCAGGGGAAAATTCATCCCCGTGAGCAGATAGACGGGTTCTTGCAACAGGTTGACGGTGTGCCACGCCTCCCGGCCCCAGAGCAAAAACAGCGAGGCGAACATCATCCCTAGGCCGTACAGGGCGATCAGCGTGAGCAGAAATGTCCCGATGAGCAGCCACCAACTCGTCGGCTGGAGCGGCACGTCAAAGATAAAGACCCCGGCCGAGACGATGGCCAGCGCCCGCACGGTGGTGGTCGTCATCCCGCCGAGGGCCATGCCGGCCAGAATGCTCATCAGCGGGGCCGGGGCGGCGATGTACAGCCCGAGGTTGCCGGAGTCGCGCTCCCAGTACAGGTGGGCGCCCATCGACCACAGGACGTTCATCCAGAACGTGGTCATGGCCGCCCCCATGATGACGAACCCGACGTACTCCGGCGGCGCCTGCATGGTCTTGTACACGAACGCGAACGCCGACACGGACAGCACCGGCAGCACGGTTTCTTGGAGCAGCCACGTCCGGTTGCGGACCATCCAAATCGCCCGCGGGTAGGTGCGGGCGAGGGCGGCCTGGACGAAGAGTGTGAGGGAGGACATTACGGGAATGGTAGACACAAGATTTGGTCTTGGCGAGCCATGAGCGTGAGCGATTGGAGTGAGTGACGGCCAACAGACGTTGATCGCTCATGGCTTTGCAGCCATCGGCGTACCCATCCCGCCGGCCCCGAATCGGAGACTGGTCTTCCGGCCTGAAGGGCCGCTTAACATAGCCCAGCCCGACAGGGCTGGGTCAACCATGGGAAATGCATTTCGGTCTGAAGGACCGATTAAAGCGTCGGCCCGCACGGACCGCCGAAGTTAATCGGTCCTTCAGACCGAGGACACAGGCGGGCGACATACCCAGCCCTGACGGGCTGGGCTATGTTAAGCGGCCCTTCAGGCCGAAAGCCAAAACCGGATGATGAGCGAATCGTGTCCACCGACAAGAACGACGCCTTAAGCAAGGCGTCCAGGCGTCCGGCAGGTCATGCCAGCCGCCGGTAAAGTTCCGCGTTCTTTCGCATGACATAGGCCGCCGCGTCGCGGAACTGATCGTCCGGCTGGTCCATCAGTTGTTCCACATGGCGGCGAACGAACTCTTCGGCCGTCACGCCGGTTGATTCGGCCCGTTGGCGGAGCAGGCCCAGCAGTTCGTCGGAGACTGGGATCGTAATGTGCGACATGCTTCTGGCCGCCGCCTCTTTCATCAGCGTTTCCAACCGCGTCATTCTACCAACCGGCCGACGCCGTATAATAGGCGAATTGCCCCCAGAGATTCCGCACGGATGAGCGCCCGCAAGCCACTGTCGTTGCCGCTTTGGACCGAGCGGTTCGCCGCCCCGTTCGCCCCGACGACGGCGGCCGAGATGGCCGCGCGCGGGTGGGACGCCGTCGATGTCGTGTTCGTCACCGGGGACGCCTACGTCGATCACCCCAGCTTCGCGATGGCCATCCTGCACCGCGTGCTGGAGAAGGCCGGCTTCCGCGTGGCGGTCCTGAGCCAGCCGGACTGGAAGACCGTCGAGCCGTGGCGGCAGTTCGGCAAGCCGCGGCTGTTCTTCGCCGTCAGCGCGGGGAACATGGACTCGCTGATTAACCACTACACCGCCAACAAGAAAGTCCGCAACGACGACGCCTACTCCCCCGGCGGCAAGATCGGCCTGCGCCCCGACCGGGCGACGTTGCCGTACAGCCAGCGCTGCCGGGAGGCGTTCCCCGGCGTCCCGGTGATCGCCGGCGGCGTCGAGGCCAGCCTGCGCCGTTTGGCCCACTACGACTACTGGAGCGACACCGTCCGCCGGGCCATCTTGATGGACGCCAAGGCCGACTTGGTGGCCTACGGCATGGGCGAGGCGAACATCGTCGAGATCGCCCGGCGACTGCAAGCGGGGAAGACGGTCAAAGACCTGCGCGACTTGAGAGGCATCGCGTATGCGCTGGGGGCGAAGGAGAGCGAGGAGCAATTTGGAGATAGGTCGCGGGCAGAGACCCCCCCCGGCCCCCCCTTGCCAAGGGGGGGAGAAGAAAACCCGGCCGCCGACGATGCGCCCGAGTCTACCGCGGCGACCTCTTCCTCCCCCCCTTGGCAAGGGGGGGCCGGGGGGGGTCGGATTTCGGCAGCGACTTACCCCACCGTCGTGATCCCGAGTTACGAAGAGGTGAAGTCAGACAAGGCCAAGTTCGTCGAGGCCACGCGCCTCATCCACCTGAACACGAACCCGTTCAACGCGGCCCGGCTGGTGCAGTTCCACGACCGGCAGGCCGTCGTCGTCAACCCGCCGGCGTTTCCGCTGTCGGCCGCCGAGATGGACGAGATTTTCGACCTGCCGTACACCCGCCGGGCGCACCCGAGCTATGCCGAGCCAGTGCCGGCCCACGAGATGATTAAGGACTCCGTGACCATCATGCGCGGCTGCTTCGGCGGCTGCACGTTTTGCAGCATCACGGCCCACCAAGGGAGGATCATCCAGTCGCGGTCGCCGGAATCGGTACTCAGCGAAGTCCGTAAAATGACGGCCGACCCGGACTTCAAGGGCGTTATCAGCGACGTGGGCGGCGCCACCGCCAACATGTACCAGATGCGCTGCACCCGCCCCGACGTGGAGGCCAAGTGCAAGCGCCTCTCCTGCGTCCACCCGACCGTCTGCAAACTCCTCGGCACGGACCACGGCCCCGTCATCGACTTAATGAAGCGCGTGCGCGAAGAGGACGGCGTCCGCAAGGTGTTCGTCTCGTCCGGCATTCGCATGGACTTGGCGCAACTCTCCCCCGAGTACGTCCGCGAGTTGGCCGAGCACCACGTCGGCGGCCGCCTCAAAGTCGCCCCGGAACACACGTCCCCGGCCGTGCTGGCCTTGATGAAGAAGCCGAGCATCGACAACTTCGGCCTCTTCGCCAAACAGTTCAAAGACGCCTCGACGGCGGCCGGCAAGCCGAAGCAATACCTGGTCCCCTACTTCATCGCCAGCCACCCCGGCAGCGGCCTCCCCGAGATGATCGACCTGGCCGTCTACCTCAAGCGCAACGGCTACCGCCCCGACCAAGTCCAAGACTTCATCCCCGCCCCCTTCGACATCGCCACCTGCATGTGGTACACCGGCGTCGACCCGATGACGGGGAAGAAGGTGGCGATCGCCCCGAATCTCCGGGACCGCAAGTTGCAACGGGCCCTGATGCAGTTCTTCAAGCCGGACAACTGGTTCGAGGTGCGTGAAGCGTTGTTGCAGGCCGGGCGACAAGATTTGATCGGCAGCGGGTGCGATTGCCTCATTCCGGCGAATCCGCCGAAAGAGGCGCTGGACGCCAAGCGCATGAAGGCCAACCAGGCGTTGCGGAATGACCACTCCCACAGCGTCGCCAACCCTGCGACGGGGGAGGAAGCGGGCGAGCGGCCGGTGCCGCCGCAGGTGGGGAACCGGGGGTATCGGCCGGGGCGGACGACGCGGCAGCGGCGCAAAAAGTAAAGCCGACTGTCGCACTCGCCCCGCCAGGGTCGCGTCTCCCTTCATGCGGGTGCCTTGGCCCCGCAAAGCCAAGGGCATGGCACCCGCGCCAAGTGAGTGTTGCGTGTCACCGTCGGGAGGATGTCGAATGTGGAAACGGCCAAGTCGCGCGGCGGGATGCCTCGCGGTTCTGCTGCTCGTGGGGCGGCCTTTCCCCGCCGCCGCGGCGGACGAGCCGCCCAAGCCGGCGGAGATGGCGGGCTACCTGCTCGTCCCGCACGAGAAGGTAGACGCGACGTACAACGCCGGGTTCTCCATGTACGTGGCCGCGTGGCCCCTCTTGAAGAACTACCCGGGGCAGGAGTTTCAAAGCGGGCTGTTCGGCACCTGGATGTTCGCCCAACACGACGGCCCGAAGCCGGAGAAAATGTACTCCGACATCGAGGGCGGCCTCGGCTGGTGGCGCGACACGCGGTTCGCCACCGAGACGCCGAAGTTCATCATGGGCGGGGTGGCCCTGAACTTCAGCGAGTGGGCGAACGGCCCCGGCGCCGGCAAGGGCCGGGACTGGAAAAAGCCCGCCGGCCACTACGCGATCGCCCAACTCAGTCCGTGGGTTCTCTGGCCGCCGGACGGTCTCAATCTCAAACAAGGCACGCGCGGGGAACTCTTCGGGTACGGCTACCTGCCGCTACCGCTCACGCCGGCCAAGAAGACCACCGCGGGGAAAGACGTGCCGACCGGGGACCACTGCTGGACGCTGTTCCTGAACACCGGCAACTTCAAGGGGCCGGTGGCGTTCTTCACGCCGTACTTCTGGTCGCGGGCCTCCGCCGAGAACCCGAAGTTGAGCGGCCTGTTCCTCGACAGCCGGCCGTCCGAGCCGAACAAGGCGCTGCAGATGGAGACCCAGCACGTCCCCGCGTTCATCGCCAAGGACGCGAAGGGGGTCAGTTACGCCCGCGTCGCCCCCACGCAGTTTCCGGGGAAGCCGGACGGGGACTCGGCGTTGGTGCATCGCATCACGGCCTATGGCAAGGCCGCATTGTGGGACGGCGTCCAAGCGTGGTTCGCGGGCGGCAAGGAAGTGTCGGGCACCATCGACGCGAAGGCCGCCGGCGTGCACACGTTCAGCGGCAAAGGGGGGTCGAGTTGGCAGATCTATCCCCCCAACACGCCCCGCGACAAGAAGGCCCCGCTCGCGTGGAATTCGTTCGCCAACCCCGTCGCGTTGGACGACGCCACCTACGGGTACAAATGGGCCAAGGACGCGGTGACGAACGCCGACGGGAAGGACGGGTCGCTCGTCACCCTCCCCGAATACTACCGCCTGACGAAAGACAAGAAGGACAAGGAGCAGTGGGTGGTGGTCAAGCCGAAAGACGTGCCGGCCGAGACTGGGTTGGCGAAGGCGGAGTTCCCGCGGAAACGCGAGGCCCGCCCGCAGCCGTACGTCACCCCCGACGAGGCCGGCAGTAGCTGGAAGACGCCGGGGCCGGCGGCCGGGCCGTTCGAGGCGAAACTGGGCGACGGCAGCGTGGCGACGTATTACTGGTACCGCTTCGCCGACCAGCCCGCCCTGCTGAACGCGGACCTGACCGCCGCCGAGCGGGAGACACTCCAGAAGCGCGTGGAGATGCTGCACAAGAGTTGGACGAAGGACCGCGAGTACCTGCCGCCGCCGACGGTCGGCAAACTCGCCGACCTCGACCCGGCCGTCCTCGTGACGCCGCCCAAGGGCCTGGAGGTCGGCTACGTGCCGATTGTCACCCGGCAGGCGAAGGATTAAGCGCCCTCCGCTGCCCCGCCGCAAGTGAAGTACCGCGGCGATCGGCCGGGCCAGACGACGTCGAAACGGCGCAAGAACTCAGGTTTGCCGACCGACCCCGCCCAATTGTGAAGGTCTGCCAAATCGTCTGCCAATGCGCGCGACCCTTTTGGCGAATTCCGGCCATATCAGGGAGTTCCGGCTAGCGGCCCAGCGTCGGCCAACCTATCCGGATGTGATGACGCGGCGGGCGAAGAGCGAGACGCGACCCGATGACCCAGACGAACCGGACGGCGCCATGAGTGAGCCAATCAATTGGGAACAACTCGGCCGGGAACTGGGGACGCTCCGGGCCGACGGGGAACACGTCGGCCGTGACGACGCGCGGCGGGCCATTGAACGGCTGATTGGCGAAGACCGCTTGCGGGCGGCGGTGGATTATTACGTCGTCGGCGGGCCGGGGAGTGAACTCGCCCGGCACGTCCTTTGGCAACTCCGCCCGTGGTCGGCGATGCAACGGTGTTACGACATCTACCGCACGGCCGCCGACGCGGAGACCAAGGCCTCATCCGTCGAACTGCTCCGCGTCGTCGCCGACCGCCGCGCCCTCCCCTGGACCGCCGAATTTCTCGCCGACCCCAACCCCGGCGTCCAACTCTGGGGAGCCGGCCTGCTCGACCAACTCCTCTGGTCCCACCTGATCGAATCGGCCGAGTGCGCAGACTTGTTGCGGACGGTCCAAGAACACCCCAACGATCAGGTGCGGGAGCGCGGGGAGTGCATTCGGAAGTATTTGAAAGAGCGGAAACTAATTGCGGAAAGGCCGGCCGCGGGTAGCGAGACGAAAGGCTGACCATTTTGGCTCTCGGGCTCGATGGAAGCCGCGACGCGGAGTCTTCGGAGTCGAGCGCGTATCGTGCGTTGTCTTCGCCGTGTGAACAATTCTGCTTCGGATTCGACGGTTCGCGAAGTCCCATACAAGCGGCCGCGTTTGTGCGCCACGAATGTGAGAAACTTCCGGGGGCGCCATGCCCACGGCTTTGCGTGGGCATGGCGTCAGGCCAAGCATCTGCCTTGGCCGTCCGACAAATGATGCGATGCAGTAAGATAGCTGTCTATCAGGTGGGCAATGACAGACCCGAAGGTGTCGGATGAAACCAATTTGGCATATCGACGGGCATGATGTGATCGCTTTACAGGGCGATTCCCCGGCTTTTGTCCGATTCATGAATGCCTTGCTGGCAAGCCATGCGCAGGCGGGTGGAGTGCCTAAGAATGAAGTTCGGCTCAATGTCAAAGACAACGAAGCCGATGGGGGCGTAGATGCGGCGATCGGGCAGGCGGCTGTTGTCGAACGTGATCGAACGGGTTACATGAATGTGCCGACCTGTTGGCAGTACAAAGCGCAGCCGACAGGGAATATCAAGGCAGATGGCCCCGGCGGGCAACAAGCCGCCTTGCGAAACGAGATCGGAAAGCCGCACGCGCACAGGTTGACCGAGCAAGGGTACGGCTACCGTTTTTGCATCGCGGACGACATGTCCGACCAGAAGAAGTCAGAATGGGAAAAGTGGCTCACCGAGGAGGCCAGAAAATTCAACCCTGACGCGCCGCCGGCCCAAGTCATCACCGCTTCACAACTCGCGTCTTGGGCCAACGAATACCCGGCAATCGTCGCCGGCCAGTTCCACACGCAATTAACCTTGGACACTTTGGACATTTGGCACCGCGGCTTTCAGGCGTTGACACTCGAGTACGTGCCCGCGGCTACTTGGACGAAACAGGCTGACGAAATCCGGCGTCATGTGGATTTTGCCAACCCTGTGACCACACCGTTGACAGTGCAAGGAGAGGCCGGGGCCGGCAAATCCCGCGGTGTGTGCGAGGCTCTGCTCGGCGACGCAGCCCGCGTTGCACTGGTGGCGGTGACGGACGACCAAGCCGTCGCTTTGGAGTTCGCTCGCCACCTTGCGCGGACACCGGGCACGCAAGCGATTCTGGTGGCCGATGAATGTGATCTGGATCACTGGGAGCGGATCGCAAAGTTGTTGCCCGTCTGCGGGGACCGCCTCCGCGTCATCACCATCGACAACGATCTTCAACGGGCAGGCGGAGCTCGGGAACTACGGTTTGAACACTTGCCAACCGAGACGGTTGAGCAGATTCTGGCGGCCAATTTCCCGAACGTAGTGCCGGACCGGCGGCGGGCATGGGCCGGTGTGTCCGGCGGTTTTGTGCGTTTGGCGGTAGACTTGTGCCTAAATGACTCAGTCATCCCGGCCGGAGGCTTGGCCGAGTACGGGTTGCACGAGTTCCATGACCGCTACCTTCGCCGGCGGTTGAAGGAAGCCGAGTTGGACGCCGTGGCGGCCGTCGCCTTGTTGCCGCGGGTGGGATACCGCGACGAAGTGAAAGCGGAGTTGGAAGCCGTGTGCGCACTTCCGCTCGTCGGCCTGTCTGCCGCGGAGGTCATCAAAGTGGCCAACCGGCTGCGTTACGCCCCCGGCTTCGTCGCGTTCGCGGGCCGGTATCTATACGTGACGCCCAACCTGATCGCCCAAGTGGCATTTCGCGCGGGCTGGACCAAGTGGGTGGCCCCGGACTCTACCGCCTTCTTGAATGCGCTGCCGGCCCCGTTGGTTGAAGCCTTCACTCAGCGGGTGCAAGGGTTGGGCACCCGAGAGATGCGCGAGGCCGTCGCTCATTTTTTCCTCGACTGGGCTCGGACTCTGGGTCCGCCGGATCTAGGCTCTGAATCTGCCGTCGCCCGTCTCGTCCGACTCATCGAAATGGATGCCGGTTTGTATTTGCCCCTGCTGAACAAACTCCTGCTCGACGCGCCGCCGGGTGAACTGCGCCGATGGCATGAGATGAATCACGACGCGAGAGAGGCCCGGCGAGCACTCGTATGGCTCGCCGAAAAACTCGCCTTGTTCCCGGAAACCTTTTTGGACGCCGAGGCGATGCTGCTTCGCCTGGCTCGCGATGAAACCGAAGGACAATTGGGTAATAGTGCATCGGGCCTTTGGACCTCGCTGTTCCGGGCCGCCCTGTCCGGTACGCCCATCCCATTCAATGAGCGGTTGGCGTTGCTCGAGCGGCGGTCGCGTGAGCTGGCCGCCGAACACTTGCCGCTCGCGCTGGCCGCTATTGAAGGGGCTTTAGACACCCGCGGGGGGGCGCGGCTGGCGGCTCCCCCGATTGTGTTCGGGCGTATTCCTCCGCCGCAATGGCAACCGGCGACGACGAATGACCTACGGGCGTGTCAGCGGGCGGCGCTCGCCATGGCGGCACGACTCACCGCAGAAGGGGGAAGTTTGGCTGACGGCATTCGCACCCTGATTGTTCGGCGGCTGTCGTCTTTGTTGCTGGCCAGCTATTTTGAAGATGTCCGGGACATCATTGGCCCGCCGCCGCTGCCGGACGTGTTGCTGGCCGACTTGACACGCGAGGTCGAAGAGTTTTTGGACATCTTCGGCCGCGATCACCATACTCCCGTACCGCATCAGGCTGGTGCGCTCGGCGGCGGGGGCAATCAACAAAGTCCGCAAGTGCGAACCTTTCCAAGCGCCGTTACACCAGATTTGGCGCGTCAGTTGACCGCTTGGCGTCAGAGCCTAGTCGCTCCGAGTCTGCACGGCCGGTTGGTCGAGCTGGTCGGTCAAGAGTTCTGGCGCCAACATTGGCACGGAGAAGCGGAGGCGTGGCAAACGGCTGCCGGTGAATTAGCCACCGATCTTGTCCGGTCGCCGGCCGATTTTGACCGTGAACTCGGTTGGCTCTGTTCGCCCGACGCGCGCAGCGCGTATCGGTTCGGCCAAATTCTCGCCCAAGCAGACTCCGCGTCCGCGTTGCTCGACCGGATGGTCGACGACATTCCGCGTCGGGACGGCACGGTGTTAGCCCGGGGATACATCGACCACACCGTTGGCGCGCGGCCGGACTTGCTGCTGCGTATCAACGCGCTGTTGGACCGGCTTCAAGCCGACCACCCGAAAGCGGCTTACGAAGTTCTATGGTCCGCCGGAGCAGCGGTCAGAAAAGTGGACCGATTGTTTGAGATGGTGGATCGCGGCCGCCTGCCGGCCGAATACCTGTTGGGGTTGGAACACGCGCTTCGCGGCCGGGAACTGTCGGACGAACAACTATTCGGCGCCGTCCACCGTTTAGTCACGGCAGCTGAAGGCGGGAATGCCAAGGCGGCGGCGGGCGCCATCCGCTTGTTACATGGCTGGCTTCATTCGAACCGCCAATCGAACGGCGCCAACCACTCGCCCGCAGACGCCAGAGTGCTGCCCCTCCTCTCTCGCGCTCTGCGGTTGGCGCATCCACAATCGACGCAGGATGCAGACTTGTGGGTGGAACTGGCCGTTGACTGGGCTGATGCGGAGCCGGATGCCGCCTGCCGAATGATCGCCGGCGCGCTCGGTGACGGAGACTACAATGTGCGAACATTAGCCCTCAATGGACTGATCAGGCTGGCTGAGCGGCACCCGGCAACCGTCATGGAGTCCGTCGGGGACGCGACGTTGAACCCGATGACCGCGGGGCAGATCGGGATGACAGACCTGTCCCCTCTCTTCATTGCCCTACCACTCGAAGCGGTGCAGACGTGGTTGAATCGTACTGGCGTGCCCGGAGCCAGACATCTTGCCCGCCACCTGCCCCCGCCAGAAATCAGCGCAGCCGGCGTGCCGACGGTGCCCCCGCTCACCGAAATGGTACTGTCCACATTCGAGGCGGACGACAAGGTCTTCCGCGAGTTCGCCGCCGGGACGCATTCTGGGCAGATGTACAGAGGAGACATCGCGGAGGCGCACGAAAAAGAGGCAGCGGTGGCGCGTCAATTCCTCTCGCACCCGCTCAAACGGGTGCGTGATTGGGCGGTCGCCGAGATTCAATCGGCCAAGCGCCAGGCCGCCAGGTGGAGACAAATAGACGAGGAAGCCGCCACATTTTAGCTTTGCCGGGCGCCATGCCCACGGCTTTGCGTGGGGCACACGGAAACTTTGGATCAGCGAGCGCCCGTCCCCTGCAGGAAGCGCACGTCATGCCCATGCAAAGCCGTTGTCATGGTGCCCGGCGAGAACCTGCCCCCTGACAAGTCACGCCACCCGCTCAGTGGGCAATATACCCCCCGTCCATCGACAGGATGGCCCCGGTGAAGAAGCTGGCCCAGTCGCTCGCCAAATAGGTGAAGAAGCCGGCGACTTCGGCGGCCGTTGCCACTCTGCCGAGCGGGTGGTTGTCGCGGAGCATTTTCCAGAAGGCGGCTTCGTCGCCGAATTGTCTGGCGGACTCGCGGACGATGGCGGTGTCCACGGTGCCGAGGGCGACGGCGTTGACGCGGATGCCGTGGGGGGCGTACTCGACGGCCATTTGGCGGGTCATTTGGTGCAGGGCGCCTTTCGACGGGCCGTAGGCGCCTTGGCCGATGATGCCGACGTGGCCGGAGATGGAGCCGGTGTTCAGGATCACGCCCGCTTTTTGCCGGATCATCGTCGGGACGACGTGGCGGGCCGAGTAGTACAGGGCCTTCACGTTCGTGGTCATCACGAAGTCCCACTCCTCCGGCGTGTGCTCGTGGATCGCCTTCACGAGGGCGACGCCGGCGTTGTTGACCATCACGTCGATGCGGCCGGCCCGCTCCAGCGCCACGGCGGCAAACCGCTTCGCGGTGTCCTCGACGCCCACGTCCCCGCGGACGTAGGCGACCGTCCCCGGCCGCCCGTCGAGGAGCTTCTGCAATTCCGGCGGGGCCGCCGCGAGGTCGACGGCGACCAGGTGCGTCACGCCGGACGCCACGTACTGCAACGCCGTCGCCAGTCCGACGCCGGACGCTGCCCCGGTGACGATCGCCGTTTTGCCGGAGAGGTCGATCTGCATGACTTGGTCCTCAGTTGCTCGGTCTGAACTGACGCCTACTTCGATTCCTTGGCCTTGTACCCCTTCCACACCCACTCGATCGCGTGCGGGAGGAACTGGTTCTGGGCGTTGCCGATGCCGTGGCCGGCGCCGCGGCAGAACAGGTACTGGTATTCGTAGCCCTTCTCCTTCAACACCTTGGCCATGCGGTGGTTGGCCTCCACCCAGTCGTGCATGTCGTCGCGCATGATGTTGGGGTTGAGCAAGTCCTTGTCGCCGACCGAGAGGAAGATGCGGAGCGGCTTCTTCGACTCCTTGGCGATCAGCGTCTCGTGGAAGCCCCAGGCGCCGTCCGGGTACTTGGCGTCGAACGGCCACGCTTGGTTCACGAAGGTGCCGGAGGTCGTCAGCACGCGGTGGTACAGGTCGGTGCGGAACCACGCCATGATGAGCGCGGCCGACCCGCCGGAGCTGCTGCCCATCGCCGCCCGGCCGTCGGGGTCCTTGGTCAGCTTCACCTTGCAGGTCTTCTCCACGCGCGGCAGCACCTCGTCTTCGATGTACGTGGCGAAGTCGCCGGTCATGTTGTCGTACTCCTTGCCGCGCTCGTGACCTTGGGCGTCGCCGCCGCCGTTGCTGAGAGAGATCAAGACAATGGGGGGAATCCGCTTCTGGGCGATCAGGTTGTCGAGGATGGTCTTGTAGCCGCCGGCGGCCCCGGGGCCGTCGTGGACCACCATGAACGGCGCCTCGGTCCCTTCCTTGTATTGGGCGGGGACGTACACCCCGACCCGGCGCTTGTAGTCGATGGCGTGCGTTTCGACGATGAGCGTCTTCGGGTTCTTCGGGTCGACCGTGCCGAACACCTTGCGGGCGATGCCGGGGTTAAAGAGCTTGGTTTCCTTCGAGTCGAATTCAAATTGCGTCACCTTCCCTTGCGGGACGCCCTCAACCACTTTGCGCTCCGGCGCGGCGACGTACTTCGGCCCGATGACGAAATTGTCGTAGGCGTCGAGCGGCGGGTTCTCCCCCTCTTTCAACACCTTGAACGGCGGCGCGCCCTTGTCGTCCGGGTTGCGCACCGGCTGGGCGAGCGACAGATTGGACCAGGCGAACGCGGCGGTCAGGACGAGCGCGGACAACTTGTGCATAAAACCCCTTCGGTGTCGGAGAGAAGTTCCGGGCGCGCGGACGGCGCCCGGGGGTGGGCTGCTAACCTATTCACGCCCTTCCGCATCGGTCAGGCCGGATTTGATCCGCTGGGCTGAGTTCCCCGCGTCTTGGTGAGCCGAGGGCCGTCAGGCCCCGGGTGGTGCGCTCCAGCCACTCACCCGGCGGCTGACGCCACTCACCCGGCGGCTGACGCCGCTCGGCTCACACGGACTTCGGCGTGACTCACGGGAGCCGCCGGGGTCCGGCACACAAGAACGGGGCGAGGCATCAAAAGGCCTGATCCCCGTTCCCGGCCCAAGCGGCACGTCGTCAGATGGTCGCGGACGAACCAGAGTGATTCAAGCCAAGTCACCCACACCCAATGTGTCCTTCACGGAAAACACATCTCCGCGACAATCCGGTTCCCCGCAACGGTTGAATTGACGGGGTTTCGTCGGGCATCCTGTCTGATTTGACCGTGCCCTCGGGTTGGCACGACGGTTGCACTGTCACACGTCAGACAAGCTTTCCGCAATCAAAACAGGCCGTCACACTTGCCCGAACACCTTCGCCGTCTCAGTTGCCATGACGGTTTGATTGATTTGGTTCCCCCGGCAAGACAAGACGCCCGTCAGAGCATGATTCGTCCCGTGTCGCGCCGCCGCGTGTCCGCAACCAGTTGCCGCCAACGGAGTTGCTTTTTCGCACCGCACCCATGAAAAATACGCCGCTCCACGCCGCCTTGGCGCTGATGGTCCTCGCACTCCCCGCCTGCAATTCGCACAAGGAGGAGCAGACCCACGAAGAACACCACGCCATCGTGGCCACCAGCCCCAAGGTGAAGGACGTCGTCATCACCCAGCAGTACGTCTGTCAGATTCACTCGCAGCGCCACATTAAGGTCTGCGCGTTGGCGAGCGGGTACTTGGAGGCAATCACGATCAAGGAAGGCCAGCCGGTGAAACAGGGGGACGTGCTGTTCAAGGTCGTGCCGACCCTTTACCAAGCCAAGCTGGACGCCGAGTCCGCGGAAGCCGACCTCGCGCAACTGGAGTTGAACAACACCAAGCGGCTGTTCACCGACAAAGTGGTCTCCATTAACGAAGTGATGCTGTTCGAGGCCAAGCTCGCCAAGGCGATCGCCAAGAAGAAGCTGGCGCAGGCCGAGTTCAACTTCACGTCCGTCCGGGCGCCGTTCGACGGGATTATCGACCGCCTCCACGAGCAGCAGGGCAGTCTGGTCAAGGAGGGGGAAGTCCTCACGACCCTGTCCGACAACAGCGTGATGTGGGTGTATTTCAACGTCCCGGAGGCCCGGTACATCGAGTACAAGACCCGGCAGGGCCGGGCCGCGGAGAACGCGCGACTGGAACTCTTGAACGCGAAGATCGAACTCGTCATGGCCGACGGCGGCACGTTCGACCAGACGGCGGGCAACACCGTCACCGTCGAGGGGCAATTTAACTACGAGACCGGCAACATCGCGTTCCGCGCGGACTTCCCGAACCCGGACCGGCTGCTGCGGCACGGGCAGACCGGCAACGTGTTGATCCACCGGCCCCTGAAGGACGCCGTCGTCATCCCGCAGCGGGCCACGTTCGAGATTCTCGAAAAGCGGTACGTGTTCGTCGTGGACAAGGACCACGTGGTGCACCAGCGCGAGATCGTCGTCCAGAACGAAATGGACGACATCTTCGTCGTCAAGTCGGGCGTCACCGACACGGATAAAATCGTCCTCGACGGGGTCCGGCAGGTCCGCGACGGCGAGAAGGCGGAGTACGAATTCAAGTCGGCGGACGAGGCGCTCGCGGACCAGAAGCACCCGGCCGAATAACCGCCCCCCCCGCCGCCGTTCCACCCAGCACTCACCGAGACGCCCCCGCCCATGTTCACGAAAATTCTGCACCGGCCGGCGCTGGCGATCGTCGTCTCGATCATCCTCCTGTTCCTGGGGGGGCTGGGGATCAAGACCCTGCCCATCTCCCAGTTCCCGGACATCACCCCGCCGACCGTGGAAGTCGCCATCGCCTACCCCGGCGCCAGCGCGAACGTCCTCGTGGACTCGGTGCTGATCCCGCTGGAGCAGTCCATCAACGGCGTGCCGGGGATGCGGTACATCGCCTCCGACGCCACCAGCGCCGGCGAGGCCACGATCCGCGTCTACTTCGAGCCGGGCACGGACCCCGACTTGGCGGTCGTGAACGTGCAGAACCGCGTCAACATCATGCTGAACCGGCTCCCGCCCCTGGTGGTGCGGGAGGGCATCCTCGTCAGCCAGGTCGTGCCGAGCATGCTGATGAAGCTGAACATCTACAGCACGGCCGAGGGCGTGGACCAGAAATTCCTGTACAACTTCGCCAACGTCAACATCATGCCCCGGATCAAGCGCATCCAGGGCATGGGCCGCCCCGTCAACCTCGGCAACCGCTCCTACGCGATGCGGGTGTGGCTGAAGCCCACCAGCATGCAGCGGTACAAGGTGTCCTCCGAGGACGTGATGAAGGCCCTGGCCGAGCAGAGCGTGATCGGGTCGCCCGGCCGCCTCGGCCAGGCCACGGGCCGGACGTCGCAGTCGAAGGAGTACGTCCTGACGTACGTCGGCCGCTTCAACAAGCCGGAGCAGTACGCCGACATCGTGCTGAAGGCCGACGCCGAGGGGAAAATCCTGCACCTGCGGGACGTCGCCGACGTCGAGCTGGGGTCCGAGTTCTTCGACATCTACTCGGACGTGGACGGCCACCCGGCCGCGTCCATCGTCCTCAAGCAAAGCCCCGGGTCCAACGCCGCCGACGTCATCGAGAAGGTCAAGGCGGAACTCGCGCAGATCAAGAAGGAGACGTTCCCGCCCAAGATGGAGTACCAGTTCGCCTACGACGTGTCCGAGTTCCTGGACGCCTCCATCGAGAACGTGCTCCACACCCTGCTCGAGGCGTTCATCCTGGTCTCCCTGGTGGTCTACATGTTCCTCGGGGACGTGCGGTCCACGCTGATCCCGATCCTGGCGGTGCCGGTGTCGCTGGTCGGGACCTTCTTTTTCATGAAGCCGATGGGGCTGTCGATCAACCTGATCACGCTCTTCGCCCTGGTGCTGGCCATCGGGGTCGTGGTGGACAACGCCATCGTGGTGGTCGAGGCGGTCCACGCCAAGATGGCCGCGAAGCGCCTGTCCCCCTACCGGGCGACGCGCGAGGTCTTGCACGAGTTCAGCGGGGCGATCTTCGCCATCACCCTGGTGATGACGGCCGTGTTCATCCCCGTGACATTCATCCCCGGCCCCGTCGGCGTCTTCTACCGCCAGTTCGGCCTCACCATGGCCACGTCGATCGTCCTGTCCGGTTTGGTGGCCCTGACGCTCACGCCCGTCCTGTGCGCGATGCTCCTCAAGCCGCACGACCACGGCGGCGGCCATAACGGCGACGCCCCCGCGAAGAAGCGGGGGTGGGTGTGGCTGGCGGTGTCCGTCGTCCTCGGCCTGGGGCTGGTCGGCGCGGTGGGCCGCCTGGCGTACTACTTGTGGGGGCCGCTCGGCTTCCTGATCATGCTGGCGCCGCTCGTGCGGAAGCCGTTCGACCGCGCGGTCGAGTGGGTCACGGGGGCGTACGCCGGCGTCCTGGGGGGGATCGTCACCCGCCGGACGCTGACCATGTTGCTCGTCGGGGGGTTCTCCGCCGGCATTTTCTTCGTCAACACGAAGTTGCCGACGGGCTTCATCCCGGGGGAGGACCAGGGCACCATTTACGGCATCATCCAGACGCCGCCCGGGTCCACGCTCGAGTACACCAACGCCAAGTCCCACGAGTTGCAGCGCATCGCCAAACAGATTGAGGAGGTCACCTCCGTCACGTCGCTGGCCGGGTACGAAGTGCTGACCGAAGGGCGCGGGTCGAACGCCGGGACGTGCGTCATCAACCTGAAGACGTGGAAGGAGCGCGACCGGACCGCCCGGCAGGTCATCGAGGAGCTGGAGGAGAAGTGCCGGGAGATGTCCGACGTAAACATCGAATTCTTCGAGCCGCCCGCGGTCCCCGGCTTCGGCGCCGCCGGCGGGTTCTCCCTGCGGCTGCTCGACAAGACGAACACGACCGACTACAAGCGGCTCGGCGAGGTGAATGACAAGTTCATGGCGGCCCTCCGCAAGCGCAAGGAGCTGAAGGGCCTGTTCACCTTCTACACCAGCGACTACCCGCAGTACGAGCTGATCATCAACAACGACGTGGCCATGCAGAAGGGGGTGTCGATCGGCAAGGCGCTGGACAACCTCAACATCATGATCGGCAGCACCTACGAGCAGGGCTTCGTCCTCTTCGGCCAGTTCTACAAGGTCTACGTCCAGGCGGCACCGGAGTTCCGGCGGTACCCCAAGGACCTGGACGACATGTTCATCAAAAACGACCACGGGGAAATGGTCCCCTACTCCGCGTTCATGCAGGTCAAGAAGAAGCAGGGCCTGAACGAGATCACCCGCTACAACCTGTACCCGTCCGCCACCATTCAAGGGGCGCCGGCGGCCGGGTACAGCAGCGGCCAAGCCCTGAAGGCGATCCAGGAGGTCGCGGCCGAGACGCTCCCGAACGGGTACGGCCTCGGGTGGGAAGGCCTCTCCTACGACGAGGCGAAGAAAGGCCTCGAAGTCAACGTCCCGAAGCTGGGGCAGTTCGAGGTCAGCATCGCCGTCGCCATCTTCCTCGTCGTCGTCATCTTCGTGTACCTGGTCCTGGTCGCCCAGTACGAGAGTTTCTTGCTGCCGCTGGCGGTGATCCTGTCGCTGCCGGTCGGGGTGTTCGGCTCCTTCTTCTTCCTGTGGATCTTGGGCCTGTCCAACAACGTGTACGCCCAAATCGGCCTGGTCATGCTGGTCGGCCTGCTGGGCAAGAACGCCATCTTGATCGTCGAATTCGCGGTCCAGCGGCGCCGGGAGGGGATGTCCCTCAAGGACGCCGCCATCGAAGGCGGGAAGTTGCGGTTCCGGCCGATTCAGATGACCTCGTTCGCCTTCATTGCCGGCCTGCTCCCGCTGGTCGTCGCCACCGGGGCCGGGGCGATCGGGAACCGGACCATCGGCGCCACGGGGGCCGGCGGGATGCTGGTCGGCACCGTGCTGGGCGTCCTGGTCATCCCCGGCCTGTATTACGTCTTCGGCAAGTTGGCCGACGGACGCAAACTCCTCAAGAATGAGTCGGACGAGCCGCTCACGGAGCTTTTTGAACACAAGCCTCTGGAAGCCGACGCCGGCGAGGACTCGGGTTCCCGGCCGGCGGCGCCGGCGCCCCCCACTCACGCCGCCCCGGACCGCCCGGCGGCCGTCGTCACCGAACCGAAATCGGACCCCGGGTCCGCGGGGGAGAACGGGGCGGTCATTCCCGACGAGCCGATCGAAGACCACGGGGCGCGACGGGCCGTGACCCTCGGCGTCTTCTTCTACTTGGTGGCCCTGGGCGCCGTCAGTTTTCACCTTAAGGCCCCGCCCCGCGCCGAACTGGCCGGCGAGATGTTCGTGTACTTCCTGCTGCCCGCGGGGATCACCGCCGCGATCGCCAAAAACCGGGGCTGGTCTTGGCTGAAGATCACATTGATTGACTTGGGCATTACAGGGCTTGTCTTGCTGCTGGCGTTCATGTCGTTGATCGCCCAGGTTGCGCCGGAGATCTTGAACCGGGCGAAAGGGCAATGACGGCCCTTGTCTTCGTGGGGGGACGGCGGTTCGCCTGTCGGACCTCACCCCCCGGCCCCTTACAGGGGTAGGTCAGGCGAGAGCGAAGAATTCAGGCGGAAGTCGCAATAGTGCGACCATGCCGCGTTTTCTCGATGTC
>JAYTTY010000416.1:0-19342 GCA_043744795.1 Zavarzinella sp. | reverse complement strand
AGCCGTACGAGGCGCGGTTGGAGCGTTCCCCGACGCTTCGCAAGTACGACATCACGATCAAACCGAGCGGCAGGTAAATCAAGACCTGCCGCTCGCCTAAAGCCGTCGCATTGCGCTAGGTTGGTTCGATTCCAACCCGGCCCATTCGTGAAAGGAAAGGACGAGAGGCCATGAAACACAACACCCTTTATCGCCAGTGTCGGCTCGTCAAACGCATCTGCGGCGGCGAGAGGTTGCTGATGTCGTACATCCCGGCCGAGTTCGCCCGCGTCGGGCGGGTCGTGAAACTCCGTGACGCCGACGGGGGCTGGGACGACGGCTGGGTAATCCGCCTCGTCGGCGGCTCGCGGACGGAAGACCAGTTAACGGACTTCCAGACGGCCCAGCGCAAGTTCGCTCGGGAAACGAGCAAGGCGTGAAGGTGTGGAACGCCCACGGACGGCCGTCCGTGGGCGTTGACTGGTGACGTGGCCCAATTGGAAGAGGCGCCGGTCTCAGAAGCCGAAAGGTGTGGGTTCGACTCCCACCGTCACCACTGTTGAAGTCTGGCCAAGTACGCCAATTGGATGAGCGGTCAGGTCGAGGGCCTGGCGTTTGTGGGTTCGACTCCCACCTTGGTCATTGCGGCATGGACTGGAGTTGGCCCCAGCACGGTCTCATAAGCCGTCTCACGTCGGTTCAAATCCGACTGCCGCAATCAGCAGGGGCGAGGGATAGGGGATAGGGGCGAGGAAAAACCGGTTTTCCTAATCCCTATTCCCTATCCCTCACCCCTGCGAAATGGGCTGTTGGTCAAATTGGAAAGACGCCGACTTCGCACGTCGGAAATCGGGGTTCGACTCCCCGACGGTCCACTGTCTTGAATTGGAAGGTAGCCGGATACGGTTGGCCGGGCCACGGTGCTAACGTGCGCGGCCCGAAAGGGCCATGACGGGTTCGACTCCCTCACCTTCCGCTGACTGCCTTTGTGGTGAAATGGAATCATGCCACGCTTCGAACGTGGCGGTCCGGGTTCGAATCCTGGCAAAGGTACTGATCAGGTCTCCGGGGTGTGCCGGACGCACGCGATCCTGCGACGGTCGCGGACCAGGTTCGATTCCTGGCGGAGACAGTTTTCCGCGGCCATATTCCGGATTTTTCACATTACCCGTTTGCCACGCCCCCCGCCGCCAACCAAGATGTTCTCCCTCACCTCATTGAAGGAGATTCTCTCATGAAGTTGGTTAAGGGCATTCTCTTGTGCGGCGTGATGGCCGGGCTGGGCGGGCTGGCGACGGCCGTGGCCCAGAAGGAAGGCGCGCCGAAAACGGACGAGGCCCCCAAGAAGGAAGCGCCGAAGTTCACGCCCGGCCAAGAGTACAAGTCCGGCATCGAGTGGCCGGAGCCGAAGGTTGTGAATCCCGGGCCGCCTGGCGGGCCGCCGGCCGACGCTGTCGTGCTGTTCGGCGGGAAAGACCTGTCCAAGTGGAAGAACGGCGAGAACTGGGTCATCAAGGACGGCGAGGCGACGGCCGCCAAGTCTGGCATCAGCACGAAGGACTCGTTCGGCGATTGCCAGATTCACCTAGAGTTCGCTTCGCCGGCCGTCGTGCGGGGGAACGGGCAGGGGCGGGGCAATAGCGGCATTTACATCATGGGCCGCTACGAGGTGCAAATCCTCGACTCGTACGACAACAAGACCTACTTCGACGGCCAATGTGCCTCCTTGTACAAGCAGCACCCGCCGGCGGTGAACGTGTGCCGCAAGCCCGGCGAATGGCAGACCTACGACATCCTGTTCGAGTCCCCGCGGTTCGACGCGGACAAGAAGTTGACACGGCCCGGCTATGTGACCGTGTTTCAAAACGGCGTGTGCGTCCAGAACCACTTCGAGCTGACCGGCGGCACCTACTTCGACCGCCCGGCCGTGTATGTGCCCCACGCGCCCAAGGCGCCGATCGACTTGCAATTCCACGGCGACCCGGTGAAGTTCCGCAACATTTGGATTCGAGACCTGGTGGAGATCGAGCCAGTGAAAAAATAATCAAAGCACTCACCACAAAGGCACGAAGGCCACACAAAGAAACACCAAGAAGAGAGAATATTATTCTTCTGCTTCTTGGTGAAACTTTGTGTGACCTTCGTGCCTTTGTGGTTACTCTTCGCTTTACTTCCCGACTTTCAACTCCTGCTCACTCGTGGCGGCGAAGTAGAGCCCGTGGGGGTCGCTGCCGTTGACGATCTTGATGAGCACCACGTTGCTCCCCTTCTTCAACTTCACCGGGATTTGGTGCTTGCCGGGGGCGGCTGCAAAATGGTCGCGGTTCTCGAACACCTTTGTGCCGTTCACCCACACTTTCGCGCCGTCGTCGTTGCCTATGAGGATGACGCCGTCCTGGTCGGCCGGGGAGTCAATGGTGCGTTGCAGGTACGAAGCGCTGTTAACGGACTTTCCGGCGTAGTGGGCGGT
This sequence comes from Zavarzinella sp., assembly GCA_043744795.1. GTDB lineage: Bacteria > Planctomycetota > Planctomycetia > Gemmatales > Gemmataceae > Zavarzinella. The sequence goes on along the minus strand of JAYTTY010000416.1, from coordinate 16,893 downwards.
CAGATCCACATAACCGACGCCGTTCGTGCGGACTTGGCCCCATGACACCTCGCCGTCTTTGCCTTTCACCTTGGCGCCTAAGTCGATGACTCTGCCCTCGAAGCCGAAGTTCTTGTCCAAGGCGGAATCCGATTCGTCGTTGGGGAACGGGCCGATGACGTTCCACGATTCGGGCGTGAGGGACGCCGTCTTCAGGGTCATCAAGTATTCGACGACATCGACCATCTCGTCTTCGGTGAAGGCGGCCACCAGGTTGTCCGGCATGATGGAGACGAGGCTCTTCTGCGGCTTTCCGTCCTCGTCGGCCTTGTTGATGACGTAGTCCTTGCCGTTGGCGTCGCGGATCACGCGGGTCGTTTCGGACTCGGACATTTGCAGGCCGGTGATGCTCTTGCCGTCGCTTGTGTTGACCTTCCACTGCACGTACTGGTCGGCGATGGCCTTCGACGGGGTTAGCAGGGAGTCGTACAGGTTTTCCTTGCTCCCCTTCTTGCCGATCATCGACAGGTCCGGCCCGATCTGCCCGCCGATGCCGCGGACCATGTGGCAGCGCAGGCACTGGGTTTCCCCCTTCAGGCTTGCGGCGAAGACTTGTTCGCCGTGCTTGGCGTCGCCGTTCCGCTTGGCCAGCACGGCCGCGCTCGGCAGTTTCTTGGGGTCGAGCTTCCCGGCGGCCGGAAAGAGAAGGAGGGCCTTGTTCCGCTCGCCGGCGAACGGGCTGTTCCGCAAGAGGCGACCTGCTTCGGCGACGAGGCTTTCAGGCATCTCCTTGCTCTGCCGAATCTCCAACAGCCATTGCGTGCCGTAGCGGTTCCCCGCGAGGGCGCCGAGGGCCGCCGATTTCAACTCCGGGGTGGCCTTCTCGGACGTGATCGCTTGTTTCAGAGCGTCGAGGGCTTGTGTCCCCGTCGCGTCGATCTTCTGGCCGTTCGGCAACATGAGGCCGATGGCCTTCACCACGTCAACTGACAACGGGTTCTCCGGCTGTCCGATGGCAATGAGCGCTTTGAGCGAATCCGCGGACGGCAACTGCCCCAACGTGCGGATGGCTTCCACTCGTATCGCGTGCGACACCTTGCCGTCAGTGGCAATCGCCACCACTTGTTCCCGGCCCGCGCTGTACTTGGCGGCCGACACGAGTTGCAGGCCGGTCAGTCGGGACTTTTCGTCAGCAAGCAAACCTTTAATGGCCTTGCCCAAGTCTTCCTTGGCGGCCAGCGCGTTCCACTTCGTCGGCAGGAAGAGCCGCAAGTTATCCAACGCCCGGGCCTTCACTTCGTCGGGGGCGGCGCTGCCGAGCAAGGTCAACATGGTGGCGCCGGCCGAAGCGTCCGGGCTGCTGGCGAGAATGTCCACAAGGCGCGCCTTCTGCGGGCCGGTCAGCTTCGGGTCTTCCAACAGTTTGCCGAGTTTCGGCAGCATGGACTTGGGCCGAAGTTCCCACACCAAATCGGCGACCTTGTCGTTCCATTCGGGAAACTGCTTGTCGAAGTCGGCGAGGATTTCGTCGCGTCGGGCGGGATCAGTTCCCACGGCGATGTTGAGGGCGGCACGATAGAAGATGTCCTGGCCGTCGTAATGCTTCGCAAACACGGGTAGAAGTTTTGCGACTTGCTGCGGAGTGAAACGAGGCATCATCAGCAATGCTTCACGCAAATCCGTGATCGTGACTTGATCCCACCCTTTTTTATTCTGAAACTTGTTTCCAATGTGCGCAAGGGCGGTTTCGGGTTTTAGGTCATCTTCACTTTTAACAATAGCTAACCACTTGCCGTAGCGTTTGGAGAAAGCATCTTGAACTCGAATCCCCATTGCTTGGTCGTCTACTCCGCTTTGAGTCAAGAACATTAGCAGTTCAAAGAGCAAAAGCACATTATCCTTGTTAGGCTTTTCTTTGCTCCCTGTTGTTTCCAGAAGCATCCAGATTGTTCGAGTCACCGCCATTTCATGACCAAGAAAACTTTGATCGGGTTGTTGTTTCCTGATTCTCGCGAAGTATTGTCCAACGGATGACGCAAAGTCGGCCGGGGGCGATTGACGGATGTGGTCGATGGCAAGAGCACGAGTGGCGAGGCAAGGCGAAACCAATGCTTCGATCAATTTCTCGCTTTTTTCAAGTTTCACTTCCGGCACCTTATACCCCTTATGCCCCTTCGGCGTCAGCCGGTAGATGCGGCCGCGGGTCCAGTCGCCCATGCCGTGGCCGCCGACGCCGGGGTCGTACCAGTCGGCCATCATCACGCTGCCATCTGGGGCGACGCACACGTCGCTGAGGCGGAACCAAGTATCGCTGCTGGTGACGAGGTTGACCTTTTCCAGTTCGTACCCGGCACCCTTCGGCGTGCGGAGGAACGCCCGCAGTTCGCGCGGGCCGGCGTCGCAGTGCAGGAGTTGACCGCGGTACTTTTCGGGGAGCAGCGTCCCCTCGTAGAAGCAGATGCCGGTCGGGCTGCCGAAGCCGGTGCGCATGGTCTTGTGGACGATGCCGGGCTGCTCCTCGTGCCAGTGGGTTTGGCCGGCGCCGCGCGGGAAGTAGCCGTAGTTGCCGCCGGGCATCACGAAGCAGATGCGGGTTTGCTGGTTGCCGTCGTCGTCGTTGTCCGAGAGCCACACTTCGCCGAAGCTGTTGACGCAGCACTCGTAGTTGTTGCGGAAGTTGTGGGCGATCAGTTCGAGGTTGGTCCCGTCCATATCGCACTTCCAGACGGTGCCGGCTTGGCAGTCCGGGGTGCCGGACTTGAACACGCGGCCTTTGCCGTCGCTGGATTGCAGCTTGGTCACCCCTTGGTCGCCGATGGTGAAGTACAGCTTGCCGTCCGGCCCGATGTTGATGCCGTGGACGCCGTGGTCGTGGTCGAAGCCGCCGATGCCGGTGAGGAACTTGGTCGGCGGGCCGTCGGCCTTGCCGTCGCCGTCCTTGTCTTCAAACAGCAGGATGTCCGGGGACTGGCACACGAAGACCTTGTAGCCCGGCCCCTTGGCGTCCTTGGCGACGGCGATCCCGAGCGGGCCGTATAGTTCCTTGCCTTGGTAAAAGACGGTGGACTCGTCGGCCTTGCCGTCGCCGTCCTTGTCCGTCAGGATCACGACGCGGTCCCCGGCCTCCCGCAGGATCGGCCGGCCGAAGTTCTTGCGGCGGTAGTTGACGGCTTCGACCACCCAGACGCGGCCCAAGTGGTCCACGTCCATGCTGGTCGGGTTAATCACCATCGGCTCTGCAGCGAACAGTTCCACCTGCAAGCCATCGGCAACGGTGAATGACTTGACGGTTTCTTCGGGCGTCTTCTGGGCCGACGCCACGCCGGCGGCCAGCGCCAGCACCAACAAACTGCGGGAGAGCATTGATTTACCCTGGAAGCGAAACGGGCGGGATGTGTGGTCAGCCTACCGGGGGGGAGGGGGGAAGAAAAGACATTAACCACAAAGGCACGAAGGTCGCACAAAGACTCACGAAGAAGGTCAGAAGAAAATAATCTTCTCCGATCTTCTTTGTGTTTCTTCGTGTGACCTTCGTGCCTTTGTGGTAAATCTTTTCTTCGCTTAAAGCACCGGGACGAACTCGTCGTCGGAGACGGTTTCGCTGGCCTGGAAATCCTTCTTCACCAAGACGATTTCGCGGGGCGGCGGGCCTTGCTCGGCCTCGGGGTGCATTTCCGCGTACTGCACCGGGTGCGTCTCCTTCCAAAAGCACCGCAGGGCGATCTGGCCGCACCGCTCTTGGAACTGGGCCGGGGTCTCCGGCAGCGTCGGGTAGCGGTCCACGAACTCCAGCATCTTCATGTACTCGTCCGGGTACTCGCCGAGGATGCGCTTGGCCATCGTCTTCTTGTCGGCCGCGTCCATGTAGGTCAGTTCCACCGCCTTGTCCACCCGGCCCGGCCGCGTGGAGATGAACTCCGTCATCCCGTCCGGCAGCTTGCGCGGCTGGCCGAGGGCCGGGTCGATCTTGCTCAGGTCGTTCGTCGTCAGGATCGTGAAGATCCCGTCCGTCCGCTCGACGCCGTCGAGACAGTTCAGCAGGCAGTCGAACGTCAGCGGGGAGAACGAGTCGCGCCCGCCCCCCTTGTCGTCCTTCTGGCCGTTGTCCTTGTCGCGGGCGAACATCATGGACATCATCGAGTTCCGCCGGGCCACGTTCTCGCGGCCGTGGAACACGTTGTCGATGTCCTCGATCAGCGCCATGCACGGCACGTTAATCTGCATGTCCGTCCACGACTTGATCAGCTCGTGGTTGGACATTTCCGCGAGGTTAAACACGTAGACCGGCATGTTCAAGTCCTCGGCGAACGCCCGGGCGAGGGCCGTCTTGCCGGTGCCGGGCGGGCCGTAGAGCAGCCAGCCGCGCTTCCACGGGATGCCCTTCTCGGCGTACCAGTCCCGGTTGTTGCGCCACAGTTCGATCTCGTTAATCAACTCCTTGATCCGCTTCGGGAAGATCAAATTGTCCAAGGCCCGACCCTTGTGCAACGGCATCTTGCCGAGGTCTTCCGGCTTGAGGCCGAGCAGGCGGTAGTACCCCTGCTGATACCACGCCAGCCCGTTGGCGTGCTGGTTGCGGGAATCGTTCTCGTCGCCGCGCTTCGGCACGTAATGGATCACGAACCGGGCCTTGGCCTTCTCTTCCGTGCTGGCGTTGTTCCAGGTGATGTCGTTGGCCTCGTCGCACGCCTGCATCAGCAACTTCTCGACGTTCAGGCAGCCGCGCATGAAGGTGAGGGTGGAATGGACCTTGGTCGCGTCCTCGTTGTTGGCGTTGTTGGCCTGCTTGCCGGCCTTGGCTTTCGATTCGACGGCGTTGTTGTAAAAGAACGGGACCCAGCCGTTCCAGAAGATCATGCTGCGGGTGCCGTACTGCTCGTAGGCGACCAGGCCGTACCGGCCGTCGCGGCGGTGGGCGAACCACGCGCCGTACATGCGGTCGTACATGCGGGACCGCTTGTACTTGCCGATCAGGTGGGCGACGAGGGCGTTGTGGGCCTCCTCGGTCGGGATTTCGATCTGCTGCACGAACAGGTTGGCGACCCGCCAGAGGACGCCCTTGACCTTCGTCCAGAACCCGGCCAACATGCCCAGCACGCCGATCAGGGCGCCGCCGGCCATGTACTTCCACATGTCTTCCATGGTGAGCCTCTCCGCGGACCGCGTTGGGGAACGAATCAAGATGAAAACCGGCAGGCCCGCGAGTGGGGAGAGTCCCCGTCTCCCGCGCGGGATTATACCGGATGTGTCAAATGATGTACCAAACGGAGGCGGGGTCCGCGATGTCGGTTCGCGCGGGAAAAACGAAGGACATTTCCGGGGCGGGGAAACTACTTACAATGACGGCTGTCACCCACCCCGAAAGGTCGATTCGTGTACGAAGAACATGCGCCGCCGCGACAAGCCGGTGAAATTCGGTGGACGGTCTTCGGCATTCACTACCGCGTGCTGCCGACGTTCTGGTTCGTGTCGGCCCTGTTGGCCTTCATGTTTATCGGCATGCGGCCGGACGGCATCGCGGTGGACGTGGGCTGCATTTTCGTGGCCATCGTGTTCACCACGCTGGTGCAGGGGCTGGTGTACCGTTCTTACGGCCTGTACTCGACGGTCGTGATTCAAGAATTCGGGGGCGGAGTGACTCCGGAAGCCGCCCCGCCCAACATCCTCCAGCGGATCGTGGTGGCGTTGGCGTCCCCGTTCTCTTGCTTCTTGCTGTACGCGGTCGTCTACTACTCCGACCAAGAGTACCAGTGGAGTCGGCATTCACAGTACACGGAGTTCGCGTACTTCATTCTTAAAATTGTCGGCCTCTTCTGGGGCATCATCGGCCTGTTGCCAATTTACCCGTACCCGGGCGGCCGGGTCATGCTGGAAATCTTCAGCATCCCGTCGCCGGTGAAAGGGTTGATTGCCACCTTGGTCGTCTCCATCATCATCGGCGTTGCTTACATCGCATTTTTCATCGCCGCGTACTTGGGAAAGATGCCGAGTGAATTGCCCATTTACGAGCAAATTCGGTTGCCCGCGAACGTCTTCGTGGCCGTCTTCTTCGGCATGGCCACGGTCAAGAACGTGCAACTGCTCAACGTGATCCGGGCGCAACGGCGGCAATACCGCCCGGACCTCGACAGCGACGACGCCCCGTGGGAAAGCCGATGACGCCGGAGCGTGCCCGATGCTCTCCCCCGACGAAGCCGCGTTCATTGACCGCATCCGCGAGGACCACGCGGACGACCTCCCCCGGCTGATCTACGCCGATTGGCTGGACGAGCGCGGCGACGCCCCCCGCGCCGACTTCATCCGCGTACAGTGCGCCCTGGCTAAGTTATCGCACGACGACCCGGCCGCCGACAAACTCCACAAATACGAGACGCAACTCACGGATGCCCACGCGGCCGATTGGAATCGGGACATTGAACCGTTGGTCGAAGGCTTCTCCTACCGCCGCGGCATGTTGGAAGCGGTGGCGGTGAAGCCGGCCCAGTTCGCCCGCTTGGGCGAAAAGGTGTTCGCCAAGTATCCGATCCGGCGGCTGAGATTCTTGGAATCGGCCCCCGAAGCGTACAAGGTATTTCAATCCCCGTTGATGCGGTTCGCCGCCGAACTGGATTTCTCCGGCTACCCGATGGACGCCGTGAAGTGTGCCGCCATCGCCCGCGCCCGGCACCTGCGCACCCTGGAAATGTTGGACCTCGGCTACACGGGCATTGCGAGCGACGCGCTGACGATGTTAATCCAATCCCCGGCCGCCGCCCGGTTGAAGACCTTGCGGCTCAACGGGAACCACCCGCTTTCCGCGGACAGCTTGCGGGCGGTATTCAAATCCCAATCCTTGACCGCCTTGGAAACGCTCGACCTGAGCGACAACCAATTGACAGTTCGGAACCTTGACCCCGTGTTGGACGCATTCGCGGCCTTGCCGAAGTTAAAGTACGTGCCGTTGCGGGGCAACCGGCTCTGGGTGGGACTTCAAGAATTTCTCAACTCGCCGTTCTTCAACCACCTGTTGACTCACGACCACACCCTCGACCTGACGGCCAACGAGATTGAGTCCGGCGGCGTTCGCTACCTGTCCGACCTGCCCTCGCTCGCCAAGGTGCGGTCCCTGACGTTGGATCATAACCCGATCCGCGACGCAGGGCTGTCCGCTTTGACGCACTCGGCCCACGCGACGGCCTTAACCCGGCTTTCCGTTGTCCGCTGCGGCCTCTCGGAAGAGAGCGTGCGGGAATTGGCGAACAGCTCGCTGATGGCCCAACTCGTCGATCTCGATTTGCGGGAGAATTTAATTACTCAGGAGAGTGTCGAACGCCTTCTGGAAATGAGCCGCCGGAAGTTATCGGCGGGGACGCTGACCGTCCGGGCCGACCCAGTTCTGACCAGCGCGCGGTCGGCTACCGAACTGTTCAGTATCGCCATGCGTCGGGCGAGAAATTGAGCGTTGCGAGACGCGGTCACACCGTGTCCAAACTCACGATGTTCGGGCACATCTTGCGCAGGCAGTCCGTCAAGTACGCGCGGACTTCGGCGGCCGTCTCCATCCGCATCGCTTTCTTGGCGACGCGGTGGGCCGTCTCCACCCTGATCGACCGGACCATTTCCTTGATGGTCGGAATGAACGACGGGCTCATGCTCACGCGGCGCAGGCCGAAGCCCAGGAGCGGCAGCAGGCAGACCGGCTTGCCGGCCATCTCGCCGCAGAGCGTCACCGGCTTGTCGTGGACGAGGCACTTGCCGATCACTTTTTTCAGCACGCGCAGCACTGCCGGGTGGCACGGGTCGCACAGGTGGGCCACGCGCGGGTTGTCCCGGTCGGCGGCCATCATGTACTGGATCAAGTCGTTCGAGCCGATGCTGACGTAATCCACTTCCTTGATGATGTGGTCAATGCACACCGCCGCCGCCGGCACCTCGATCATCACCCCGAACGGGACTTTGTCCGCGAACGGGATCTTTTGCTGGTGCAGGGCCATCCGCGCCCTGTCTACAAGGCGCTTGAGCTTGCGCACCTCGTCCACGGTGCTAATCATCGGGAACAAGATGCTGATTGTCCCGCCGACGGAGGCCCGCAAAATCGCCCGCAGTTGCGTCTGAAAGAACTCCGGGTGTTCGGACGACATGCGGATGCTGCGCCACCCCATGAACGGGTTCGACTCCCGGTGGTGGGCGAAATACTTCACGTGCTTGTCCCCGCCCAAGTCGAGCGTGCGGACGACGACCGAGCGGTTCGGCGCGGCCTCGATGACTTGGCGGTACGCCTCGGTCTGCTCGTCCTCGGTCGGCACGGACGGGTGCGTGAGGAAGACGAACTCGGTGCGGAACAGGCCCACGCCGTCCGCCCCGACGTTGGCGGCGGTCACCGCGTCGGCAACGGTATTCACGTTGGCGTACAACTCGACGCGGACGCCGTCCTTGGTGACGGCCTCCAAGTCCTTATTCTCGAACAGGGCGTGCCGCAGGTCCACGTACTCGCGCTGGAGTTTCCGGTACGCAGCCTCGACCTCGGGGCCGGGGTTGACGATGGCGATGCCCTCGCGGCCGTCCACCACGATGAGGTCGTTGGCCTTCACTAGGGCCATCAGCCCTTTGAGGCCCGACACGGCCGGGATGCCGAGCGTGCGGGCCAAGACGGCCGCGTGCCCCATGCTCCCGCCGGCCTCGGTGATGATGCCTTGGATCGGCAGCCGTTCGAACAGGGCCGCTTGCGACGGCCGGATCTCGGGGGCGACCAAGATCACCGGGTCGTCCCCCGGCGGCAGGGCGGACCCTTCGGTCGCGGCCAGACGCTGGATCAGTTGCTCGACCACGTCGCGGATGTCCGTCATCCGCTCCCGCAAGTAGTCGTCCGGAATCTTGGCGAAATAAACGTCGTACTCTTGCTGGGCCTTGTCCAAACTGGAAATGGCGTCCAGTTGTTGGTTCAGGATGAAGCCTTTGACTTTGGCCACGAAGGCCGGGTCGCGGACGAGCATCCGGTGGGCGTGGAAGATCGCCGCGGACTCCTCCCCGAGTTGCACGCGCATCCGCTCGATGGTCGTGTCCAGCGTCGCGGCCACCGCGTCGCAGGCCGTGTCGAAGCGCGACACCTCGGCGGACAGCCCGGCGGCGTCCAAGAGGTTCGGGTTGTGGCGGGCCAAGGCGGGGTCCAAGCGGAACGCCCGCGCCACCGCCACGCCCGGCGAAATCGGCAGTCCTCGGATCATGCCGTCAGTCTAGCCGGTGGGAGTGGCGGGCGAAAGACGTTACCGCGCCGTCTCGACACTTTTCGCCCGCCGCGGTGTTTGGACGGTATACTGCCCGCACGGTTCACCCTTCCCGACAGGTACTCTCATGCTCCGCCGAATGGCCTGTGTTCTTGTTCTGTCCGCCTTGCTCATGAGTGTCGGCACCGCGGACACCTACGGCGAGAAGGTGAAAGCCGTCGACGCCAAGGCGAATACCGTCACCATCGTCGTGGACAAGAAAGAGAAGACATTCAAGGTGGACGCCAAGGCGACGTTCCTCGCCCAACAGCGGGGCGGCAAAGGCGGCAGCAAGGTCAAGGCGGCGCCGGCAAAGGACGGCTTGAAGGCCGTCAAAGTCGGGGACGAAGTCGTGGTGACCACCGAACTGAAAGAGGGTGAAGAAGTCGTCACCAAGGTCGTCATCCTGACGACCACGCCCGCCCCGCCGGCGAAGAAGGTTGAGCCGAAAAAGGAGTGAACGGCGCCGGCGACCTTCACCGTTCTTTGACGCGGGCTTCACACGGCGTTCGCGTCGCCCGCGTAAGATTGGCGAAGGTTCACCCCGGAGTCCATTTGTGACCGACGCCTTGGTCATCTCGGACCTGCACCTGGGCAGTGACAACTGTCAGGCGAAAGAACTCACCCATTTTCTGGAAGAGATTGCCGACGGATCCCGGCGGACGGCGCACCTGATCCTGAACGGCGACGTGTTCGACTCCATCGACTTTCGCCGGCTGACGAAGCGCCACTGGAAAGTCCTTTCCTTAATCCGGAAATTATCCGACGAAATCAAGATCGTTTGGATCAACGGCAACCACGACGGCCCCGCGGAAATCATCTCCCACTTGTTGGGCGTCGCCGTGCGGAATGAGTTGGTGCTGGAGAGCGGCGGCCAGCGAATTCTGTTCCACCACGGCCACCGCTTCGACCGCTTTTTGGACAGCCACCCCATCCTCACGGCCGTCGCCGACCTCATTTACCGCGTCCTCCAGAAAATTGACCCGTCCCACCACGTCGCCCGCACGGCGAAGGCCACGAGCAAAATCTTCCTGCGGTGCGCCGGCGAGATTGAAGCGCGGTCGGTCGAGTACGCCCGCAAGCGGGGGTGTCACGCCGTCTGCTGCGGCCACACGCACTTGGCGCGTCTGCGTGAGGAAGGGCCGGTCAAGTATTACAACAGCGGGTGTTGGACGGAAAAGCCGTGCCACTACTTGAGCGTGACCGACGGCCGCGTGGAATTGCATTGGTATGCGGAAAAGACGATTGATGCGATGATGGCCTGATTCAGGCGGCGAGCCGCACGAAAGACGCCTCTTGCAGCGGCTTGAATGCCTTCAGCACAAGGAATCGGCCCATGACGCGTTCCATGATCGGCAAGGGCAGCCACCGCCACAAATAGGGCAGTTCCGACCGGCGCAGGTGGCGCTTGCGGACGTGCATGTTCTCGAATCCGCCGAATAAATCTTTCAGGCCCGCGGCCGTGTACAAGTGACGATTCTTGGCCTTCGCCCGCACCCACCGCCACGGCAGGGCGATGTCCTGCCAGCGGCCCGCGTTGAACTTCCCGGGGACGATGGCGATGATCTTTCCGCCCGGCCGCAGGACGCGGAGGGCTTCACGGACCAGCGCCGACAGGTCGCCGGCGGGGGCTTGGTGGAAAAACAATATCGCCACGTCCGTCCGGGCGTCGCCGAGTGGCAAGTGCTCCCACGGGGCGTGGAGCACGTCGATGGCTGAATTGCGGGCCGCGAAGTGCTTCCGGTACATGGATACGCGGTCGGAATCAGTATCGACGACGGAAACAGTGGTTTCCGGGGACGCCAGTTGCGCCCAGTCCGTCCCCAAGCCGTCGCCGATGGCGAGGACGTTCCCCTTGGCGCGGCGGTTCGGCTCCAACAGGCTCGTGACCCACTGGCCGTGGCGGCGGTATCGCTTCTTCTCCAAATGTTGGAACCACTTTTGCGAGAACGGCTCCAGCGCCCCCCCCGCCCGGTGGCGGGACGGGATCACCCGCCAGATTTCCTGCTCGGCGAGCGCTTCGGCCCAGTCGGCGGCCGGCGCCTGTTCCGCGGCCGGCGCCGGCCGCGGCGTGGGGGCGGTCTCCCACTCGTACCCGGATTGGGGCGGCGGCACAGTCATCGCCAAACGGACTCCGGAGGGCTTCCTCATCATGTTACGGATTATCCCTGTTTTCCACGCCAGTCAAGGGCAAAGGGCAGTCTTGGCGAGCCCGGCCGGCCGAAACTCGCCTGACCCGTCGCGGCGAAATCTGGTATGGTTCAACCGGCCTCTCATCCAAGGAAAGGACGGGGGAGTATGAGTTTCTTGCTGCGGCCGTTGCAGGCGGCCGATTTCCAGAACGGTTTTTTGGAGACGCTCGGCCACTTGACCACCGTTGACCTGACGGCCGAGGAGGCGGTCCGCATCTGGCGGGGCCGCAACGCGGCCGGGGTCCGCACGGTCGTCGCCGTCACCGGGGAAGCGGTGATCGGGACGGCCAGTCTGATCCTGGAACACAAGTTCATCCACCGCGGCGGGACCATCGGCCACATCGAAGACGTGGCCGTCCACCCCGGGCACGAGAAGAAGGGCGTCGGGTCGGCCGTCGTCCGCGAGTTGGTGGAACTGGCCCGCCTCTCCGGGTGCTACAAGGTCATCCTCAGTTGCAGTGACGGGAACCTCGGCTTCTACTCCCGCCTCGGGTTCAGGCGGCACGACAACGGCATGCGCATCGACTTGAAATGACCCGCCCGTACTTTGAACCCCACGCTCTCCCGGCGTCGGGCGGTTTCCAGGCATGTCCTCTCCCAGCTATCAACTCCGCTCCCGGCTGTTGCCGACCTTCGGCGCCGCCCTCGACTTCGTTAAAACCCAATGCCGGCGAATTCTGCGGGAGCACCCCGGTTACACGCCGATGTACACCGTCGGCGGGAAGTGGAACCGCGAGGGCGAACACTGGACGCACTGGTGCGAGGGCTTCTTCCCCGGCATCCTGTGGCTGCTGCACAAGCACACCGGGGAGGCCGAATGGCGCCAGCCGGCCGAAGACCTCAGCCGGGCCTTGTTGCCCCGCCGGTTTGACGGCACGGTCCACGACCTCGGCTTCTTATTCTTCTCCACCTATCTGCGTTGGCACCGGCTGGAGCCGAGCGAGGACCGCCGACAAGTCTTGATCGACGCCGGGCGGACGCTGGCCCTGCGCCGTGAAAAAGGGGGCTACCTGCGGTCGTTCGTCGCCCCGGAGTCGCTGTTCATTGACATCATGATGAACGTCGGCATCATCCTGTGGGCCGCCCGAGAGACCGGCAGCGACGCTTTGCGAGAGATCGCTTTGGAACACTGCCGGACGACGGCGGCCACCATCGTCCGGCCCGACGGCAGCACGGCTCACGAAGGCATCTTCGACTTGCAGTCGGGCGACTTCCTGCGAGAAACGACGCATCAAGGGTACGCCGCCAATTCCGCGTGGACTCGTGGCCTGACGTGGGCCATCTACGGCTTCACGGCCGTGTACCGGCTGAGCGGGGAACCGGAGTTCTTAGCCACGGCTCGCAAGTGTGCGGACTACTATCTGAAGCGTGCCACGGCGACCGGCATGGTCCCGTGGTGGGACTTCGACATCCCCGAAGCCGGCCCACGGCTGTGGGACAGTTCGGCCGGGGCGATCGCCGCCAGCGGCTTGTGGGACTTGTCCGAACTGGTCCCCGACACGGAAGGGAAAGAGAAGTACCGAGTCGCCGCGCTCACGGCGATGGAAACCTTGTGCGGGGACGAATTCCTCGCCCGGTCAACGCCCGAATGGGAAGGGATGCTCAAGCACGGGGTTTACCACTTCCACAAGAATCTCGGCGTGGACGAGTCCGTGGCGTGGGGGGAACACTTCTTCGTCGAGGCGTTGGTGAAGGTGTTGGCGGGGAAGAGTGAAGCCGCGTGGTGAGCGGCTTATTCCGCGACCAGTTGCCCGCGTTGTTTCCAATCGGCCGGCAGGAAGTCGCGCACCATGTCGAGCAGTTCCAACGCCGCCAACTCTTCTTCAACGCGGCCCGGCGCGGGGTCGTCCAGCCCTAAACTGACTTCCTCGATCAGCAACTCCGCGAACTTGAGCCGACTTCGCCGCAGCATCTGACGCCCGGCGTCGGCCCGCACCGGGGCGCCGACCTTCGCGCTCAGTTTTTCGGCCAGTTGTTCCGACGTGTCGTCGGGGAAATCGGTCCGCAGTTTCAAAATTGTGTGGGCTGGGTTCTTGGGGTGGGCCTTTTCGGCATCTTTCAGCGAAGCCCAAACGTGGTCGAGAACCGTCTTCTGCCACGACGCGAGCCACGGGTCAGCGGCGGCCGTCGATTCGGCGATGGTTCCCAAGTCCGCGTCCACGGGCCGGCGGCGCGCCTGTTTTTCCCAGTGGTGGCGCACCATGTTGCGGGCGGCGGTTTTCAGCAAATCGCGGAACCGGCCCCGCGTCGGGTCGGCCCCGGCGAAGTCCCCTTTCAACAACCGCACCACGACTTCCTGGGCCAACTCGTCCGCGTCTTCTCGGTTCTTCAGCATCCCGCCCACATACGCCCGCACCGCTTTGGCATACCGCAGCACCAGCACGCCGCGGGCCGTCTCGGCGTCCCGTGTCCGGCCGTCCGTGTGCGCTTGGCGGATCAGGCTCCAGCGGGTGGTGATGGCGTCCAGTCGGCCGTCCGCGGGCGGCGGGTTCGCGGGCATGGGAAGAGGCTCCGAAACGGTCATTTCGTGGGATTGTATCACGGAATTCGCCGGGCGCGCCGCGGTATTCCCTTGCGGGTCGCGGGGCGGCGGGGATACGATGCTCTGTGCCTGTCGTCCCCGGGGGTGTGCCGTGCGCGTGATCTGCCTTGCCGTCCTGCTCGCGGGAGTCGCGCCCGTTGCGTTCTCCCAAATCGCCGCGCCGAAAGCGGATTCGACGCCGGAACTCCGCAAGGCGGTCGAAGAATTGGCCCACCCGCGGTTTGCCGTCCGGGAGAAAGCCTCCAAGCGACTTTGGGAAGGCGGCCGATCCGCGGAACCGTTGCTGCGGGAAGCGGCCAAGAGCGCGGACGAAGAAACGGCCACGCGCGCCAAGTCCATCCTCGAAAAATTCGACTGGGGCATTTACCCCGACACGCCCGCGGAAACGGTGAAGCTCATCGAACTGTTCCGCGGCGGGGACGCGGCCGCCCGGCAGGACGTTCTCGGCAAAATGATGCTTCTCCGGCCGACGGCCTTCGCCACCCTGCGGAAACTCATTACCCACGAGACGAACGCCGAACAGCGCGAGCAGATGTTCGTTCGCTTGGCGTTCCAAGCCCGCGTCGCCGTGCCGGAACTGATCGTCACCGGCCAACTGGATGAGGCCGGCGAACTGTTGGAAATCTGCTCGGCGAAGAACAGCCGCACGGCCATGGGGGACTTCGCCACCTTCGTCCACTTTCGCAAGCAAGTCGAGCCGACAATTGCCCGGCTGGAAAAGCAACTCGCCACGCAGAAGGGCACCGACCTCGTGCGAACGCACGAGACGTTGACCCACCTGTACCGCGTCCAAAAGGATTGGGCCAAGGCCGCGAAAGCCGCGAAGGCCGCCGACAACAAAGACTTGATCGACGCCGTGGCGTGGGAGTCCAACGACTGGAAGACGTTGGCGACGAATCCCGTCAACGAGACTGTAGACTCCGCGGACCACCGCGGGCTGATGGCCGCCTACCACCGGATGGCCGGCGACAAGGCGAAGTACGACGAGACGATTGCCGCCCTGCGGAAGGAATTGACCGGGATTGAAGGGGATGACTTCTTGGCGGCGGAGGTCGCCCAGACGTTGATGCTCAACGGCGAAGGGGGCGAGGCAGTCAAGCTGTTGAAAGACCGGCCGGGCGCAGCCAGCACCCACGTGTTCGATTTGCTGTGCGCCCAAATGAAATTCCGGGAGGCCTTCGCGTTCGCCGACAAGGCCCTCAAGGAAATGGAGAAGGAAGAGAACCACGAAGAATTACAGCAGCTACTTAACTTTCGCCGCCTCGTCGTATTGGCCGGCCTCGGGGAGATGGACGCGGCCACGCAACTCAGCCGTAAATTGCTGGATCACATGAACGCCAAGCCTGACCGCGCCGCCCTGTTGTCCGTCTACGTCAAAGACCTCGTTCGGGCCAACCAACGCGAGTTGGCATTGGAATTCGCCGCCTTGGCGGCCACCTTCGCCGGCTCCCAGCGCGACGACCGGGTTGAAATGACGGCTTTGTTCAGCCACCTCTACCCGGGAGACGAAGTAGTCGTCTACTGCTGGTGGTGGGACGTGATGCGGGCGGAGGAAGGGTACAAGGACACCGCCGGGCAATTGCGGCGCATTGAAAAACTCGCGGCCGGCAAAGGGGCCGCGAGAGACGTGGCCGCGATTGAGAAGAGGCTCGACGAGCCGAAGCCGAATGGCGGTAGTATGGCCATCCGGCAGTACGCCGTCGCCGAACTCCACCGCCGGCACGGAGACGCCAAGAAGGCGGACGCCGCCTTCCGCCGGGCGATCGCCACTCACCCCGATCCGCTTCCGAAGGTCAAGCCCGCGGACGACGTGGAACCCGATGTCGATTCGTCCGCGGACCATGCCGACCGCATACTGCTTGCCTACGGCGACTTCCTCATGAAGGAGGGCCGCTTTAAGGAAGCCGCCGCGATCTACGCGCGGGTGTGGAAGGCGGAACCCGACGCCGCGCTGCCGCTGTTCCTGAAGGGACAGGCGCTGGTCAAGGCCGGGGACGACAAAGCCGGCAAGGCCGTCATCGAACTGGCCCACTGGGTTCCCCTCGGCGACGAGCGGGCGCGGGCGCACTTCTGCGAAGAACTCACCAAGCGGGGGTACGACGAGGATTCCAAGCGGGAAATGCAACTCATCCTCGACACGGGCTGGTTTCGCTCATACGAGGTGGGCAACATGCACCTGCGGATGGCCCGCCGCCTCGCCCGGCAAAAGGAGTACGCGAAGGCCGCTCAGTATTACGAGAAGGACGTGATTAGCTTGTTCCGCACCGGGGCGAGTTTTCAGGAACCGCGGGCGTACTTGACCGTGCCGGAACTGGCCCGAACCTACCGCCTGCGGGCGATGCTGGCGGCCGGCAAAACAGAGGACGCTTTGAAGGAGGCCAAGCAGAGCCTCGACATCCTTCCGGGCAACGTGGAACTGGCCATCGACTTCGTGCCGGAACTCGAACGGGCCGGCCGCAAGAAGGAGGCCGACGCCCTGTACGCCCAAGTGCGGGACACTTACGCCGCGGCCATCAAAGACTTCGGCTCCAGCGCCGACCTGCGGAACAGCGTCGCATGGGTGATGGTGAACTGCAACCGCGATCTAGACGAGGCGAAGAAGCACGCGGAAAAAGCCGTCGCCCTCAAACCGGATGCCGCCGGGTATATCGACACGCTGGCCGAAGTGCATTTTCGGCTCAAGGACCGCCCGAAGGCCCTTGAGTTGATGAAGAAATGCGCCGCCATCGAGCCGAAGAACCCATACTACCGCAAACAATTGGAACGCTTCGAGAAGAAGCCGTTTGACTCCCCCACGCCCGACGAAGAGACGGGCGACGACTGATCGTGAGAATGCACATACATTCTCGCAAATGAATACCAAATACGTTCTCGCAAAGTTCGCAAAGAGGCAAAGCTCGCAAAGAAAGCACGAAATGCACTTCGATCAGTTCTTTGC
>JAYTTY010000415.1:0-19371 GCA_043744795.1 Zavarzinella sp. | reverse complement strand
GGGGCCGCCAGCGGGGCCATGGCGACCTCGAACGTGTCCCCCGCGCCCGGCAGCCCGGGGCTGCTGACGAACGTCGCGTCCCCGGGGTACGGGTCGTTAATCCGGCTGAACACCGGCGTCGGCAACCAATGCCCGGCTGCTACGTCCGCGTCCGGCTGGGATTCCTGAATCATTGGGGCTCCTTCCCCGGCGGCCCGCAGGGCGGGGAGGCGGGAAGTAATGGCTCGAAGGGGTTGGGCGGCTAAAAATGTGTGATGGTGGATAAATAGTAATTTCCCCGACACGGCCCCGCAAGCGAATTCCGGGAATTGTTGCGGCAAAGGCGAGTCTCCTTTTCAAGGGACATGGCAGAACGTCGCGTTCTCCCGGCCGCGAACCCGATACACTGCACCGGGTCGCTCCCTCGCCAAGCCCTCGGGCAAGCCCCCGCCCGTCCCTTCTACGGACCATCCCATGTTTGACATCACCCCGCTCCTGCACCCGGCCGACCCGTGGCCGGCCGCCGAGCCGGCGGCGGACGTCCTCGCCAACTACCATTTCAAGTTCGCCGTCGCGCAACTGCTCCGGCCGCGCCGCATCTTGGAGTTCGGGGTGCGGTACGGCTACTCGGCCGCCGCCTTCCTCGCCGGCAGCCCCGGGGCGGAGTACCACGGCCTCGACGCCGACAACGGCGGCCACGGCGGCGTCCGCGGGGCGTACCTGGAGGCGGCGGCCATGCTCCGGGCCAAGTTCCCGGCCAGCCGGGTGACGGTCAGCAAAGTGGACACCCAGCGGGAAGAGGCGGCGGTCGGCGCCGGGTGGGACCTGATCCACGTAGACGCCGACCACACGCACGGGGGCTGTCTGAATGACCTGCGATTGGCCGCCACGTTGGAGACCCAATGGATTCTGGTCGACGACATCGACTTCATCCCGGCCGTGGCCGCCGCCGTCCGCGACTTCCTGGCCGAGACCGGCTTCCCGCACCTGTACTTCCCGTCGTTCCGGGGAGATTGTCTGATCCGATCTGCGGATCGGCGGCCGTGACCGGAAGGCGCGCCGGCCGACGCCGGGCCGGATCAGTTCGCGTGATGACCCCGCCGCCGAACCATTTCTGGCGCGGGCGGCGGAGGTCGCGCCCCCGGAAACCAACGGCGCCGTCTTCAACTCGGCCGGAGGAATTCCGCCGCCCCGGCGGGCGGGCATTCCCGCCGATAACGGGCGACCGAGCGCCGTTTGCCACCCCCCCTGTATCGGCCAGCCTTGTCGACACACTGGGCCGAGCCGGCGCATAAGTTGTTGGCCGCGTCGGACGCCCGCACACAGCCGTGCGAACGCATGGGACTTCTGAGGGAGCGGGGCGGCAAAGCCCGCACGCACGGCGGGTTCGAGAACGCCGGCGCGGCGTCGCATTTCCGTCCGCCCGGCGTCGGGGCGCTCACGGCGACGTCCGCCGGGGTCTGAAGGTCGGGATAGGCCCGGGCCCCGCGGGCGGCGACATGGGCTCGTCGTCGGGCGGAGCCGACGCGCTGTTCGCCGAAGGCCCGCGGGCGGCGCCCGCGGGGTCACGGTCATCGAGGCCCGCCCGGGTGACCGCTTCGCCACGGCTTCGCGCGAGGGATGCCGGGCCGCGGGGGCAAGAGAGGCGGCCGGGACATTTCTCGCCCAGCCGCGCCCGGGAGCGGAGCGCCGCGCCGGCACGGCCTGCGCAAGCGCCCCGTCGGGGCCCGAGGGCGGCCAAGGCGCCGACGCGCGATCACTCAGGCGTCGGGTCGGCCAGCAGGTCGGCCACTGGGACCCGCAAGGCGCGGGCGATGCGCCGGAGGCTGAGCAGGGCCACGTTGCGCTCGCCGCGCTCGACCGACCCGACGAAGGTGCGGTGCAGGCCGGCCGCCGCGCCGAGTTGGGCTTGGGTCAACGTGAGGTCCAGCCGCCGCTCGCGGACGCGGAACCCCACCTGCTCCAAAAAGCGCCGGTCGTCGCGGTTTGTCATTGACGGCGATCATGCCGCCGCCGAAGATGTGTTTAAGTATCTTTCTCGCGATTCGCTTCCGTTCGCCGGCCGCCGGCGAGCCCCCTCGCCGGCGAGCCTCATCATGCGACACAACGCGACTCAGTCCAAGCCGTGGCGGCGTAGTTCGCGGGCCGCCGCCATCGTCGTCCTCGGCGGGCTGCTGGCCCTCGGGTGCGATTTCGCGAAGCCCGCGCCCGAGGAGCCGGCGGCGATCAACAAGTCGCCAGCGGCGGCCCCGTCGACGCGGCCCGCGTCGACGCCTACTGGAAACGGTTGGGTGACTTGTTCCAGGCGTTCGGCGTGAAAATGCTCGCCGCCGAGCCGGACCGGGAATCGGTCCCCGTCCGGCTCAAAAAGGCCACCGCCGCCTTCGAGGACCTGGCCGACGCCGTCCGGGCCGAGCCGCCGGCCGGCGTCGACCCGGCCCAGGCCGCCTTCGCCGGGCACGCCGCCCAGACCTTTCGCGCCATGGCCCGGCTCTTCACGAAGATCGGCCGCCTGGCCGAGGAGCGGCAGGCGTTGGCCGCGCAGGCGAACCCGACCGCCCCGGAAGTCGAAGTCCTCTTGTCGCTGCTGTCGAACGGCCCCTCCGCCAAGGGTCCCGCAGCCGGCGACGGGGCCCGGCGGCTGGACGCCAAGGGGGACGCCCTGCTGGCCGAGTTGGACGCCCTTCAGGCGGCGTGGGATAAGGTGGAGGCCGAGGAGGCGGCCGTGCGGTCGCACCTGGCGGCGGCGTACGGCCGGGTGTTCTCCCCGCTGACGCCGCGGCGCGACCCGCGGAGGAACGCGTACTCCGAAGCGGAGTACGCGGCGGTGCGGGCGTCTTGGGCCGGCAAGGCCGACGAGTGGGGCCGGGGGTTGTTGAAAGAAACCCACCCGACCGGCGAATTCCGGGCGGCCGACCTGGACGCGTTCGAGCCGACCAAAGACCGGGAGGGGTTCGTCGCCGTCGTCCGGTGCCGGTGGGAGGGCGGCATTACGAAAGCCAAATACGTCACGCGGTTCCGGGCGGTCGTCGACAAGCGGCAGGGGCTGCTGGAGCTGACTGTCGCGCAAGACACGGCGGTCATCTCGATCGCGGCCCCGAACCTGTTGGCCGCCCAGGCCAAACTGAAGGACGCGATCCGGCTAATGCGGTAGCCGGGCTGGGGCGACCGAGCGCGACAGGGGGACGCCGGCCTGGCGGGGGAGGCCCGGTCCTCGTGGCGTCTCTCATTCCGGGGCGCCGCGCCCGACGCCGTCACGACGCGGTCCGGGCGAAGTCCCCCGCGGCCGGGTGGTCGTCTCGTTGCCTCACATGGCGCCGCAATGTCGGAGACCAGTCGACCCCCGCGCCGCCCGAGGGCCCGACCGTCTCCGGCATGCCCAACCTGGCGCCTCCGGCGGGTGACCACCCACAGGCCGGCCCGCCGAAGCCTGCCACAGGGGTCCGCGGGCTGTCAGGCCCAAAGTCTGCCCGTCGTCCCGGGCGGGGGCTCCGAGGCTTCCCGATGTCCAGAGCCCCGGCGTCCGCTCACCAAACTCGCCCGCACCGGGGCCGGCGACGGCGAGGGGGCCAAGTCCGAAGCGTTTGTCGCAGTTTAGCCCGAAAAACGGGCAGTTTTTAAAACCGCACGGCCGTGCGGTGCGGGACTTCACAACGATGATACAAGGTTTGTTGTTTGGGGGCGACTCGTGTCTGCGAGTTCGGACCAAACAACAGAGATTTGACATGTCGTTTCGCCAAATCGGACAATATCAATTACCACGAGACCATCAGGTGCCAAATGCTGTGGCCGAACGGTCAGGACAAGTATCTCCACACGACCTTGATGCAGCAATGGCCAAGCCGGATGATTAACTCCCGTGTCACAAGTGGATTTGGACACCATCGACGAATCATCGCAGCTTGTGAATGACTCCCGCGAGTGGTGCCGGGTGATGATCGATCAACGATTGTGCGAGGAGAACCACGGCCGGTTACCGCGCCTCATTCTTGTTCGGAGCATCCCCGGGGAATCGTCAAGATGTCTGACCACCCACAACCGGAGTACCCACCAAACGTCGGAGACATGTTCAACGTCCTCTGGCAGCACCTCTGCTCATTCTCGTCCAAGTGGACGCTGTACCAGACCCTGTTCGCCAGGCCGGAGGACATAGCCCTGCTGAACGCCACCGCCCCCGGGGCGTTCCTGCTCATCGAAACCTCGCTGCGGAACGACATGGTCACGACCATCGGCCGGCTGACAGACCCGCCGGCGACCGGGTCACTGGAAAACATTTCGTTCGCGCGGTTGATCCAGTCCCTCAAGGGTCGCTGCCCCGACGACTTGTGCGCCCGTTTGAAAAGTGATCTGGACGCGGCCCACGAACACGTCACGCCGTTCAAGGCCATCCGCAACAAGACAGTCGGGCACATCGACCTTCGCACCGCACTTGCGACAACCCCGGACCTCACGATGGCCGTCTCGCGCGGGCACGTCGAGACCGCCCTGACCATGCTCGCGGACTTAATGAACGCGGTGAGCACGCACTTTGCCCGTTCAAGCAGCGTATTCGACGACGTGATTATGCACGGGGACGGCAAGCACCTGCTGTTCTACCTCAAGGCAGCCAAGGAGCATTTCGCGGAAGAAGAACGAGTCGAGCGTCTTCGCGTCACGGGAAAGCCAAGCCTGAGCAAACAGCCGGGGCCAACGCATGAACCCTGAACTCTATGACCTCCTGGCCACCATCAAGCTTTTCCTCGAGGGCGATCTGCCCGCCGTGGACGCCGAGATCGCCCTCGCGAACCTAATGGAACTGGCCCCGTCCCTCACGGCCGTGAACCGGCCGTTCGCCACACTCGCGGAGATATTGTGCGAGTCGAGGTTAAGGGGGAAAAGTTGGGCGGAGAAATGAACCCCGAACTGTCGGGAGAACCTCTTCCGAAAGCGCTCGGCGGCGAGACGGCCGTCCGGACCGGATTCTCAGGTGTGGCCAGGGGCTGGTACCCGGTCCCGTTTCGCCGGGCCCGCAAGTCTCCTCGGGCCGCCTGTTGGGCCGGTCTCCGCGGGAACCACTGGTACCTCGTTCGACTGGAAGGCGGCTGCCTGCCGACACCGGCCCCTGAGTGACGACGTCAAGGAGCCCGCGTGATCTTCGACCTCGTGAGGGATTTCGCCGCCGCCTTGCAGGACATGCCCGCGATGCATCCTCGGCGGCGCCTGCTGAAACTGCTGGCCGAGGCGATCCGGCGGGACGCGCATTTCGTCCAGCGGCATCCGATGACGTTGTTTCAGTGCGTGTGGAACACGGGTTGGTGGTATGACTGCCCTGCGGCGGCACCACACTATGACCCGCCGGAAGGGGGCTGGCCGCCTGACGGTCCGCCTTGGGAACACCCCGGTCCCAAGCTCTCTGACTTGCTGGAACACTGGCAGATGCAACGGGAGCGGCTCCTGCCAGGCTTTCTCTGGCTGCGCCTGGCCCGGCCGCCCGGTATCCACTTGGGGACAGCACTCCGGGCTGTGCTGCAGGGGCACCAGGCCACGGTCACGGCGACCGTATACTCCCCCGACGGGACGCGGATCGCCAGCGGAGCCCACGACAAGACGGTCCGCGTGTGGGACGCGGAGAGTGGGGCGGAACTGACCGTGCTGCGGGGGGCCCAAGAGAGCATCAGCAGCGTCGCGTTCTCACCGGATGGCGCCCGGATCGTGAGCGGGTCGACGGACGGAGCGGTGCGCATCTGGGATGCCGGCGGCGGGGTCGAATTATCTGTGCTGCGCGGACATACGTATTGGGTCAGCAGTGTGGCCTTTTCACCCGATGGGGCGCGGATCGTCAGCGGAGCCTGCGATCGGACGCTCCGGGTCTGGGATGCGGCCAGCGGGCGGTGCCTCAGGACGATTCCTGTAACGTACCAGGCCCGCGGGACGGAGCCGGACATCCCACAAAATGGCTGGGTTCACAGCGTCGCGTTCTCGCCGGATGGAACGCGGCTGGTGAGCGGGTCGGCCTATACGGTGCGCCTGTGGGATGCGGAGAGCGGTGCGGAACTGGCGGCGCTGCGGGGCCACGAGGGAGCCGTCTACAACGTGGCGTTCTCTCCTGACGGAACCCGCATTGTCAGCGGATCGTCGGACAAGACCGCCCGGGTCTGGGATGCGGAGCGCGAACTTGAGCTGGCGGCCCTGCGCGGGCACCGCAACAGTGTTGCCAGCGCCGCCTTCTCGCCGGATGGGGAACGCATTGCCAGTGCATCCGCGGACCAGACCGTGCGGGTGTGGGATGCCGCCCGCGGGACTCAATTGGCGGTCCTCCGCGGGCATGCGGGAGCTGTCAGCAATGTGGCGTTCTCGCCCGACGGAATGCGGCTGGTGAGCGGGTCTGAGGACCGCACGCTGCGGGTGTGGAATGCCGCCGGCGGAGTTGAACCCGCCGTGCTGCGCGGGCATATGTCCTGGGTCCAGCGCCTCGCCCTCTCCCCGGACGGGACCCGGCTGGTCAGCGGGGCCGACGACGGGACATTGCGACTCTGGGATGTGGCGAGCGGGACAGAAGTGGCCGGGCTCGACCATAGGCATGATGCGACCAGCGTGGCCTATTCTCCGGACGGGATGCAGATTGTCGCCGGGTTTCGGAGCGGAACC
The DNA here is from genome assembly GCA_043744795.1 of Zavarzinella sp. Lineage (GTDB taxonomy): Bacteria > Planctomycetota > Planctomycetia > Gemmatales > Gemmataceae > Zavarzinella. The sequence continues at coordinate 12,765 of JAYTTY010000415.1, read as the reverse complement.
CTGCGGGCGTGGGACGCGGCCGGCCGGTCTGCCTGGAAAGTGCCTTTTGCACACGACGGGGAGGTCCGCAGCCTGGCGTTTTCTCCGGACGGGTCTCGGGTCGCCAGCGGGGCGTGGGATGTCCGGCTGTGGGATGCGGCCCACGGTCAGAAGCGGGCGGTCTGGGCGGAGCCGGACGGCTGGGTCAGCAGCCTGGCATTCTCACCCGACGGACGGTGGCTTGTCTGCGGCGCCCGGGACGTTCGGCTGTGGGATGTCGAACACGGGGCGGAACTGGCTGTATGGCAGGGCCACGACCGTCACGTGAACAGCGTGGCGTTCTCGCCGGACGGCCTGCGGATCGTCAGCGGATCGGAAGATCGGACGGTGCGGGTGTGGGAGGCCGCCGGTCGAGCGGAGGCGGCGGTGCTGCACGGGCATCAGGCGGCGGTCACCCAAGTGGCCTATTCACCCGATGGGGCCCGGATCGTCAGCGGATCAGAGGACGGAACGGTGCGGGTGTGGGATGCGACCAGTGGGGCCTGTCTGCGCGTGCTCGAAGGATCGGGAGACGTCCGCGCAATTGCCGCGAGCACACCGGAGCATCCTGTTCAACTTCTCAGTCGAGACAGGGACGTGGCCCTCGTATCGGCGGAAACAGGAGCGATCATCGCGGCGCTGGCGGGGCAGCTCCGAGACCTTCGGGCGCACCCCTCCGGACGCCGGTGGGCCGGAGGCAGCTTTGCCGATGTGGTCATCCTGACCCTGGAGGGCAAGTTCGATGAACGGGAGCCCGGCCGCGACCGATGACGATCCTTTTGGTGATGCCACCCAAGGACGATTTCCATGATTTTCGACCCCGTGCAGGACTTTGCGACGGCGTTGCAGGAGATGCCTGCGGAGCATCGCCGTCGGCGCTTGCTGAACCGAGAACGGCGTCGTCAACTGGTTCCACCTGACGGTCATGGAGGCGTGGGCGGCGAGGAAGGCGGGCAAGTACCACGAGTGGCTCCCCGTCTTCAACCCGTGGTTCGCCGATCCGCACAACCGCGTCACCGTCACCCCGGACATGCAACTGAGGTATGAGGTTGAAGCGCGTGAACTCCAGCAAATGTACGGCCTGGACGAGGGGCAAATCTACTGGTGGGATAAGCGCAAGACCGAGCGCCGCGAGAAGGTGCACCAGTTCTACCCGTCGGAGCCGGAAGAAGTATTCCTCAGCTCGGGCCGCCTCGTCTTCGACCTGAAGGCGCTTCACCGGCTGAAAGACTAGTTCGAGCGGGCGCCTTTACGCGTCACGCATGACATCCAGGTGTGGGAGGAGCCGGTCGCCGGCGAGTTCTACGGCATCGGCGTGGACACGGCCGAGGGGCTTGCCCACGGGGACAACGCCGTCATCTCCGTGGTGCGCAAGTCCACGGGCTCGGAAGTCGCCCAGGTTGCCGGGAAGATCAGCCCGCACGAGCTGGCGAAGGAGGTCGGCGTGCTGGCCCGGATGACCGAAGTTCGCGGGCCGAGAACAAGTCTGAGGCGGTGCCTGATGCGTAAAAAACTAGGACGGCAAACTCGACTGGAGAGGTCGAATTCCTTCAGGAATCCACATGAGTCTTCCGGACGCGACACGAGAAAACCTCGGCAAATCGACATTCCTCCAGTCGAGTTTGCTGTCCTAGTAAAAAATGGCCCGCCCCCGCCGGCGATGGCCGGCGGGGGCGGATTCATCTCTGTTGCTCAACCGGCCCACGCTCACGTCGGGCCGCCCGCAAAACGGGACTTACGAACTCAGGCGGCTCCGCATTTCCAACAGGAGGCCGGCGATGTGCGGCACGCACAGGGCCTTGACGGCCGCCTCGCACTCGGCGAACGGGACGAACCCGCCCGCGGCGTCCGCCTCTAGGGCCCCCTCTTCCTGGGCCCGCTCGTAGTGCACGTCGACGTCCCACCACGCCACGCCCAGCCCGCGCGGGGCGTGCAGGACGAGCCGGGCCACCAAAGACGAGTCGTCCCGGCCGTCGGCCGCCGGGTAGGCGCACTGGCGGACGGCCGGCCCGACGATCACGCCGGGGGCCAGGCAGCCGGCGGTCACCGCCGCCCGGATCAGCCGGTCGGCCTCCTCCACGCGGGCCTCGGCCTGCTCGGCCGCGTGGACCACCCACGCGGCCATGCGCAGGTATTCTTCCTCGAAGTCGCTCATGTCTGTCCCTCTGGTGTCGGTAAATGGGCGGGGCCGGCGCATGCCGGCCGAAGACGATCGGGGCCGAACCCGCGGCGCGGGTATCGACGGCCGGATGGGAGTCGCGGGAACCCGCCGGAGTCACCCGGACGGAAACGAAGCGGGGCTCGCGCGGCCGGGGCCGCGCGAGCCCCAAGGGCGGGCGTGCTGTTCGGATTGGCGGTCACGGCCGGCGGGGCGCCCGCCGTGACGCCGGTCAGGGCATCGCGCCGTCACGGCGGGCGGAGTACGACTTTCTTGGGCCGCGCCGGCCGGCCACTCACGCGGCCTTGCCGGCCGGCGGGTCGGTCTTCGGCCGGTTCTTCACGTCCAGCGTCTTGCGGCGGTTCCGGCCGTCCGGCATGACCTGGCCGAGCCGGTCGAACGCGGTCTTCAGGGCCCGCCGGACCGTGCCGCGGTCGGCGCCCACCTCGGCGGCGATCTGGTCGAGCAGCAGGCCGCGGTCGTACAGGGCCTTGACCTCGTCCGCCAGGAGCATGGCCTTGGTCGGGGCCATGTTCCCGTTCGGCACGTCGCCGCGGCGGGCCCGGCCGTCGTCCGGGGCCGGCAGCCCGTGCCGCGCGTTCCAGACGCGGTGGCTGTCCCGCACCTGGTGCCGCTCCATGCCCAGCCGCGCGGCGATCTCCGTGTAGAGCAGGCCCTGGTCGACCAGCTCCTTGACGGCGTCGGCCTTCTTCTCGGCGATGGACACGTCCTGGCGGAACGCCACCTCGACCGTCAGCCCCTCCCCGCCGCCGAGCGCGACGCCGGCCGGCAGCCGGCCGGCGATCAGGTCGAGCAGCCGCGGTTGAAAAACGCCGACTAGCCACCCCTTGTGCCGCTTCTTCTCGCCCGCCTGGCGGACGCGGATCTCGCCGCCGGTGGCGAGCTCCAGGGCGGCCCGCAGGCGGCCGGCCGCCGCCTCGTCCTCCGCGTCCGCGGCCGTGCCGAGGGTCACGGCCAGGTCGGCGACGACCTGGCGGACTTGGTCTTCCGTGGGCGGCGCTGCCGCGGCCGCCGCCCCGTCCAGGCGGGCCAGCTCGGCCTGGGCGGCCGCCCGCTCCCGCCGCCACGTCTGGAGCTGGGCCTTCGACTCGGCCTGGTCTTCGTCCGTCTCCCCGGGGTTGGCCACGAGGAACTTGACCTGCCGGTCCAGCCGGTCCAGCCGCGCCCTGAGGTCCCGCCCGGCGGCCGGGTCTGGGGCGGCCGCGGCCGCCGCCGCCGCCCGGGCCGCCCCGGCGATCTTCCCGGCCAGGTCCGCGTCCTCGAGGAGCAGGCCGGCCACGGCCTCGCATACCCGCCGCGTCGCCAGGGCCCGCGGCAGGTACGTGTGCAGCGGCCGGTCGGCCTTCGGCAGCGTCCGGCAGACCGGGCACACCATCCACTGCCCCTTGTCGCCGCTGACCTTCAGCCGGTCCCCGTGCGCCGCGCAGACGAGCAGGCCGTTCAGCACCCGCGGCCGCGACTTGCGGTCCCCGTCCCGCGGCTTGCGGCCGCCCCGCCGCGGGTGCTCGGCCAGCAGCCGCTGGGCCCCGTGCCACGTCGCGTCGTCGACGAGGCGCAGGTGGTCGAACTGCTTCACCTTCAGCGGCTGGTCCCGCAGGACGCGCTTCGAGTAGTCGGCCTTGCTCTGCCACACGTTCTGGCCCTTGCCGTACGCCCACTCGCCGCGGTACGCCGCGTTCTCCAGCAGGTACCGCAGGGCCGCCAGCGTCCAGTACCCGCCGGCCTTCGGCGGCAGCGGGGCCGCCGCCGTGTTGAGCCGCCGCAGGATCGCGGCCATCGGCAGCCGGTCGGCGACGAACCATTGGAAGATGGTCCGCACCCACGCGGCCTCGGCGTCGTGGACGGCGACGGCCTGCCGCGGCCGCTGCCGCTTCGTCGGCGGGCCGTCGACGGTCAGGCCGTGGTACCCGAACGGCAGGGTAGACACGACGAACCCCTTGTCGAACAGGCCCTCGTGGGCGGCCCGGATGTTGGCCGCGTACACGACCGTGCCGTGCTCGTCCATCATGGCGTGCAGCTGCAGCTGCATCTTCCAGTGGTGGGCGTCGGCCGAGTCGAGACCGGTCTTGACGAACACGCACCGGACGCCGCGCTCGACCAGCTCCTCCTCGACGAACTGGAGGCACTTGTACATCTTCCGGAACAGGCGGTTCGTCGTCATGACGAGGACGGCGGCGACGCGCTTCTTCGCCAGGCCGGCCTTGAGGGCGTCGAGGCCAGGCCGGCGGGACTTCTTCCCGGACACGGCCAGGTCGACGTGGACGTCGGCCGGGCGGACGCGGAAGCCGAGGCGCACGGCGTCCTCCAGGCAGGTGCGGACCTGGTCGACGACGCTGTGCTGGAAGTCGGTCGAGTACCGGGCGTACACGGCGGCGAACGGGCCGTCCGGGGCGAACCGGTCCGCAAACTCGGCGACCAGGGCGTCGAGGTCTTTGGCCGTCTGGGCCGCCTCGGCGGCCCGCTCGGCGGCCGAGGCCCCGCGCCGCCGGCCGCCGGGTCGCCGGCCGGCGAGGCGGCGTAACGGCGTCGGGGCCGGAAGGTCGGGGTGCTGGTCTAGCGGCCGGTCGGGGGACCGGCCGGACCGGCAGAGTGCCGTTGACTTGTCCCGGTTTTGTCCCGGCCGGCCGCCGCGACGACCGGAATCAGCGGGAAATGACCGGCACCCACGGGAAGTTGAGCCACTGGGGTTCGGGCGGTAGTCTCGCCAAAACCCATTGCACGCAGTAGAGTTATGTAAATTGGGTGGCACGAACCGAGTCTTCGAGGGTTCGCCAATTTGGGCGAGAGTCGTTCGCCCACGGGGTCGGACCGTCGAAGACTCGGTCCTTCTGGGCCTTGTGGGTGTCAGGTCCAAGACCGCTTAAAAGCGGGACTCCAACACGACCGCCGGACGGCGGTAACATTCGACGGCCCCTCATCCCGCAAAGTTTCCCCAACCCGAAACCCTTGATGCGGCGCGTACAATGGTCGTCCAGTCATAGTTGCAAAATCGAACAGTCGGCGTGTAATTCTGTCCACAAGGCCACTGTTTCGCGGCCGGTGCGCGCCGAATCTTTCTCTTCGCAAATCCCTTCAAAATGCGGTGATTACCGCCAAAATCAATCTTGACCTCGCGCCGGCCGCGCGGATTGTTCAATTTTCGGCATGGCTGTTGCACTTCCCTATTCCGGATGTCAAGATCAATGCGGTTTTACATCCGGGGCCGTTGGGTGACTCGACACCAACGGGACTCTGAGCCTGACAATCAGAATCCCGCCGGTGGCCGCGCTCCTCCAACTCCCTGTCCCCCGAAGAAACTTCGTTCGGCAAACGCAACTTCTTGCAAGAGTGGCGTTCGACTGACGAATAACCTTGCGGGACAATGACTTGCGGCGAACGATTGGGAGTGTCCCATGGAATTCCTGACCCCCGCCCTCGCGGAGCTGACGGACCAGCAAGTCCGCTACGCCCCGGCGGCGCGCCGGCGGGAACAAGTGAGTCGGGCGGCGACGTTGTTAGGGGAAATCGACCCGCAGCGCAGTTACCCGTACCCGTTTGTTTGTTACCGGATTACGGACTTCAAGTCGGCGAACTATGCCGACCTGTTGATCCCCGGCGCCGACTTGGTGGCGGACCTGACGGCCTTCATTCGGCTCGTCGGGGAGAACCTCCCGGCCCCGGCGGAAGGTGACATTCCCGAGCGGATGTACACGCTGGACGAGTTGAGCCAAGAGTTTAACGTCTCGACCAAGACGATCGGCCGGTGGCGGGTCCGCGGGCTGGTCGGCCAGCGGGCCACGGCGAACGGCCGCCGGCAACTCGGGTACCCGAAGTCGCTGGTGGAGCGGTTCCTGGCGGAGAACAAAGACCTCGTCGAACGCGGCCGGAATTTCAGCCGACTCGACGGGGAAGAGCGGACCCGGATTCTGTACCGGGCGCGCCGCCTGGCCCAGGCGGGCGGCGACATCACGGAAGTGTGCCGGCGGGTGGCCCGCCGGTTCAAACGGTCGGTCGAAGCGATCCGGTACACGGTGAAAAACTTCGACCGCGAGTGTCCGCAGCGCGCGATCTTCCCGGACCGCCGGGTGTCGGCGGACGTTCAGGCCAAGGAAATGATTTTCCAAGACTACGAAAGGGGAGTCCCCGTGGAAACACTCTCGACGAAATACAACATGCCCAAGTCCGGCGTCTACCAGGCCATCGGCGAAATCCAGGCCCGGCTCGTGATGGAAAAGCCCGTGGAGTACATCCACCACGAGTCCTTCGAACTGCCGGAGAACGACGCCGCGTATACCGGGGAAATGCCGGGCGAGGAGGCCTTCCGGGCCACCTGCCTGACGATGGTCGCCCCGAAGGACGTGCCCGCCGAGATGCAGCACCTCTACCGGATGCCGCTCATCACCAAGGACCAGGAGCAGCACCTGTTCCGCAAGATGAATTACTTGAAGTACCGGATCAACAAGCTCCGCGAGACGATGGACCCGGCCGCCGCCCGCGCCGGCGACCTGAAGCAACTGGAAGTCCTGCACGCGGGCGTCCGCAAGGTGCGCGACCGGCTGATCGGGTGCAACACGCGGCTGGTGGCCAGCATCGCCAAGAAGCACGCCAACCAGTTCGACAACCTGCCGGAGTTGATGTCCGACGGGGCGATCTCCCTGATGCGGGCCGTCGAGAAATTCGACTACTCCCGCGGGAACAAGTTCAGCACCTACGCGACGTGGGCCATCATGAAGAACTTCGCCCGGAGCATCCCGGACGAGAAGACGCACCGCGAGCGGTACGTCACCGGCCACGAGGACATGTTCGAGGCCCGGCCCGACGTGCGGACCGACGAGCAGGAAGTCCTGACTCAAGCCGAGTTGGTGAAGGCCAAAGTCAGCCGTCTGCTGGACGTGCTGGACCCGCGCACCCGCGACATCATCCGCATGCGGAACGGCCTCGACGGCAGCGCCGAGATGACCCTCGAACAAATCGGGCGGCACTTCGGCATCACCAAGGAGCGGGTCCGCCAAATTAACGTCCGCGGCATGAAGCAGCTCAAGGACAAGGCCGACGTGAAGGACGTGTGACCGCGGCCAGATGTGAACAAACGCAAAGAGGCCGGCCCAGGAGTGATCCTCGGCCGGCCTCGTTGCGTTGGCCCCTGCCCCGTTACCGTTACGAGCGCCGGATGCGAGATGAGTCCGTTCATGTCAGCCGTTGGCATGCTTCCCGGTCAATCGTGTTAAGATAAGTCGATCATTACAGGCCGGGATACCCGATTATGTCTGGAACTCGCATCCCCGATGTCTTCTGGGCCTGCGCGGACGCCATGACGCGCGTCGTGTTGATGGACCGGACCAAAGCCGACAAGGAGTTCCACTTTCAGCGGTGGTTTGAGGCGAGGCTGGCCGAGGCCGGAATCGCGTTCGATAATCTCGGGCGTAACAGTTACCCCGACTATGTGCTGCCGACCACGCCCGAAGGCTACGAGGTAAAAGGATTGGCGTATCCTGGTCGCGAGCAAAGTTTCGACTGCAATAGTCAGGTTCCCAAAGGATTCCACAACGAGCGGACGGTGGTTTATGTCTTCGGCCGATACCCGAGCTGGGAAGATGGGCGAGGCGCTTATCCCATCACCGACCTCATCCTTTGTCACGGCGATTTCTTGACCGCGAGGCGGAGCTACATTCATAAAAACGGCAGCATTCGCGGCTTTGGTTCCTACGGCGACATCCTTGTCCGGGACCGCAAGATGTACGTCGCCCCGACGCCCTTCGCCCTGACGGAGGGCACGGCGGGGAACAAAACTCTTATTCTGCCTTCCACGCTGCTGATCGAAGACCCGCGGTTGGAACTTGTCGGTCAACTGGAGCGGGTTGAGACTGACCGATTGCTGACGGGCTATGCGTTCGATCTGCGGACCAACACGCTGACGGGAGACTTTGTCGAGAACCCCACGAAGGGGACTGTTCACCGCTTCTCGGCGTACCGCCTGAAGGGGGCCGGCGGCGACCCGGTCTTCATGCGCGCCGCCCGAGTCGAGTTGCCCGAGGAGACAAATGGGGCCGAATGAGCATCCCGACGACGCGTCGGCGTCGCTGCCGAAGACGCCGCGAGGCCGATCAGCCTACTCGGTCTTCAGCCTGTTCACCGGGGCGGGCGGGCTGGACTTGGGCTTCGAGGCCGAAGGGTTCCGTCACGTGGCGGCCGTCGAGATCGACCCTTGGTGCGTCGAGACCCTGCGCCGAAACCGGCCGGCGTGGCAAGTGGCCCACGCGGACGTTCGGTCGTACGAACCGGCGTTGCGTGAAACGCCCGACGTTCTGTTGGCCGGCTTCCCTTGCCAAGGGTTTTCCCTCGGCGGCAACCGCGACCACGGCGACGAACGGAACTTGCTCTACAAAGAAGTTGTCCGCCTCGCGCGGCTAACCCGGCCCCGTGTGATCGTGCTTGAGAACGTCCTCAACCTGCGGACGATGACTTTTCCCGGCACGACCCGGCCGTTCGCGGAGCAGATCGCCGGTGAGTTGCGGGAGGCGGGGTATGCCGTCCTGCATGACATTTTCCGGGTTTCCGGCTTCGGATCCCCCCAAACCCGCCGGCGCTTCGTGTTCGTCTGCTTCCGGGGCGCCCCGCCGGCCGGATACCATCTGCCTCAGGCCGGGCGGGAGACTTCGATTCGGCCTTTCTTGTACGACTTGGCCCAAGATGTCTCCGTCCGGTTGCCGAACCACGAACCGGCTTGGGGCTTTAAAAGTGCGGTTCACGTCGCGACGGGGGCCCGGTTCCCGGCGGGCGAAGAAGTGGTGCCCGTTCGGTTCTCGCGGACGGCGTCCGACGGTCATCCCGTGCGGTCATTTGACGAGCCGTTCCCGGCCGTCGATACCGCGACGGTGTGGGGGTGGGCGCAGGGCAACGTAACGGCCGGGCGTGTGGTGAAAGACAGGTCGCGGGAGAAATACATCCGAAATCCGGACGCGGACGTCACCTTGTGGCGGATTTCCGCTTCTCGCTTGCGGCCGTTCACGCACCGCGAATATGCCCGACTGCAAACGTTCCCGGACGACTGGATATTCTACGGGGACAGCAAACGGGACATCCATCTTCAAATCGGCAATGCGGTCCCTGTCCGCTTTGCCGAATGCATTGCCCGGAACATCCGGCTCGCTCTCGACGCATCGGCCCGCGGGGCGGCCTTCCACGATGACGCGGCCCGCGACGTTCAATTAACGCTTTTCTGATTGGACGGCACGGGCGCGCTCCGCGTCATCGGGTCCGGGCCGTGGACACCCCGCGACCCAATCTGATGCTCTCCAACCCCAAGCCGGGCCGGCGCATCGTGCTGCATTACCGCGCGTCGGCGCGTGGCCGGATGCCGCACGGGGAGCGCGGCGTCGTTGAAGTGACGGGGAACGCGCGGCCGCGCAACCACTTGGTGCGGCTGGACGACGGCCGGGCCGTCGTCGTCCCGGCGGGGAATTTGCGGACGGCGGAGTGAGCCGCGGATTTCGTTTTGGGTTTCAGCCCCAACGGGGCGCCCGCTTGTAGCCAGGCCCGGGAGGGCCTGGACTCGCCGGCGCAAAAATGTTTTAAGCCCTGAAGGGGCGGCCGGACCTGTATGGCGGGTCCGGCCGCCCCTTCAGGGCTTGAAGAAAAGAACCAGCGGCTTCCAAGCCCTCCCGGGCCTGGCTACAACCGGGCGCCCCATTGGGGCTGAAAGCCAAAACTCGCCGCTCACAAGTACCGGATCCGCTTGTTGATGTCGGTGTTCACCGAGTGGTACGGGGCCGACAGGTTGCTGCCGGAGAACGTCATGCGCAGGGCTTCGCAATCGTCTTGGCCGATGGCGGTGTTGAAGATCGGCTTCAGGTAGTTAATCCCCGTGGCCGACGGCTTCATGCGGACCGGGTCGTAGAAGCTCGGGTGCATTTGCCGGGCGTGGATCAGGCCCCAGCGGTCGCGCAAGTCGTTGGCCGGGGTCGCGGCCACTTGGAAGCCTTTTTCCGCGTCCCACTGCAAGGTGCTGACGCAGTTCAGTTGGCCGTCGGCCAGGATGTCCACGGCGTTGCCGCCGAGCTGCATGGCGTAGAAGCGGTCGAACAGGATCGGCCGGCCGCCGCGCTGCGTGTGGCCGATTTTCCGGGTGAAGATGGCGGCGGCGGCGCTCTCGTTGCGCCGCTTGCTGGTGAAGTAGGCGTTCCCCAGCTCGGCGATCAGCAGGCTGCGCAGGGCCTCGGACGCCCCGGACAGGAGCTTGTTCCCGGCCGGGTCGGTGGACTTCAGCTCGGCCCCGAGTTCGCGGCCCTTCTCGTCCACGATGCCCTCGCCGCACACGATCACCACGTTCTTCTGCAGCTCGTAAATCTGCTTGATCTTGTCCACCAGCCGGGTCACGTTCAGCGGGGACTCCGGCACCAGCAACAGGTCCGGCCGGCCGTAGCACGCGCCGAGGGCCAGGTAGCCCGAGTGCCGGCCCATCACCTCGACGATGGCGATGCGGCGGTGGCTCTCGGCCGTGGTGCGGATGCGCTCCACGCCGGACGCGGACACGAACACGGCCGTCGCGTACCCCGGCGTGACGTAGTTGACCATCTGCTCCAACTCGAAGCTCTCGCGGGCGTGCTTGCGCGGGGCGTACTGCGGCTCGCCGCCGGGCCGTTCGATCCGGGACCACTCGTCGGCCTCGTTGCGGTAGTTCAGGCCCAAGTCGTTGTCGATGGTCTTCGGGGCCAGCACCGCCGGCAGAGACTCGCCGAGGGCCTGCATGCCGTTGAGCGTCCCGTCCCCGCCGACGCAGATGAGGCCGTCGATCTTGAGCTTGCCGAGCCGCTCGACGACGGCGGTGATGGTCGCCTTGTCGCCCGCGTCCACGTAGTCGCGCGAGGCCCCGAGCAGCGTGCCGCCGAGGGTCGGGTCGAGTTCGGGGATCGTGGTGAACAGGGGGTTGAGGAACACGTGCGGCACGCGCGGGTTCAGCAGCCCGCTGAAGCCCTTGATAACGCCGACCATTTCGATGCGGCGCTGGTTGGCCCGCGTGACGGCCCCGGCCAGCGTGGCGTTGAGGGCGGGCGTGTCCCCGCCGGCCGTGAGAATCGCAATCCGTTTCATGGCGTCGTCCAGAGCGTGGGGGAAATACGGGTCGGCGCCGGCGTCACGGCCGGCGGGACGCGGGGGAGGCGTCGCGGGAGAGAGGAGCGCCGGGGTCGCGGCACGCGGTTTACCTTACATCAGGTACTTGCGGATTTCATCAAATAATTGGTCGCACCGCCGAAAATACCCGGCCCGGTCCGCCGGCGCCGCGCCGGTCGTCGGCCGGAACAGCAGCGTCAACACCAGGCGCGTCTCGGCCGGGGTGGGCCGGTCGAGTTGCACGTCGAGGTCGATGCCGGCCCGCTTGGCGCCGCCGAACAACTTGCCGAAGAACCCGGCGGCCGGCTCGGTCGTGGGGAAGCGGGCTTGCAGCAGCCCCGGCTCCGTGTGCAACAGGTCGGCCCCGTGGTCCTTGAGGAAGCCGCCGAGTTTCAGCACGGCGATGCGGTCGGGCATCCGCGCCTCGGCTTGTCGGACGACGTGCCACGGGTCGGCCGGCGTCGGGTCCGGGGGCACGTCTTCGGCCAGCGGCAATTCGTCGGCGACGGCCGCTTCCCCGGGCGGTGTTGTCGCTTCCCAGATGTCGAAGTTGATCGCCCGCGACAGGTCCGCCGCCAACTCGCGGGCCGAGGCCGGCCGCTCCGGGGCGTACTTGCCGAGGCAGCGCAGGACGACGGACTCCACGGCCGCGGGCAAATGCCGCACGCCGCGCTCGGCGAAGCGCGGCGGGCGCTCCTTCAAGTGGGCCTCCATCACGGCCGCCGCGTCCCCGCCCGGGAACGGGTGGCTTCCGGTCAGCGCCTCGTACAGGATGACGCCGGCGGAATAAATGTCGGCCCGGCCGTCCGCGTCGTCGCCGCGGAGTTGTTCGGGGGAGATGTACGCCGGCGTCCCTTGGGCGATCACGAAATCGGCCCCGGACAGGCTCTCGCGCGACAGGTGCGGCTTGCTGGCCAATTGCGACAGGCCGAAGTCCATGACCTTGAGGGACTCGGCCGGCGTCCCGGCGCTCACCACCATCAAGTTGCCGGGCTTCAAGTCGCGGTGAATGACGCCCGCCGCGTGGGCCGCCGCGAGCGCGTGGCACAGGCACCCGGCCAGCCGGGCGACGCGGGGCAGCGCCAGCGCCCGCTCCTTTTGCAGGACGTGCTCCAGCGTGGCCCCGGGGACGTACTCCAACACCAGGCACGGGCCGACAACCTCGTCGATGCCGGCGTCCAGTAGGCGGACGATGTACGGGTGGCGCAGCTTGGCGGTGTACTGCGTCTCGCGGGCGAAGCCCTGCCGGGCGCGCGGCGTGTCCGCGAGGTCGGGCCGCAGGATTTTGACGACGACGGTGACGGCCGGGTCGTCAACGGGCCGGGCGGCGTGGACTTCGCCCATGCTGCCGCGGCCGAGAACGCCGAGGGATTCGTAGCGGCCGAGGAGCATCAATGACCCCGGGGATTTTAGCCTTCGTTGGAGTCCCGGCTTCAGCCGGTCTTCGGTGTCCCGCCTTCAAATGGTTGGCCCCCGCG
>JAYTTY010000414.1:0-4987 GCA_043744795.1 Zavarzinella sp. | reverse complement strand
CGTCCGGGGACGAATTCCGGGGACTTCGTTCCACCTTACGATTCCAAGGTCGCACGCGCCAGACCACCAGGACTGCCTATTTATGCGCGCTGGCCCTGGTGGTTGACCCAGCCCTTGCGGGCTGGGCTATGGTAATCGGTCCGTTGGACCGAAAAATCTCAAACGCCCTGCTCCATCGACACGCGCGCCGGTCTAACTCCCTCAGGCCACTTGTGTGCGCGTGAGGGACTCCCACTCTTCTTCCCCGATGTTCAGGCTTTCGCGCATGACGTACGGCCGGCGGTCCTGGCTCTCGAAATACGTCCGCATCATCACTTCGCCGAGCAGGCCGACGCTGAGGAGTTGCACCCCGGCGATCTCCATCAGCACGCTGAGGAGCAGAAGTGGGTTGCCGGTCATGTCTTCGGCCATGAAGATTTTCATCGCGACGGTAACGAGCAGGCTCAGAAACCCGCCGGCCATGGCCAACAGGCCGGCCCCGCCCATGAAGTGCATCGGCCGGGTCAGGTAGCTGGACATGAACTTGATGGTGAGCAAGTCGAGGACGACGCGGCCGGCCCGGCCGATGCCGTACTTCGACTTCCCGGCCGTCCGCGGGTGGTGCTTCACCGGGACTTGGGCCATCTTGGCGCCGAGGTTGTTCGCCAGCACCGGGATGAAGCGGTGCATCTCCCCGTAGATGCGCATGTGCGTCGCCACTTCCCGGCGCATCACGCGGAGGGTGCAGCCGAAGTCGCGGAACGGCAGCTTGGTGACGGTGCGGATCAGCTTGTTGGCGATCAGGCTCGGAATCTTGCGGATGACCATGGCGTCCTTCCGCTTCTGCCGGAGGCCGAGGACGACGTCGAACCCCTCGTCCAGCTTGCGGACCATGTCCGGGATGTCCGACGGGTCGTTCTGGAGGTCGCCGTCCATCGTGACCACCAACCCGCCGAGGGCGGCGTCGATGCCCGCCTGCATGGCCGCCGCTTGGCCGAAGTTGCGGCGGAGTCGGATCACCTTTACCCGGCCGTCGGCGGCCGCGAGTTGGGCGAGCTTGGCGAACGTGTCGTCCGTACTGCCGTCGTCCACGCAGATCAGTTCCCAGTCGAACAGGCCGTCGAGGGCTTCCGCGACGCGCCGGCACAGGGCCTCGACGTTGCCGGACTCGTCCATCATGGGGACGACGACGGAAATCGTCCGCGACTCCGTGACCCGCAGCGGGTTACTTAATCGGGTCCGCCGGTTCAGTGGCATGCCATTCATAGATCAGCGTCTCCGACCCGTATTGAGAAAAGTTATAGTCGCCCCGGCTCAATTCAGCCATCAGTCGGTACCGCCCCGGGCGCGGCATGGGCGGCAGTGCGAGCGTGAACTCGGCCGTCTCGCCGGGGGCGACCGCCCCGGCCCGCAGGCCCGCGTCGCCGTAAAACACGCCCTCATTCTCGCCGCCCAAGGCCCAGACCAAGTACCGGGCGCGGACGCCGGCCGTCCTGCCGGCCCGCATGGCCCACGGCTCGTCGCTGACGTTCGTCGCCCGCAAGCGCAGTTGCACGGCCGTCGCGGCGGGGAGTTCGGCGGGGGCGGCGGCCAACGCCAACGTCGCCCACGCCGGGCCGGGCTTGTAGTGGCCGTTCGCCCACGCCCGGAAGGCCGCGGGGCCGTGCCGCCCGCCGCTCGCGGCCAGCCACGCCTCGTATTGGTCGAAAAACTCGTCGATGCGGGCGGTGTCCAGCGCCCGGAAATGGCCGTAGCGGGGGGAGCACTGCCGGCGGGCGGCCGCGTAATCGGCATCCGTGTAAAGGATGTCCCAGACCGCCGCGGCCAAGCCGGTCCGGTCGGCCCCCTGCTGGCAATGGATCAGGACCGGGTACTCGGTGCGGTCGAACACCTCGATCAGCCGGCGAATCTCCTTCGGACTGGGCAACCGCGTCGCGGACAGGGTGACGTCTTCTTGGGAGACGCCCGCCGCGCTCGTACACGCGGCTTCGTTGACGTACCACTCGAACTCGGACATGCCGCGCAGGTTGATGAGCGTGCGAATGCCCTTCCGGTCGATCTCCGCGCGCAACTGCCGGGCGTCGAGTTGGGCCGAGCGGTACAGGCGGCCGGGGGCGACCGTGTGCCTGTTGTGGAAGAAGACCATGCGGCCGATTTCGACTTCGCCGGCCGCGAACGCCCCGAGGACGCACCCCCACGCGGCCGCGACCCACACGGGGCGGCGCGGGCGGGTCAACGGCGGGGTCGGGTCGCCTTGCACGCGGAGGAACTTCCCATGAGAGAGTCGGGAGAGAGTATGCCAGAAGTGGGGGAACGGGGCTAGGCCGGTTTCGGCCTCACGCCTCCTGCAGGGTCTTCTCCCAGCCGTCGAGCAGTTTGCCGATCTGGTGGTAGCCGAAATCGATGTTCGCCAGGTCGTGCCCCAAGTCGATGGCCCGCTGGAGTTCCCCGGCCTCCGCGAAGCCCGTCGCCAGTTGGAACAGCAGTTCCTTCCGGGAAGCCTCATCGGTCGGCGGGACGGCGGCGAGGGCCTCTTCCAAGTTGCGCTGGGCCAGCCGCCAGTTGTGCCGCTTCTTGAAGCACAGGCCGAGGTGAAGGCTGGCCTTCCACCCCCAGCGCGTGTCCTTGCGGGCCTGTTGGAACTCGGTGATGGCCGCGTCCAATTGGTCCGCTTCGACCAAGCGAATCCCCAGCTCTAGCCGGTAATTGTTGTCCTGCGGGTAGCGGGAGGAGCGGGCCCGGTACAACTCGACTTCGCGGGCGTTGATTTCTTTCGCCAGCTTGGCGCGAATCTTCTTCAAGTCTTCCAAGGTGTGGCGGGGGTCGTCCTCGCCGGCCTCGACGCGATTGATGCGCTGCTCGGCCAAGCCGAGGTTCTTGCGGAACGGCTCCAAGTCGAGTTCCATCAGTTCCGTGGCCAACCGGAAGTCGTTCCCGGTCGGGGCCAGCCCCTGCTCGATGGTGGCGCGCACGCGGTCCAGTTGGCCCGTGCGGCGGTAAATCTCGGCGAGTTTCAAGTAGAGCTGCGCGTCGGTCGGCGTGGTCTGAATGCGGGCCAGCAGGGCCTCCGTCTCGCGGGCGGAACGGTCGGCCGCCTCCATCTGCGGCCCCATTTTCGGGTGGGCCAGCGGCGTCTCGGCCTCGCCGTCGTCCCGCTCGGCGGTCGCCGCCGCGTAGCCGCCGCGCTGGATCGTCTCGCTGGCCGTCAAGTCCTTCACCTTGTGGTCGGCCTCCACGTCGCTCGGGACGGCCTCCTTCACCAAGGCCCACAGGGCGATGGCGTGGTTGAAGTTCCCCCGCTTCTCGAAGTAGCGGGCTTGCATGCGGTTCAGCGTCGGGTGCCTCGGATCCTTCTGCCGGGCTTGGTCCAAAATGAAGATGGCCAAGTCGAGCAGGCCGAGGGCGTCGGCGGCCTCGGCCATGTCCTTCTGCACGCCGATGTCCCACGGGTTCTTGGACAGAATTTGCTCGCCGAGATCCATCACGCGCTGGTGGTCGCGGGAGTGTTCGGCCTTCTTCAATTGCGTGCGCAGCCGCAGCGTCGTGAAAAACGCCAGCCGGCTGCCGCGCATGTTGTTGCCGTACTTGGCTTTTTGCGTGCGGCGCAGCGTCTGCCGGAACAGGAAGTTGGCGGGGTCGCGCCGGCAGCACTCCAGCAGCAACTTAATCGCGTAGTCGTACTGGCTGGAGGAGATGGCGTTGTTCGCCTTCTCGAAGGACTTGACCGCGATGGACCGGCTGTCGGCCGTGACCGCCCGGAGTTTGTGTTCACTCGTGCCCATGGGTGTCGCCTGAGTCCGGTGGTGTCGCCAGTGTGCCGCCCGAGCCGCCGACCGCGTACGATAACATCTCGAAGAGAAAACTGCGAGCCGTTACCGTGATGACCGCCGGGGAAAGTCGGGAAACGACCGTGACGGCGGTGGATCCCGTTTCGCCGGATGCGGCCGTCATGGCCCGCGCCGGGCACGTGTTGCGGGGGGGCGGCTTGGTCGCCTTTCCGACCGAGACAGTATATGGGCTTGGCGCAAATGCGCTCGACCCGGCGGCCGTCGCGGGGATTTACCGGGCCAAGGGGCGCCCGGCGCGCAACCCGCTGATCGTTCACGTCGTCGGCGAAGCCATGCGGGCTTCACTGGTGACCGCGTGGCCCCCGGCCGCCGAAGCGTTGGCCGCCGCCTTCTGGCCCGGCCCACTGACACTCGTGCTTCCCAAGGCCGCCCGCGTGCCGGACATCGTGACCGGCGGCGGCCCGACGGTGGCGATCCGCGAGCCGGCCCACCCCGTCGCCCGCGCCCTGATAATGGCCGCGAACTGCCCGGTGGCGGCCCCGTCCGCGAACCGCTCCAACGAGCTGTCCCCCACCTTGGCCGAACACGTCCACAAGGGGTTGAGCGGCCGCATCGACCTGCTGCTGGACGGCGGCCCGTGTGCGGCGGGGATCGAGTCCACGGTCATCGACCTAAGCGGAAGCCGCCCGCGAATCCTGCGGCCCGGCCCGTTGAGCCGGGAAGTCTTGGAAGCGGTCATCGGCCCGGTGGGCGCCGCCGGGGGACACTTGGGGGAAGCGGCGTTGCCCGCCCCCGGAATGCTGGCCAAGCATTACGCGCCGAAGACGCCGACGATCTTGGTCCGCGCGGGAAGTGAAATGGAGTTTCATGAAGGAAGACAAGCGATTGTCACCTATCGCGCGGTCGGCAACGTCTCGGGGACCGTTGTCACGCTCCCGGACGATCCGGCCGGGTACGCCGCCAAGCTTTACGCCCGGCTGCACGAATTGGACGACGGCCGGTTCGACCAAATCGTAATCGTCGAACCGCCGGACGTACCCGCTTGGGCGGCCGTGCGAGACCGGCTAATGCGGGCGGCCTTTGTTTAGCCGCAACGCGGAGGCTTTGCGCCGCGGAGCGAGTTGACTTCATCCCATTTCAACCCCGACACACTTCATCAATCAACCAGCGAGCGTCGAGGCGTCAGCCCGACGTGTCTTGTTCGAAGAAGACACGTCGGG
>JAYTTY010000413.1:0-5015 GCA_043744795.1 Zavarzinella sp. | reverse complement strand
CGCGAAAAGAGTGGCCGTCCCCCACGGGGGACTGTCCCCGCGGGCGGGAAGTTAGACTTTTCGCGGAGCGAAAAGCGACGATGCGCCGCGGCCGGCGGGGAGGGGTTCAGGCGGGCACGTTGAACTTACCAGATTGTCGGCGCCGGGGAAAGGTTTTTCGCTCCCGCGTCGGCCTCCCGCCGGACTGTAACTGAAAGCGCTCGAAACGGGGGGCTCGCGCCTCCGGCGAGAGCGGGACGTTCGTCGGCAGGGGGAGGTCGGTCATGGGGGGCCGGGTTGGGCGTGGAGGGACGCATTTTGCCCGTGTGACCCAGGCCCTTCCGGGCCTGGCTACATCCGGGCGCCCCGTTGGGGCTGAAACCTCAGCCACAAAAAAGGCCGGCCGCCCCGCGGCGGCCGGCCCTGCTTCTCAATGCCATCACCGAATCACACGTCCGGCGTCTTGCCGGGGACGGCGGCCCCGCCGCCGGACTTGGCCTTCGTGTCGGACACCCACTTCAGCCACGCGGCCTCCCGCTCCTTGCGGTCGGCGTCGGCCTTGTCCACGGCGCTGGACTTCAGTTCCAGCGACCCGTCTTGGTACATCAGCAGCACCTCGGTCCCCATCTCGTCGGCGATGGGGCCGGTCCGCGTCGTCTTCTCCGTCGGGTTGTTCGGGACCTTCTCCTTCACCTGCCCGCCGGCGATGTCCGCGGTGATCACGGTGCGGTCGGGGACCGGCGTGTACAGCACGCCCTTGCGCGCCTCGATCACGTCCTTCTTCGGCCCCTTGCCGGTGACGGTCTTCGCCTCCCCGGCCACCTCGCGGAGTTCGAAGTCATTCTTGACCGACGACCAGAACGGCAACTCGGCGAAGGCCAAGCCCTTGAGGTACGCCCCCTTGGTGGCCAGCAACTCGCCGATCACCCAGTCGCCGACCGGCTCGTCGATCCGGGCCTCGCCCGCCCGGTCACCGGTCGTCTTAAACCGCTGCTCGAACTTGTGCACTTGGATCAGCGCCTGGCCCGGCTTCGGCGGCGGGAGTTGGCCCTTGGCGGCCGGCCGCGCGTCGATGGCGTACTGGTAACTGGCGGCCGGGATGCTCACGGACTGCGGGAACGTGTACCAGTGCTCCTCGCCGACCGGCAGTTCCTTGTTGTCCGCGTCGGACCGCTTGGACACGAGGTCGTGCTTGCCGAAGTTCGGGTTGAACAGCTTCGCCCGCATGCGGTACTGGTAGACGACGCCCTCGCGGATGTCGTTGTCGAACACGCGGATGTAGATGTAGTCCGGCGGCTCGATCTTGCCGGTCGTCGCCGTCCCCGGCGCCGTCTCCGGCGTGCCGGCCTTCTTCGCCTGCGGGAGCATGAACGAGCCGGCGGGCATGCCCGTCGGCCCGTCGGCCGCGCCGCCGCCGGGGCCGTACAGCCCGGCGGCCGCGGGACTCAGGTTGCCGCGGCCGAAGGCGCTGACGGCCGCCCCGCTCAGCTTCGACGGCGGGGCCGGGATGTTCGGCCGCACGTTGCTGTCCTTGAGCTTCTTGATCGCGGCCTGGATGGTCGCCAACTTCATCTCGGGGTACTTGCCGGTCACCTCTTGGGGGAGCGGCATCACCAGTTGGTTCTCCTCCGGCAGCGTCACCCACGACAGGTCGGCCGACTCTTCCTTGTCCACCAGCTTGACCGCCCGCAGGGGCTGGCTGTTCTCCACGAACGGCAGCGGCGTCCAGTCCTCAATGAGGAGGCCGTTCGGCTTGAGCGTCTTGCGCTGCACCTCGACGCCGTTGAACACCGGCATCTCGTCCGGCCGGGAATACAACTCGGCCAGCGACGCGAACTTGAGGGCGCGGGCGTAGTTCTCCAACTCGGCCCGGTACGGGAAGGCGGCCTGGAGAACAGTCATCCGCTGCGGCGCGATGGTGATGGCCAGCCGGCGGCCCTTCATCTTCGTCTCCAAGTCCTCGTCACTAGTGCCGTCGATGTACTCGACCAAGTCTCGCTTGCCGGCGGTGACGGCGTTGGCGCCGCCGGGCGCGCTGCCCGCGCCGGGCGTCATCATGCCGCCGGGCGGCGGGCCGCCGGCGGCGGGCGGCGGCCCGCCGCCGGGAAACCCGGCCGGCCGGGCCATTCCGCCGGGGCCGGGGGCCGCGCCGGGCGGGCCGCCGGGTGCCGCGCCGGGCGTTACGCCGGGGGCGGCCGCCGGCGGGAGGCGGAACCGCTTTTTGGGGTCCGACTCCTCGTACTTCTTCTTCAAGTCGGCCACGATCTTGCCGGACCCGGTGTTCTTCTCCTTCGGGTCGCGGGACGAGATCACGCCGACTGTGATTTTCGTCCGGCCGTTCTCTTCCGTGATGACGATGTCGTTCGCGGCGATCTTGACGATGCCGAGGTCGGCGGACCCCTCCATGATCCGCAGGACGGTCGGGGCCGCCCGCTTGCCGTCCGGCTGCGGGTTCGGGTCGAAGATTTGTTGGGTGAGCGGCTGGAGCGTCACCTGGGTGTTCTTCACCTCCTCGGTGAGCTTCCCCTGAATGTCCTCGATTTTGGTCGCCGGGGCGTTGATCTGGGCGACGACGCTTTGGGCCTTCGTGTCGATCTGCTTGGCGAACTCGGCGGGGTTCTGGTCCCGCGAGAAGATGGACAGGACGCCCATGACCAGCAACGCGCCGCCGGCGACGCCGGCCGCCCCGAGGCCGACGCGCTCCCCCTTCTCGATGAGGAAGTCTTTCGCTCCACTTGCCTTGCCCACGGGATGTCTCCTGCCTTGAGTGCTCGGTGAATACAACGCGGCCCGCCGCCAATCGTTGACGGGCCGGGAATGGTCGTTACAGTTTTGGAGCCGCCGGGGCCGGCGCCGGATTCACGGGCGGGGCCGGCGGCATCGGCGTCTCGGGGACAACTGGCGCCGGCATCGGGGCCGCGGGCGCGACCGGCGCGGGCGCTGGCGCCGGCGGGGCCGGATTCACTGGGGCCGGGGCGGCCGCGTCCTTTCGCGGTACGGCTTGGTACTTCTCGTACAGCGAGGCGATGCCGTAGACGCTGAAGTCGATCAGGTTGCCGGAGGCCACGTCCTCGGAGCTGCTGCGCGGGGCGCTGGACGACCCCAGCCCCGGGAAGCCGCCGAACGCGCCCGGCCCCATCGGCGGCGCAAAGCCCATTGGCGGGCCCATTGGCCCCGGCCGACTCAACGGGCTGGGCGGCGGGCCGCCCGGCGCCATCGGGAACGCGCCCGGCGTACTCGGGCCGTCGGGGGCGGCCGTCGCCCCTTCGCCGAAGTAGCTGATGGTCCCGCGGAACCGCCCCAAGTGGCTCTGCACGATCTGCATTCGCAGCCGGCTGTTGGCGAGGGCCGTCAGCACGTCCGCGCTGTAGATCTGGTCGCACACCACGGACAGGGCGATCGGCATGAACCGCACTTGGTCCGTCCGGTTCACGTACCGGCGGCGGACCAACAGATTCGGGGACATGTCCCCCTTGGCGGCCGCGTCGCCCGCGCCGGCGCCGAACGCGCCGGGCGGGGCCATCGGCCCGCCGGCGCCGGGCGGCGGCCCGCCGGGGCCGGGCGGGAAGCCGGGCGCGCCAGGCGCGCCGTCCGCGGCCGCGGGGGTCTCGGCCTCGACGGCCTTCGTGCTGAACGGCGTCATCTCCAAGTCGGCCAGGCTGTGCCGGGCGCTCGTGTACCCGAGGGCCAACTTGTCGAACCGCTTGACCGGCAGCGTGCGGGCGTCGAACACCTGCTCGACGCGGTACAGGCCGACCACGCGGCCGTCGTAGATTTTGTGCTCCTTCGGCAGCTCCCGGATCTTTTCTTCCTTGCCCCCCTCCAGGGAGGAGCCTTGGATCAGGAACTCGAACGGCCGGGCGTTCGGGTCGTCCGAGAGCCACACCTTGAGGATCAGGCCGTTGTTGGCGCCGTAGGGCTGCAGGCGGTCGGTGCGGTTGGTGATCGACCCCTTGAGCTGGTACGCGCCGCCGGCGTCAACAAGCTCCAAATCCACCTTCCACGTGCGGTTCTGGAAGGAGCGCTTCCGCGTCTTCGACGGGTCTTCCGCCGCGTTGAGCGGGTCGAACTTGGCGGCCTTCTCGTTGATCTTGGCGAGGGTCTGGACGATCTCACGCTGGACCCACAGGTCTTCCAAGGCCAGCCACACTTCTTCGGACTCGGGGGTGAGCCGCCACGCCGCGACGTGCCGGAGGACGGCCTGCCAGCCGTTGTTGAACTGCATGGGGGCGATGGCCTTGGCGAGGTTCTCGTACTCCTTGCCGAGCTGCGTCTTGAAGGCCTCGAGCAGGCTGGCGTTGGAGATGTTGTCCCCGAACGTCAGGCCCTGGACCTTGGCGAGCTGGTCCTCGCCGAGGACGGCGGGCCACTCGTACATCTCCTTCTGGATTTCCCACATGTCCTTCCAGCGCTGGCCGCGCAGGTTGAACAACTCCAGCTTGCGCTTGTCGTACTCACTCAGCGTGGCCCGCGACTGGGCCTTGGCGGCGTCCAGCACCTTCTTCTTCTTGAGGTTGTCCTCCCCCTTGGCGGAGATCTCGTCGGGGACGCTGACCATCAGCCCAAACCACGCGAGGACGAGGCCGAGGGCGATGACGCCTTGCAGCAGCCAGAAGTGGTGCTTCTTGAGGAACTCTTTGTCGATCTTGCCAGCCATAATGGGTAGCCCCCGGGGGGGGTTGAAGGTCGGGTGAAAGTCAAACGCCGCACGGGGCTTCGCCCGTCACTCGTCGCTGCGGCCCTTCGGCGCCGGGCCGGGCGCCGGGCCGACCGGGCCGGGGGCGGGCATGCCGGGCGCCCCTTGGCTCGCGGCGGCCGCCGGGGCCTTTTCCTTGATCTTGCGCAACTCGTCGGACGGGGTCGGCTCCCGCCACACGAACATGAGGACGAACTCGTACCGGGGCTTCACCTTCACGCCCTTCGGCGGCGCGGCATCGGCGCCGGCCGGGGCCATTGGCGGCGCGCCCGGAACGGCTCCGGGGGGCGGGCCGCCCGGCGCGCCGGGGAACGCGCCGCCGGGCGGCCCGTTGCCGGCG
>JAYTTY010000412.1:0-5034 GCA_043744795.1 Zavarzinella sp. | reverse complement strand
CCCCGGATGGGGCGACGGACTGTAGCCCGTGGGTGAGGCTTTGCGAACCCCGGGGCTTCGACGGGTGAACCCCTTGGACTTCGACGGGCGAACCTCGGGAACTCTTAAACGAGTTACAGTTGTTGTGCGACATTCCCCTTCCCGTGGTCAGTCTTCCCCATCCTTTGATCCGGGATTTTCCCCGAATTGGGAAATCCTGACGGCGGGGCGACTCAAATTCCCTAAGTCTCCTATTCGGCTTTTTCATGCGCCCGCGATGATTTCCCCGAGGCCGAATATCCGGGACATAATGGCTTACCGGCGGCCCCCAGACAATCAGCGAAAGACAAAGGGGCAAAGCCGGTAAAGCCGGACGGCGGGTTGTTTCGATGGGGAAGGGACGGCGGACTGGCACGTCGGGTACAAGAGTTGCAGCAGGTTGGCCGCCGCCGGGGTTGCCGCGCGCGGGGGAGGGGCCGTATCCTCTCCCTTCACCGGCCGCGCGGGTCACGGAGGACGGGGGTTCATGCGGTTTATCCTCATTGATCGCGTCCACTCGTGGGAGGCGGGCAAGAGCCTGAAGGCCAGCAAGATTCTCACCCTCGGGGAAGAGTACCTTGCCGACCACTTCCCGACGTTCCCCGTGATGCCGGGCGTGATGATGCTGCAGGCCGCCGTCGAGGCGAGCGCGTGGCTGTGGCGGGCGACGACCGACTACAAGCACGCCGTCATCGTGATGCGCGAGGCGAAAAACGTGAAGTACGGCACGTTCATGCAGCCGGGGCACACGCTGGAGTTGGGCACGGAACTGCTGAAGGCCGACGAATCGACGGCCACCTTCCGGGCCAAGGGGAACGTGGCCGGCGGCGGGCAGACGATCAATGCCCAGTTCACGCTCGCGGGATACAACATTAGGGACCGGTCCCCGGCGGGCGGCCCCGCCGACGAGCGGCTGGTGCGGCACTGGAAAGAGCGGTGGGCGTGGCTCACCGGCGCGATGACCGGCCGGGCGGCGTGACCCTTCGGAAAGCGGCAACAGAGGCAGGAATGAGCCAGTTGAAGGACCAGACGGCGTTGGTGACGGGCGGCAGCCGGGGGATCGGGCGCGGGATCGTGCTCGCGCTGGCGCAGGCCGGCGCCAAGGTCGCCTTCGTGTACCACAGCAACAAAGTGGCCGCGGACACGCTGGTCGCGGACGTCGCGGCCCTCGGCGGCGAGGCGGTCGCCATCCAGGCGGACGTGGCCGACAAGACCGCCGCCGGGAAAGTCGTCGAGGAAGTCGTAGGCAAGTGGGGCCGGCTGGACATTCTGGTGAACAACGCCGGCGTGATTAAGGACGGCCTGTTCCTGCGGATGGACGCCGCCGACTGGAACGCCGTGATCGACACGAACCTCGGCGGGACGTTCGCGTTCTGCCGGGCGGTGGCCCAGCAGATGGCCCTGAAACAGCGGTACGGCCGCATCGTGAACGTGTCGAGCGTCGCCGCCACGCACGTGAATGCCGGGCAGTGCAACTACTCCGCGAGCAAGGGGGCCGTGAACTCCCTCACGCGGGCCTTGGCGGTCGAACTCGGCAGCCGGAACGTGACGGTCAACGCCGTCGCCCCCGGGTTCATCGAGACGGACATGACCGAGGCGATCCGCGCCAAGGCCGGGGACTTCATCACGAAGAAGCTGATCCCGGCCCGGCGGCTGGGGAAGCCGGAAGACATCGCGGCGGCCGTGCTGTTCCTCGTGTCGCCGGGGGCGTCGTACATCACCGGGCAGGTGCTCACGATCGACGGCGGGCTGAGTCTCGGGGCCGTCTCGGGTTGACGATCAGTACATTCGGCCTGCCGGAGGGACCGGGCGGCCATCATGTTTTTTAGGGAGGGCGGTTCGATGACGAAGGACGATATTTTCAAGAAGGTGGCGGCCACGATGGTGGAAGCCCTGAACGTCGATGAAGACCAAGTCACCCTCGCCTCCACGCTGCAAGGGGACTTGGGGGCCGAGTCCATCGACTTCCTGGATATCGTCTTCCGGCTGGAGCGGGAGTTCGGCATCAAGATCCCGCGGAACGAGCTGTTCCCCGAGTCGATCTTCCAAGGCGACCCGGACTTCGTGAAGGACGGCAAGGTGACGGCCAAGGGCCTGTCCGAACTCAAGGAAAAGATGCCCTACGCGGACTTCGCGTCCTTCGAGAAGAACCCGTCGATGGAAGGCATCAGCGACCTGTTCACGGTCGAGTTGATCGTCCGCTACCTGCAAAGCAAGGTCGGCTGACCCGTCACGGCCGGTTTTCGGCCTGAAGGGCCGATTAACATAGCCCGGCCCGAAAGGGCCGGGTTGGAAGTGGCGTTAGTATTTTCGGTCTGAAGGACCGATTAAAACTGTAAGTGCGGACATTGCCGGCCCTCTCGCCGAGGCTTAATTTAATCGGTCCTTCAGACCGAAAATCCATTTGACGCCCCTTCCCCAGCCCTCGCGGGCTGGGCTATGTTAATCGGCCCTTCAGGCCGAAAAACCCAGAAGTCAATGGACGCGACCCCCCGACCCCGGTGCATGATGCGTTGGATCTGGATTGACCGCTTCACGGCCTTCGAGTCCGGCAAGGCCGCGACGGCCGTGAAGAACCTGAGCCTGGCCGAAGACCACTTCGCGGACCACTTCCCCGGCTACCCGGTGATGCCGGCCCCGCTCATGCTGGAGGGGCTGGCGCAGACGGGCGGCATCCTCGTCGGCGAGGCCAACAACTACGCCAAGAACGTGATCCTCGCCAAGATCCCCAAGGCCAGCTTCCGGCGCGAGGCGTTCGCCGGCGAGAGCCTGACGTACACGACGAAACTGGAACAACTCAGCGAGGTCGGCGGGCTGGTCTCCGGGACCGTCCACGCCGGCGCCGAGCTAATCGGCGAGGCCGAAATCTTCTTCGCCCACGTCGACCCCGGCCAGACGAAAGACCTCCTCGGCGAAGAAAACTTCGTGTTCACCGGGCAGTTGCAGAAGATGCTCGGCCTGGCGAAGGCCGCGTCGAAAACGGCCGCCCAGTCGGCGGACCCGGCGTGACCGTGACCGTCAGGCATTTCCCGGCAGGCCATTTCCCGGCCCCCCGTAGCCCGGCCCCCCCCGGCCGACTAAATTCAACCGTGCGGCGGTCGCCCCGCCCGAGCGAATTCCACAGGTGGACGAAATGGCAGGATCGGCCCGTCGCGCGGTGTTCACGGGGGTTGGCGTCATCACTCCCGTCGGGTCCGACCCGGCGACGTACTGGGCCTCCCTCTGCGCCGGCCGGTCCGGCGTCCGCCGGCTGACGTTCGCCGACCCGTCTCAATTGCCGTGCCAGATCGGCGCCGAGGTCTTGGACTTCAACCCCAAGAAGATCCTCTTCAACAAGGACCACCTGCGGGGCCTCAAGTTGATGGCCCGCACCGTCCAGATGGGGCTGTGCGCCGCCCACCTCGCGTTCAAGGACGCCGGCCTCGACGTCGGCCAGATCGACCCCGAGCGGGCGGGCGTCGAGTTCGGGGCCGGCATGATCGCCAGCGAATTGGACGACATCGGCAAGGCGGCCCAGATCAGCTTGGCCACGCCGACCGGCCCCGTGGACGTGGCGACGTGGGGGCGGACGGGGATGAAGGAAGTCCCGCCGCTGTGGATGCTCAAGTACCTGCCCAACATGCCCTCCTGCCACGCGTCGATCACGCTGGACTTGCGCGGGCCGAGCAACACGATCACCGGCAGCGACGCCGCCAGCCTGCTGGCCCTGAGCGAGGCGTACCACATCATCCAGCGGGACGCGGCCGACCTGTTCGTGGTCGGCGGGGCCGAGAGCAAGATGAACCCGCTGAGCCAGACCCGGCACAACCTCTTCCAAGAGTTGACCCGGCAGACGGAAAATCCGGAGACGGCCGTCAAGCCGTTCGACCGCGACCGCGACGGCAGCGTGCTGGGCGAGGCCGCCGCCTGCGTCATCCTCGAAGACCTGACCCACGCCCAAGCCCGCGGCGCCCGCATCGACGGCGAACTGGTCGGCTTCGCCAGCGGCCTGGACCGCGCCCGCGACGGCAAGGGCATGGCCCTCGTCATCCGGCGGGCGCTGACGTACGCGGGCGTCGCCGCGGCGGACGTGGACCACGTGAACGCCCAAGGCCACGGCACCCAACGCGGCGACCGCTGGGAGGCCAAGGCCATCAACGAGGTCTTCGGGCCGGCGACGCCCGTGTGGGCGATCAAGGCCAACGTCGGGGCCGGCGGCGCCGCCTCCAGCCTCGTGGAACTGGCCGGCAGCATCCTCGCCCTCAAGCACGGCCAACTCCCGCCGACGCTGAACCACGTGAACCCCGACCCGGCGTGCCCGGTCCACGTCCACACAAAAGGCCTGCGCCCGGTAACAAAGCCGTACGCCGTGAAGATCAGCTTCACGGACGCCGGCCAGACGGCCGTGGCGGTGATCCGGAAGTGGGAGGGGTAAGGCGATGACTCTGGAAGCGATCCTCAATTTGGTCCGGCAACTGTCCGACGAAGATCAGTTGCGGCTGGCCGACGCCATCAACGCCGAGTTGTTAGAGCCGGAACCCGAATGTGCCGCGTTGTCGGACGAGACCAAGCGGATGATCGAAGACCGCATTGCCCGGTTGGACGCCAACCCGAACGGCAAATATCGCACCTTGGATGAAATCGGAGCCGCGGCGCGGGCCCGGTGGGGTCGCTGACATGTTGCCGTACTTTTTCGCGCCCGAGGCGGAGCAGGAATTCGACGAGGCCTTTGATTATTATGAACGGCAGTCGCCCGGCTTGGGTGACCGCTTTCTCGACAACGTCACTCGAACCGTCGACTCGATTTGCCGGATGCCCACGGTGGCCGCGTTCATTTTCTTGGACGCCCGCCGGCGGGCGGTGAACGGCTTTCCTTATGCAGTGATTTATCGAGTCGTGAACGACACGGTTCAAGTACTGTCCGTGTTTCACACCAGCCGCAACCCGGACGTTTGGAAAGCCAGAGTGCCCGACCCGGAATGACGCCGGCAAGCCTTGATCGAGTGACCGGCGAGCGTCGCGGCGTCAGCCCGACGT
>JAYTTY010000411.1:0-19702 GCA_043744795.1 Zavarzinella sp. | reverse complement strand
CGGCGCTGTCGCGCCGGGCCGCCCGCCTTTTACGGTCGCGGCGTCAAACCGTCTTACAGCACGCCGTTGAGCATCTGCGTCATGGCGGCTTCGTTCATGGAGCCGTTGACGATCTGCACGGGGCGGTCGCTGCCCTTGAAGACCATGAGGCGCGGGATGGTGTTGATGCCGTACTGGGCGGCCAGGTCGCCGTTCTCGTCCACGTTGACCTTGCCGACCTTCACCTTGCCGGCGAACTGGTCGGCCACCCTGTCGATGGTCGGGGACAAGGCCCGGCACGGCCCGCACCACGGGGCCCAGAAGTCGACGAGGACCGGGATGCTGCTGCCCACGACTTCGGCCTGCCAGTTGTCCGTGGTGAATTCGACGACGTTCGGACTCGCCATGATTGTCTCCTTGTGGGTTGGCGTCGGTACGGGAGATTCTAGCGATCTCCCGACTGTCTTGCACCCCCCTTGGATGCGCCGAAACTCGCGCGGATTCACTTCTTGCCGCGGCCGGGCCGCCCCGCTAAGAAATAACGCACGGCCCTATCGTCTAGTGGTCTAGGACACTGCCCTTTCAAGGCAGCGACTCGGGTTCGAATCCCGATAGGGTCACTCCTATTTGGCCGCTCATTGTCCTGAGCGGCCATTTTTTTGCGCCCACGCCACTGAACGGCTACTTCAATTCCCGCCGGAGCTGACAATTGTGAAGCTCTGCCAAATTGTCTGCCATTGCGCGCGACCGATTCGCCGAAATCAGGCGAATCCGCGCGGGTCGGCCTTGCGGGCGGCGGCGGCGAAATTATCCAGTTGTAATGGCCGAGCGACCGCCATGTGTCGCCATTCGATCCGCGAACGGCGACCATGAGCGCCGGCAAATCGGCGGGCGTGATTCGCGGCCGCGCGGTTAGATCAAACCGACTTGAGCTTGATTGATGATGGCTACGAGGAGGGGTTTGCGTTTCGTCTTGATGTCGGCGGCCTGATCGATTTGAACGTGCCGGAAGGCGGCGATGTCAAACGGCGCCTTGGTCCCGTCAGACGTTTCGTAGTACAGCGGCATTCGGCCAGTGGCGTGGTTTCGCAGGGCGAAGCCGACTTCGATCATCCCGTTCGGCCGGACGCCGGTCAGGTCGGCCAACATCATGTCGGACGAGGCGAGGGCTTGGTACATCGCGGCCGGAATTTGGTACGTCCCGCCCTCCTTCATGCCCATGTCGATGAGTTCCAAGCCCAATTCCCCGGTCGCTGCCTTCAGCGCGTCCAGCCGGTGCCCCGCCCGGGTGAACTCCTTGCCGTCGGCGTCCGTCGGGTACCAAGGCCCGATAACAGGCAATCATTAAAACAACATTGGCAGTTCGAAATTGTTGGTTCGGACAGCGTTTCACCTGGATCGCCAGACCATAAAGCCTGCTTTGAATCACGGCGCCGGCCAATTCTGGCTCCGGCCGTATTTCAACAATTCGGTGGCCTCGTCTGCGGTCAGTCCCAACTTCTTGGCAGACCACGCCCACGACGCATTCCACGCCCGTGTGGTGACGTTGGCCCGCGTCAGCGGGTCTTTGACGTCACTGCCTACATCTTTTGACACTGCATCGGCCAAGATTCTCGCTTGCACCAATTTGAAGAACAGTTCTCTTTGGCTCGTTAACTCGGCCCGCTGGGCTGCCACCTTTGCCCGTTCAAGTTCGGCTTCCCGACGGCCATTCTCGGCGATTCCCTCAGTCCTTTCACGCTCCTTTTTGGCAGATTGACGAGCCTTCTCGGCATCATTTGCCACTCCACCGTTCGGCTCGCGTTCCTCCTGCTCCGATGACGGCACCGCATCCCCATCACCACGCGCCGGGGCGCCTCGCGGAACGAAGACGCCTCGGGTTTCCTTCGTCCGTTCCACCCGCTGGGTTACCCGATCCGACTGTCCGCTACCTTCCACCACATAGGAATGCTCGCCTCTTCCTTCAAACACGATGCCGTACGCGGCAAACAACCCGACACTTCCGAGGAACACGAGCACTGCGATGACGCGGAGCCGCTCGGCGCGATCCCGGGCGGCATCGAAGTGGTCACCCCCACCCGCCGGGCGGCTAGCGGCGGGGGCGGCCGTTTCCGTGCTGACTTCGCCACCTGCCGGAGATACCGCGGCGGGCGGTACTTCGACCAAAAGTTGGCACACCGGGCATGCAATATGAGTCCCCGCCTGACCGTCCGACGGTAAGAGGTCTGTTCGACACGCAGGATCCGGGCACTCGAACCGTACCATCGTCATGCCTCCGGAACGGAAATGGCGGGCCGCCAACACCCGCAGTTTATCCCAAGCGGGCCGGGCGGTCATCGGTGGGGCGACACCGGTCAGCCGTGCCCAATGAACCGTTTCCCGGGAACGCCGAATGGGCGAAACTTTTCCGCCTCCCCGCGCGCCGCGTCGTATAAAAACGCCCGGTACTGGCCGAGCTTACTCGCCCACGGGATATCAATCAGGGTCGTGGAATCGGTGGCGGGCATTTGGAACACGACCCGCATTTCGAACTCGGCAAGCATACCGCGGTCGAACGACCGGTTCCAGTTGGCCAGGCTGTCGCACCAGACGCACACATGCACGTCCACGGCCGGGCCGTCGCGGAGAATTTTCGCCAAATCCGCGGCCGTATTGGAAGGGGCCGGCTCAGCCGACCGCCGGAACAGGGGTTCGTCGCCGGACCGCCGCAATTCGCGGAAGAATTGCAAGCCCTGGATCAACAGAAACCACGGCGGCATCGCGCCGTCGGCGGGCAGTCCGCCGCGCCTGGCAACTTCGGCCAGAATCCCTTGAATCGTGTTGGGCAGGTGCTGCCTCGCGACTCGGCGAGCTAGAGCGGGGGCCAGTCCGCTCGGGACGCGCACCTCTGATTCGGCAGGGGTGCCGTCGACCAAGTACACTCTGGCCGCTGCGGCCGCTGCTGCGGGAAGGCGCTCCGCGATGCTGACGATCACCGCGGACAAGATGCCGGCCGCCGCGGCGGCGTCTTGTCCGATGACCGCCAGATTGTGGCCGGGACTGCGCCGGAACGTCGCCTGGACCGGCTGCTGCCTGATGACGACCGTTTGCCCCATCCAGACCGCCGTGACGCCGGCGACGGGAAGGCCCGCGGGGAAGACGGCGGCGTCGATGTCCGCCGTCGCCTGGCCTTCAAACACGACCCGCGGCCGGGCGGGACCGCCATGCGCGCGGCGCCGCAGCACGTCCAGCAGCCCGTTGCGCTCGTCATCATCGAGCCACGCGACTTGAAACGGGGTGTTGCCTTCTACCTTGCCGTTGGCATGGTTGTAGATCGCGTCGCCGGGCCGCTCCAGACTTCTTGCCGCGGGGTTGTCGTCGCTCAGGATCAGGCGGGAGTCCGCGTCGCTGCATCGCAGGGCGATGCGGACCGCGATCTGGTCAATCGTCGGCCGCGCCAGGTTGTACGCCCCGCCCAGCGTCTGGGACCCCAACACAACGTGCACCCCAAAGCTTCGCCCCTGGCGGACGAGCCGGTCCAGCAGGAGACGGGCTTCCTTCGCCAAGGCGTCGTCTTCCGTGAAAAATTCTTGGAACTCGTCGACGATTAGCAGCACGCGGGGCAGCACGCAGGGCAGAGTGGGCGAGTCGACGCGGCCCCTGTAGTTCGCGAAATCCGCCGCCCCGGCTATCCGGTAAAGCTCGGCACGCTCCGTCATCACGCCGTCCAGGCGCTGGAGAACGCTGACGCCGAACTCCCGGTCCGATTCGACGGCGATCACGCGGGCGTGGGGAAGGCTATGTTCCGCGTACGCTTTGAACTCGACCCCCTTCTTGAAGTCGATCAGGTACAGTTCCACTTCCTCCGGCGGGTACGTCAGAGCCGCGTTCATAATGAGGACGTGCATCAGCCTCGACTTGCCCATCCCGGTTTGGCCGGCGATCAGCAGGTGATGGCCGGTCTCGCCACCGAGAATTAGTTTTTGCTTTTTGTTTACGCCGCGCGGGCCGAGGGGAATGACAATGGCATCCACCGTGTTGTTTTTCCAATAGTCGGCCGCGGCGGGGGCAATGCTTGAGAATGGAATTATTATATCCGGTGCATTTTGGCTCGCCTGCCCGACTGACTCCACGAGCTCACTGAACAACTTCTGCGCGGGCGGTCGGGCCGGCCGAACAAAGCGCAGGCCGTCGGCGTTGCCCGACCACTCCCACCGATCTTGGCCGTTGCCAGCCGGCCAAATGACTACGCCGACCCGCTTCTCTAAGTCGTCCAAGCTAAATCCGCGGGGGAACTCCTGACGCGGGTCAACGGACATCAACACATATACGCCGCATCGGTTGCCGGCCGCCGCGATGCTCAAGACTCGCTCCGCCGCCGCCGGACTGAAGCGGGCAGGAAAATTAGCGATCACCAGAAATCGGTACGGCTCGGCCAACGACTCGGCATCGTTGTACTCCGCGATGGTCCGGTAATCGCCGCGGAGGCACTTCTGAATCACATCCTCCATTTGTCCGGTCAAGATTTCCAACTGTTGCTCGATATGCCTCGGCTCGGTCCAAATTCGGGCCGTCACGAGGTCTATTTTGTGATCGGGATCTACCAAGTGCATAAAGGTGGCGAAGTTGTCGCCGAGGCCCACCGGGTCGATGATGGTGAAGCGAGCCTTCCCCGGTGGGAAGGTCGTAAGAACTCGCAGCATCACGGCTTGCAGGCAAGCGACCGCCCGTTGCCGATCCCCCTCATTGGCCATCCTGACCAGCAGCGAGCCCCCGGCAGGGAACGTGAGCAACGCGGGGAGGAGAAACGGCGATTCACTTTCTTGCCGCCGCGGAATGCCCTCTAGGAAGAGGTCTGTGACGGCCCGCTCACGGATCTCCAGTGACCCGAACGGCACCGATTGTGCGACGGATTTGACACCGCTTAAATGGCTCTCCAGTGACTCCCAGGCAGGGAACTCATTGCGGGCTTCCCCCACGATGCGAATAAATTGCGGCCGAAGAGCGAGAATCGACGTGCGCCAACGCTGGTTTGCGCCATCCCGTTGCAACCGCCGCCACGTCCGGAAATAGGACTCCGCCAAGGCGACGGCCTTGGCCATGGCTTCGACCGCCGCGTAACACGCCGAGCGGCTACGGTTAGATTTGGACCGGAACGACAGGTGCATGAAGACGGCCAACACGCCGAGCAGTACCGCGGCCAGACTCGCCACAAACAAGGCCATTTTCAGTGATGGCGGCGTGGCCGTCACGCCGCCAATTGCGAGACAAAGGGCGATCACCCCGCATGCCGCCGCGGGCACGGTCGATGTGACGGCCCCGTGGCGGCCGCTTTGCTGACTCGCGCGACGGGTTTCGGCGACGCGCCCCCGTACCGAGTCCAACGCGTCGCGGACCATCTCGTGAGTGACGTGACTGCCGGCCGGCAAGGCAAGTGGCAGCCTGAAGGTGTGATAAGCCCCGAGGTGGTCGAGCCCTGCCGCCCGCGCCAACGCTTCCTCATCAATCCTGTCACATTCGCCACGCAGGTCGGTTTCCGCTTTCTTGTCGGCTCCTTCGTCACATGCACGGGCGTCATTCGCCTCCCGCACCGCCAGCAGCAGTTGGTCCACGCGCTGGTCCAAACTGATCGGCGGCGGTCCTGCACTGCTCATGAGATGACTCAGTCGTGTGGTATCCGGATCCGATTCCGGACGGGACAGCGGCCTGCCGCTCACGGTTCGTACGTCACCCGGCGGGCGGACTCGACTTCGCGGGAAAGCTGGGCCATCGCCTCAACGGCGTTGGCGACCTGCCCGTGGAGGAGTTCTATGTACCGCCGTTCAAATTCCTTCCGCACGGCATCCTGCCACGTTCGGCACAAGGCATTCCACTCCAAAGTGAGGCACGACCAATCGTGCCGTAGCCGGTCTTCCCAATGGTTGATCGTCATCCGGGATCCTCGTGGACGGGGAATCTAACCCGCCGCTCAGCGGCGGTGGGCCTCGGCCAGATAGCTTTCGACGGAGGCCAACTTCATCCGCAAGAACTGGTCTCCCGCGGACAGGTCAACGCTCAAGACGGTTTCGAGACAGGCTCGCTCGATCCGAAATGCCTCAATGGCCGCCGAAAGGCGGTCCAAGGCGACTCGCAGGGCGAGCACTCGCCCCTCTGCACAAACCAAATGCTCTGTGGCTTCGGCCAACTGCTGTTGCTCGGACTGGCACGAACACCATTCAGATCGGGCGTCGGCCCGCTCAAGGCACCATCGGTACTGTCTCGCCGCCTCTTCGACGCGGTCAAGACACAGGGCATGGTGGCCGACTGCGATGGAGTAGGCGTTCTCCAGTTGGTGCCACTCCGTCCGAGAAATGTCGCCGACGGCTGTTAGAACCGTCTCCGCCTCGTGCCGAAATCGCACAAGTTTTGCCTGGAAATCTCGCAGTGCACTGACGGAGGCGAGGTGAGCGGTCGGATTCATTTCTCAGACACGGCCTCCCGGGCGTTCTGCGATTCTTGAGATCGCTCAACGCCAGACGCACACACAGGACAATCCTACAGAAACCTGATCCAATAGAATCGTAAGATTTCATGCCGCGAGGGCGGGGCCGACCCGGAGACCCGGACGAGTACCGGGCCGTCAACGTCTTCTGGGTGCCGGCCGCCGCCCGCTGGCCACACCTGACGGCCAACGCCCGGCAGCCGACCGTCGGCAAGACGGTGATGTCGGCGATTCGGGCCGGCGTCAGGCCGTGGCCGAGCATCTTTTGAATCCGCCCGGCCTCCCCGGTCCCGTACACCGGCACGACATTCGGGTGGTCGAGCCACCCGGCCGTCGTCGCTTCGAGCAGGAACCGCGCCCGGCCGGTCGCGGAAAACAGCGCGTCCGCCAACGGTTGCTTGACGGCCGCCGGTCCAGCTTGGCCGCGGTCGGTGTCGTCGGCCATCAGCCCCCTCCGTGTCCAAGTCCACAATACGCCGCTCCCACTCCTTGAGCGCCCGCGCGTGCCGCACACGGGCCGCGGCCGCCGTTCGACGTGAGGCGCGGCCTGGCCCGCTGCCGCTTGCAACTGGGCGAACTCGACGCGGCGTGGGCGCTGTTGCAAGGGATCCGGGCCGAGCAGCCGGGCCACGTCGGCGTGCTGACGGAATCCGCCCGCGTCGAACTGGGCCGCCGGCGGCCGGCCGAGGCGGAGGCTTTGTTGAAGCTCTCGCTCGCGCTCGCCCGCGCCCCGACCGGCTACGAGGCCCACGCCCTCTTGGCCCGGAGCCTGCAAGAGCAAGGCCGGGCGGCCGAAGCGGAGGCCGAGCGGGCGGCGGCGGCGCAGAAAATTCATGACGAGTTGTTGAAAGCCACCGGGCAATGACGGCGGCCCCGCCGCCCGCGGGGACTACTTCCCCCCGCACGCCGCCGCGGCGTCGCGCCACATTTTGGCCAAGCCCGCGTCCCCCAGGCGGGCGAACACGGCCGCCAGTCTCAGCCGGACGGCGGCGTCGCTCGGGCGGGCGGCCGCCTCTTGGCTGAGTTGGGTGGCCGCGTCCAAGTCCCGGCGGATCTCCTCGGCCCGGGCGGCGGCTTGGTCCGCGTCGGCCTGGCGGCCGTCGGCCGCGTAGACTTGGGCCAGCAGGAAGTGGGCTTGGTACAAGTCTTGGTAGTGGTAGTGCGTCCGGGCCGCGTCCGGGCCGGGCCGGGCCGCCCGCTCCAGCAGCGGGATGGCGGCCTTCGCGTCCCCGTCTTCGGCGTACAGTTGGCCGCGCAGGCGGGCGAACTCGCCGGCCGGGAAATCGGCCAACCCTCGGTCGGCGGCGGCGACGGCGTCTTGCCGCCGGCCGGCCCCGCGCAAGGCTTGCACCCGGACCGCCAGTGCGACCGCCTTGGCGCTCTCGGGGGCGACCGCGTCGAGAACCGTCACGGCCTCCGCGAACTTGGCCCGCCGCACGAGGTTTTCGGCTAACTCCACGCGCACGGCGTCCGTCGTCGCGGCGGCCGGGAACCCGACGCGGATCGCCTCCCGAAAACTCACTTCGGCCAGCGGCAGGTTCCCGGCGTCCCGGCGGATGTGCGCCAGCAGGCGGTGCGGTCGGGCGTCGGCCGGGTCGAGGCGGGCGACTTCTTCCAAGTGGGCCTCGGCCTCGGCCGTCTGGCCCAAGTCGTAGGCGATGGCCCCGAGGCCGCGGTGGGCGTCCGCGGTGTCCGGGTCGCGGTCGAGGGCGTACCGGAACACGCGGCGGGCCTCTTTCGTGTCCCCCATGTCCAGCAGGCACTTCCCGGACAGGACGGCCGCCCGCACGCCCAACGGGCCGTCGCCGTTGATCTGGTTGCACTCTTTCAACGCCTGGTACGGCTGCGACCGGTCGAACAGGGCCGCGGCGCGCAAGAAGTGGGCGTGGTCGGGGCTGCCGGCCGCCAGGCTGTCGGCGTAGGCTTCGGCGGCTTGGTAGTCCTTGGCCCGGATCGCCTCCTCGCCGCGGGCGAAGCGGTATTCGGGCCGCGTGATGTGATACCGCCACCCCGCGAGCGGGACGGCGGCGGCCACGAGTAGCGAGAGGAAGACGACGCGGCGGCGCGAAAAAAAACGCCCGGCCCCCGCCGGCCCCGCAGGTGCGGGGACAACAGGGTCGGGCGGGTGGTCGGCCAAACTCATGACGCGCCGGTTACTTCTTGTCCTTGCCGGCCGTGAGGTCGAGCGTAATCGGCCCGTCGCTCGGCACCTTGGCGGAGAGCGTCGTCGTCGTCACCGAGGCGTAAATGGCGGGTAACTCATTCTTGGGGCCGGCGGGGCCGGCCGGGCCTTTGGCGCCTGGCACCATCATCCCCGGGCCGGACTTGGGGGCAACAGCTTTCGCCTCCTTCTGCATGAATTTCAAGTAGTCAGCGCTCCCCGGGGTGGCGTCCCCGATTTCCACCTTCGGGGTCTTCACCACCGTGACTTTGTAATTGCCGGCGGGAACGCCCGGCGCAGTCGGGCCGGACAGGGTAAAGTTGCCGCCGGCGTCCGTAGAGCCGCTGTAGATTAGTTTGCCGTCCTCCGTCATGAACGCGACCGCCGCCCCCTCGACCGGTGTGCCATCCAGTTTGACTACGCCGGTCACCGTATGCACAGACGGCCCGCACCCGGCCAGAAGCAAGACGGCCCCGAACAGACCGGAAAGGAAACACTGCCGACGCATGGGGAGCAACCTTTTGGTTGGTAAGAGAGGGAACAACGCGGCCGACGGTGGAAAAACCGCCGGCATCCGGGCCGTTGTGAAGACTAACCGAGGTGGGCGATAAGTCAGGGGGCCGGGACGCCGTGTTGCCGGCCCGCGCGGTCATTACGGGGGGGTGACGGCTTGGCCGTCGTTTCGGCACCCGAGGAGCTGGTATGTCCGGTGGTCAATCGACTCACGCAGGAACTGCACATGCCCGTCGGCGAACACGAAGTTCGCCCCGCCGCTGTGCCGGGACTTGAAGCCCCACGCTCTGTTCCAGTTCTGCGGGCCGGTGCCCCCCGGCCCGCAACCGTAGCCCTGCGACGCGTCAATTTTCTGATTGATGGGGGCGATGGTGCTGGCGTGCGAGGCCCCACCGCTGTTGTAGTGCCACCATGCGTTGGCGCTCAGGTGGTCGTGCCAACTGGGCAGGCACTCCCCGATGGCGATCGTGTTGGACAGGCCATCCGAAATGGAGGCGAAGTTGAATTCGCACCCGAGGCGGTTGAACAGCCCCCGAATGTCATTGGGGTTCTGGGTGTTGCCGTGATCCGGGCTGGTGGTATAGCCCCAGCCGATAGCCGTCTGGCAATACTGTTGATTCTGGTCCTGCCCGCAATTGCCGACGGCGCACTGCGGCCCTAGGCTGCCGACATAGTTGGTCGTCGAGGCCGTCGGGCTGTAGTCGTCGCTCGGGCAGCGGA
Source organism: Zavarzinella sp. (assembly GCA_043744795.1). Classification (GTDB taxonomy): domain Bacteria; phylum Planctomycetota; class Planctomycetia; order Gemmatales; family Gemmataceae; genus Zavarzinella. The sequence goes on along the minus strand of JAYTTY010000411.1, from coordinate 9,869 downwards.
TGCCCTTGAGAAACCGATTCGTCACGCCACCGATGCCGATGTCCACCGAGTTTTGTATTTCGAACCGGGGGTTAATTATTTTGTACATGCCGTCCTGCTCCATGTAGGGCAGGCTGTAAACGATCCACGTCCCTTGGTTACTGCCCCAGTCGCCCGTATTCCCGGTCCAGCCCATCAGGCCGCCCGGGGGTAGTTTGCCGGTCGTGTCGTGGTGGTTGTGCAGGGCCAACCCAATCTGCTTCAGATTGTTGCTGCACTTCATGCGGTTCGCGGCTTCGCGAATCTTCTGGACGGCCGGCAGTAGCAACCCGATCAGGATGGCGATGATCGCGATGACGACCAAGAGTTCGATTAGGGTGAACCCGTCACTGCGTCGAAGACGATCGCGAAAACTGACAGGAGAGATGACCATATTATCCTCGTGAACATAAAAATGAGAAGATATTCACCTTGAAATTTCCCATAGTCACAACTGGTTGTCAAGATGAAATCGGATGAAATCGGGGGAAATCCCAAGAAAAAGCAGAGATGACGGCCGAAAAAGTGGTTGGCCTAAATTACGTGCGGATAAGACCTTGCGAGAAGTGTGAATGGGGAAGGAACAGAACTCCAAACGGTGGGGAAGCCCGCAATACGATGCTTAATCTCATGCAGGCGGGGGGACGAAAAGAGGCCGGCGGGTAGTGATAGGTGAGTCAAACCGTCATCGGTATGGAAGCTATTAATATACGATGACTTTCCGCAAATCCAACTGCGGCGGTCACTTCCTGAGGACCAGCGATGGCTCCCGTGACGGCGATACTGATCTTCGTTCCCGTCGTCATCACGGCGCTCGTCGCCACACGCGGCTCCGCGAAGGCCCGGGGGTGGGTTCTCGGATTCTTGCTCGTCTCCGCGATTGGCGGTTGGCACTGGCTCGGTCACGCCGAACGGCCCCCGGCGCCGCCGGAAAACTTTCCCGACGAATTCGTCACGTCCGCCACGTGCGCCGAGTGCCACCGCGAGCAGCACGACTCGTGGCGCCGCACTTACCACCGGACGATGACCCGCGACGCCACCCCCGAGTATGTGAAGGGGGACTTCGCCAACGCCGCTCACGACTACCAAGGGATTCGGACCCGGCTCACCCGCGAAGGGGACGACTTCTTCATGGAGACGGCCGACCCCAACTGGGCCTTGGCCCACGCCCGGTCCGGGGGCGTCACCGGAGCCCCGCCGCGCTACGCCAAGTTTCGCATTGACCGAGTCGTCGGCTCCCACTGGATTCAGGAATACCTGACGCTGGCCCCGAACGGCTTGTACGTCCGCCTACCCGTGCTGTACCACATCCGGGAAAAGCAGTGGGTTCATAGTAACGGGGCGTTCCTCTTCCCCGACACCGGTGACTTCTGGGGCCAGAGCCGCGCGGCCGTGTGGAATAACAGTTGCCTTTACTGCCACAACACCGGCCCCACCAAGAACCCCGTCCGCGACCCCCGCGGGTCGGTCGTCGGCTTCCAGACCGAGACCGCGGAACTGGGCATCGCCTGCGGGGCGTGTCACGGGGCGGGGGCCGACCACGTCCGCCAGAACCGGAACCAGCCGCGAAAGCCGGGCGCCGAGCCGGACGTCGTCCAGCCGGCGCTGCTGTCGGTCCTGCGGCGCGACGAGATATGCGCCCGCTGCCACGGGGGGCTGGTTCCGAAGGAGTCGGCGTGGGACCCGGTCACGCACCGCGACCCGTTCGTCCCGGGCCACGAAATGACGCGGTACAACACCTTCTTTCACTCGGAGGCCGAGCAGGCGGTCCTCGCCGGAGTGCGGCGGCCGGACGGGAAGCCGCCGCGCCCCGAGCCGACCGACGGCCGCTTTTGGGGCGACGGCACCCCGCTGACGACCGCCCTGGAGTACAACGCCATGGCGCTGTCTGCCTGTTACCAGAACGGCCGCGGGACGATGAGTTGCCTGAGTTGCCACACCATGCACGGCGGCGACCCAGACATGATGCTCAAGCCGCAAATGCAGACGAACCAGGCCTGTTACCAGTGCCACGCCGAGTACCGCGGTAAGCTCGCCGAACACACCCGCCACCCTGCCGACTCGGCGGGCAGTGCGTGCGTCAGTTGCCACATGCCGCGCCAAGTGTTCTCGCTCATGGGGACGCACCGCTCGCACCGCATCCAATCGCCGGACCTCGAAGGGAGCGTGGGGACCGGGAAGCCGCACGCGTGCAACCAGTGCCATCTGGACAAGTCGCTCGGGTGGACGCGGGAACAACTCGCCAAGTGGCCGAACGGCAAGCGGAACGGGGCGGTGAAACTGTCCGCGGACGAGGAGGCGCTCTCGGCGGGGCTGTTGACGCTCGCCCAAGGGGACGCCCGGAGCCGGGTGATCGTGGCCGGGGCATTCGCGGACCCGGCGGCCCGGCGGGCGTCGGGCGTGGACTGGTACGGCCCGGTCCTGACGCGGCTGATGGAACACGAGCGGTACCCGATGGTGCGGTACCTCGCCGACCGCGGGCTGCGGGCCGCGCACGGCGCCGACGTCGGCCCGTACGACTACCTCGCGCTTCCCGCGGACCGACTGGCGCAACTCAAGTTGCTGCGCACACGCTTCGAAGCGACCCCGGTCCGCCGGCCGCTGCCGCACTTGCCATTCACGGCGACTGGTTTATTGGACGAGACGGTCTTGGACCGTTTGCGCGCGTCGCGCCGCGACCCCGACCTCAGCATCAACGAGTGACGCCGCGTCCCGGCTTCCCGGAAGATGGAGAGAACGAAAATGGACTAAGAGACTGTCCGGAAAGGTGGTTTTTCCGCAAGACCCACCCCATATGATAGTTGTGACATCGGACACTCGACAAGGACGCCGCCATGGATTCCGGCCCGCGCAAGCCGTATTCGACCGACCTGACGGACGCCCAGTGGGGCTTGTTGGAGCCGCAGTTGCCGGCGGCGAAGCGGGGCGGCCGGCCGCGGACGACGGACCTGCGGGAGGTGGTGAACGCCGTCCTGTACCTGAACCGGGCCGGAGGCCAATGGGGCTTGCTGCCGAACGACCTGCCGCCGAAGAGCACGGTGTACGACTACTTCGCGGCGTGGCGGGACGACGGCACGTGGCAGCGCGTCTTGGACGTGTTGCGCGAGGTGGCCCGCGAGCGCCACGACGCGGAGCGGCATCCGACGCCGACGGCCGCCAGCATCGACAGCCAGACGGTGAAGACGGCCGAGACGGCCGGGGACCGCGGGTACGACGGCGGGAAGAAAATCACCGGGCGAAAGCGGACGATCAGCGTGGACACGCTGGGGTTTTTGATGGCCGTGTCGGTGTGCGCCGCGTCGGTCGACGACGCGAAAGCGGCCTTGCCGGTGATCGCGCAGTTGAACGCCGAGCGGTGCCCGGACTTGGCGGTCGTGTGGGCCGACACGAAGTACCACAATTACGCCCTGTATGACGCCATCGCCGGCCTGTACCCGGACGGGTGGCGGTTGGAGATCGTTAGCCGGCCGGCCGGGGCGAAGGGGTTCGTCCTGCTGGCGAAGCGGTGGGTGGTGGAGCGGACGTTCGCGTGGCTCGGCCGGGCGCGGCGGCTGAGCAAGGACTACGAGCGGCGGGCCGACTCGAGCGAGTCGATGGTCCGCGTCCGGGGTATTCAACATGCGTTAAATAGGTTGCAGCCGAAACCCGCCCGGCCGTTCAAATACCGTGAAACTGCGGCATAACTTTCCGGACAGCCTCTTAACCGATGCCGGAGAGACAGTGGAGAGAGTTCCGAACGAATAAAGCGGGTGGCGGCCAGAGTGGGCCTCACGCTCCGCGTGAGGAACGCTTCCTGCCCGAGGCGACAGATTTTTGGACGGGGAGCCAATCCTCACGCGGAGCGTGAGGGCCACTCTGCCCGCCACCCGCTTCATTCTTTCCGAACGCTTGGAATGGTGTTCGACGAGGTTGGCCAAATCCGACCGGAGTCATCACTTCCCTTGGGCCGAGGCCCGGTGGCGGGCCGCCAGCGCGGGGTCGCCCGCCTTTTCGTAGTGGGCGGCCAGGGCTTGGTGCGTCGTGGCGTGGCCGGGCCGCTCGCGGAGGGCGGACTCGAGCCAGCGCAGGCCGTCCCGCTCCCGGCCGTTCTTCAGGAACAGTTCCCCCATCTCGCGGCGCGGGTCCGGGTCGTGCGGCGTGGCGGCGACCACCTTGGCCAGTTCGGCCACGCGCTTCAGGTCGGCGTCGGCTTTCTTCCACCGCTCTTCCGCGGCGGCGGCCGCCTCCGGCGGGCCGGTCTGTTGCAGGGCGAGGAACAGGGAGTACAGCGTCTCGACATCGGACCGGTCCAATTCCGCGGCCTTGCGCAAGTGCCGGACGGCGGCGGTCGGCTGCCCTCGCGTCAGCTCCAGGCGGCCGCGGTAATAATGGGCCTTCGACTCGGCGGGCTGCTTGGCGATGACGCCGTCCAGCAAGGTGGCCGCGTCGTCCGGTCGGCCCTGCGCCTCCCGGCACACGGCCAATTGGATTACGACGGCGGCGTCGCCCGAGTCAGCTTGCCGGAGCCATTCCAAGTGGCCGGCCGCCTCGTCGGGGGCCTGGCGCGTCTCCAACAACATCCGGGCCAAGCTCAGCCGGACACGCCGGTCCTCCGGGTCGAGCCGGGCCGCCTCGCGCAGGGCCAGCACCGCGTTGTTCTTCTGCCGGAGGCGCTCGAGGATTTCCCCCTTGGCCCCCCACGCCGGTGCGACGTTCGGCCGGAGCCGCGTCCACTCCTCGGCTAGGCCGGCCGCCTCGACCCAGCGGAATTCCCGCATCAGCGCCGGCACCAAGACCGGCAAGACGTAGGCCACCTCTTCGGGGTGGTCGGCCAGTTCCCGCCAGAGGACGGCCTCGACGGATCGCAGGTCGCCGGCCGCCGCCCGGATCAAGGCCCGCTCGGCGGCGAGGCCGGCCGCGTCCCAGCCGCGTTCCTCGGCCGCGTCCAAGTGGTCTTCCGCGGCCCGAATATCCCCGGCCCGGCGGGCGGCTTGGGCGGCGCGGAACCGCCCCTCCGGGTCGCTCGGCTTGGCGGCGACGTACTTGTCCAGCAGCGGGCGGGCCGCCGCCCAGTCATCGGACGCCAAGGCGGCCTTGGCGTCCGACAACAGGGACCGGGCCGCCATCTCGGCCCGGATCGCCCACGCCGCGACGGCCGCCGCGGTCAACAGGCAACAGGCCAAGACCGGCCACCGCCGGGCCGAGACGCGATTCGGGTCGCCCGCCGTGGTCATGGGGTGACGGCCTTTTTGGTTGGGGGGGCGTCGGCCAGCGCGGCCGCGATGGCGTCATCCAACTGCCGGCCCCACGCGGCCGGCTGCGTGTGCTGATACCGCCCTTGACTGTCCGCCCACTTCACGCGGCCGTCGGGGCCGACGAGGTAAACCGTGGGCGCGATCTCGTACCCCGGCATCAGCATCCCCGAGGTCACGCCGAGCGCCGGGAGCGCCGCCCGCGGCGCCCCGTAGCCGTTGGGCCACGGCAGGGAAAATTCCGCGACCAACGCCTCCGCCGACCCGCGGGGCCCGTTGGTGAGGCTGACGAAGGCCACGCCGCGGGCCGCGTACTTCTGGTGCAATTTCACCAACTCCGGGGCCGACATTCGGCAGTACGGGCACCACGCCCCCCAGAGATCGACGACGGTGAGCCGCACGCCCGGCGCGTCCAAGGCGGCCGGCGGCCCGTTCACCCACCCCTCAGCCGACAGCAGGGGGAGTTTGTCGCCGACGGCCAGCGGCTTGCCCGCCGGGGCCGGCGGGAGTACGGACGCGGCACCGGTCGGCGCGGCCTCGTCCGCCGGGCCGCAGCCGGCCAGCGGCGCGAGGACCGCCGCCAGAAAGGTGACATGCCGTAGGTTCACGCCGGCCCCTTTCCCATTGATTCGTCGGCCGTCCGCCGGCGCAGTTCGCGCTCGTACGCGGCGACGGCCCGCTCCTGCTCCGGGACTTCCAGCGACCCGGGGCGCAAGTCGCGCACCTTGGCGATGGCCTCGCGCGTGCTCAACCCCTCGCGCACGAAGTAGGCGGCCAGCACCGTCCCCGTGCGGCCGCGGCCGGCGAGGCAATGCACCGTCACGCCCATGTTGCTCTGGCGGGCCTTTTCGATGACCGTCACGACCTTGTCCAGTTGCGCCGGGCTGGGGGCCTCCATGTCCGTCACCGGGACGTGGACGCCCATCAGGCCGGCGCCGTCGATCCAGTTCCGCGGCACCGGCTCTTCCGTGAGGGTCACGAGGATGTCCGTGCCCTCCTTGCGCAGCCACGCGAGCTGCTCCGGCCCGGCGGGCCACGCGCACGCGGCCACGTGCGGCCGGTCGACCCACGTGAAGAAATACGGGCGGGACATGGTCAACAATACCTCGGGCGCGGCGGACGGGGGTTATCTTAGGGGGGCCGGTCTTGACGAGCCATGAGCGTCAGCGATTGGAGTGAGGGGCGCCCGCCACACTCCAATCGCTGACGCTCATGGCTCGCCAAGACATCGCCGCCTATAACTTCCCTCACTGCCGAATGACCGCCCGCACCCTTACACGCCGAGGCCACCCCGTGAGTTCCGACACGTTGTCCGCCAAAGTCCACGCCGCCAGGGAGGCCCTGGACACGTCGGTCCGCGAGACCGTCCAGTGGCACTTCTCCGAGGACACCGGGACGCCGTTCTGGCTGGACAAGGCGAAAACCTACAAGTTCAACCCGCTCAAGGACGTGCAGGGCTTTGAAGACCTGAAGCTGTTCCCGGCGTTCGAGGACGAGTGGCTGCGCGCCTCCCCGGACACGGACATCTCCCGGTGGGTGCCGCGCGCCTACCTCGGCAAGAAGCCCGTGTACGTGTTCGAGACCGGCGGCACGACCGGGATTCCCAAGTCCCGCATCGTGATCGAGGACCACTGGATCGACTACGAGATGATGAGCGAGACCCTGCCGGACCAGCACTTCCCGAAGGGGTCGCACTGGCTCATGCTCGGGCCGTCCGGCCCGCGGCGGCTGCGCCTCGCCATCGAACACTTGGCCCAACACCGCGGCGGCATGTGCTTCTGCGTGGACCTCGACCCGCGCTACGTCGTGAAGCTCATCAAGGCCGGCAAGGTGCAGGACGCCAAGGCTTACGCCGACCACGCCATCGACCAAGCCCTGACCATCCTCGCCGCCGGGCACAAGATCAAGTGCATGTTCACGACGCCGAAACTGCTGGCCGCGCTGGACTCCGCGTTGCGAGACGGCCGCCTGGAGACGAAGCGCCGTGAGATCGGCTTCCCGGTCCCCGAGGGGTCGCTGCGCAGCATCCCGGACGTGGGCATCACCGGCATCTTCTCCGGCGGGACCGAGTTCACGCCGCAGTTCACGCGCGAGGCGATGGAAGAGATGTTCGAGGGCAAGGTGTACATGACGCCGACCTACGGCAACACGCTGATGGGCCTCGCCTGCTCCAAGCCCGTCGGCCCGGAGGACGGTTACAAGATCAGCTACTACGCCCCGCAGCCGCGGGCGGCGACCGAGGTGGTGGACTTCAAGGACTACAACACGCTCGTCCCCTACGGCGAAACCGGCCGGGTGATCCTGACGACGCTCACGAAAGAGTTCTTCATGCCCCGCTTCGCCGAGCGCGACGAGGGCGAACGGGAACCGCCGTTCGAGAAGTTCCCGTGGGACGGCGTCAGCGGCGTCCGGCCGTTCCACGAGTTCGCCGCGACGACGACGGTGGGGGTGTATTGAGGTGTTTTCGACCCCGGATGGGTCGCAGCGATTCAGGTGGAGTTCGGAATGCCGTGGCGACTGGCCGGGTTTTCGGTCCAACGGACCGCTTAACATAGCCCAGCCCGACAGGGCTGGGTTGGCGGGCCATCGAGAACCGTCGGTCTGAAGGACCGATTATCCGCTCAGGGTTGTGAAAGCAGAAACCCAAAGATAATCGGTCCTTCAGACCGAGTGCATTGGCAGGTTGACCCAGCCCTTTCGGGCTGGGCTATGTTAAGCGGTCCGTTGGACCGAAAACCCCGCGTCCCCGCCCACTCACTTCGCCGGCGTCTCCCAGTAAAAATCGACGTAGCCGATCATCATCTCTTCCCACGTCTGGTCGCCCCACTTCACGTCCTTCGTCGGGTCCGGGTTGGCCGGGTTGTCGGCCGAGTTGTCGAAGTGGGCGACGACGCGAATCTTCGACCCCTTCGGCAACTTCAACGGCTCCGCGAAGCGGTAGGTGTGCTGCCAGTTGAAGTCGTACTGCGGGACGGAGAGGAGCGTTTCGGTCTTGCCGTCCGGGTAGACGGCCGTGTACTCCACGTCCTTGCCGCGCAGGTGCATGTGCGGGAACATGGCCAGCACGACCCCTTCGCGGAAGACCGGGATCTCGGCGACGACCTCGTGCTTGCCGGCCCCGGCCGGGATTTTGAACTTCGAGTTGGCGATGCCGTAGTTCTTCACTTCGTTCTTCGGCGGCTCCTTGCAAAACACCAGACCGATCTCGGAGCAGTCCTTCTCCTCCTTGCCGGTCGGCGTGTAGTGGACCTGCCAAATCAGTTCGGCCCCGGCCGGGATCTTGCGGCCGAACCCGGCGGGGAGGGCGAACGGGTCGGCCCCCGGCGCCACCGCCGCGATCCACTCCTGGACTTTGCCGGGCGCGCGGGCGAAGACGATGATGTGGTGGACCGCCGCCTTGTTCCCCGGCCGGACTTCGGCCGCCTGAATCCACTTGTCTTCCGTGAACTCGGTCTTGGTCTTGAAGTACTTGTACGCCACCTTCCCCGTGGCTTGGACCGTCACCTCTTGCGGCATCTTGAACACGGCGTCCGGCTTGCCGATGCGCCAGCCCTCCGCGTATTCCTTGGCCGCGGGCGCGTCCTTCTTGTCCCCCTCGGGGGCGCCGGCCGCGACCCACGCGGAGAGCGTGTCGATCTCGTCCTGGCTCAAGCGCCGCTCGTTGGAGAAGTGGCCGAAGCGGGGGTCGGCGTGCCACGGCGGCATCTGCTTGGTCGCCACGACTTCCTGAATCATCGCGGCTTGGTTCTTGGCGTCGGCGTAGGTCAGCAGCGAGAACGGGGCGGCCGTCCCCGGGTGGTGGCAGTCGGCGCATTGCTTCTGCAAGATGGCGGCGACGTGCTTGGAATACGTCACGTCGCCCTTCTTAACGCCGGCCACGGTGATGAGGCACCCGGCCGCGTCGGTCTCCGGGACGCTCACCTTCTTGCCCGCGACCAGTTCGGTGAGGGCTTCTTTCAAATCGTGCCGGCGCGGCTCGTCCCGCTTGTGGTCTGGGGCGTAGCGGTCGTCGACGCGGCCGTGATACCGCACCACGCCGCGGCGGTCGAGGACGAACACCTCGGGCGTCCGCTTGGCCCCGAAGAGGGCGAGCGTGCTCTGCTTCGGGTCGAGCAGCACCGGGAACGTGACCTTGAATTCCGTAATGTGCTTCTTCACCGCGTCGGCCGTGTCGCCCGGAATGGCGTTAATCCCCACGACCCGGACCTTCTTGTCGCGGAACTCCTTCTGGACTTCCTCCAGGATCGGCAGATAAGCGTTCCCGACCGGACACTTCGTCCCCAGAAACACGACGACCGCGAAATCGTCCCCCTTGAGGAAGTCGAACAGCCCGGTCGCCTTCCCCGCCGTGTCCGGCAACACGAAGTGCGGCACCTGCTTGCCGACGACCTTGTCGCGGACTTCCGCCGGCTTGTCCGCGGCACACGCCGTCGCGGCGATCAGAAGGGCGGGGAGCAGTCGAATCGGTCCAGTCATCGCGGGTTCCCAGTAAGATTCCGGCCGGCGCGTTCAAGGTACAGATTCAGACTAGTCTTTCGCACTTTTCAGGGCGCATTGTCCCCGTTGCCGGAGCCAGTTTTTTGGCTTGGTGAACAAATCAACACTCGTTGATCCGGCTTG
>JAYTTY010000410.1:0-5080 GCA_043744795.1 Zavarzinella sp. | reverse complement strand
GACACGACCCGCCCCTTGGGCCGCAGCACCACGAAAATGACCTCGGGGACGACGCCGTGGGCCAGGTACGCCATTTGAATGTCTTCGTACACTTGGCGGGCGCTGCCGCGGGCCTCGTCGGATTCGATTTCAACCACGAACAGCGTCGGCTCCTCGCGGCCCGGGAAGCGGGCCTCAATCAATCCGTCCGGCGTGCGGCGCGGGGCCACGAGTTCATTGGCGACGGCCCGCCACGAGGTGAAGTCGGTGACGCCGGCCAAGCGAAGGATGGACGCCCCGTATTTTTCGATCAGGCGCTTGGAACTTCGGTCGTTGCCGTGCGTCATGGCCGGTGTCCGTGGGTAAGATTCCCTCCCCCCGTTGTATCCGCCCCCTCGGCCCCCCGGGTACTTCTACTCGCCCTTGTTCATCCGCGTCACCGCCGTCAAGGGGTCGCGTTGGAGTCCCGCTTTTAAGCGGTCCGTGACCGGTCACTCACATGAAACCGGTGAACCGAGTCTTCGAGGGTTCGCCCCCGCGGGTGACGGCCGACGCCCGCGGGGGCGGACCCGCGAAGACGCGGCCCTCAGATCTCCTGCGAGTGGATGGGCACGGACCGCTTAAAAGCGGGACTCCAACATGACCGCTTGACGGCGGTTTGAACGGCGCCCTCACGACTTCTTCCACGCCTCCGGCAACGCCGGGTGCGTCTCCCGCAAGATCTCCCAGACGGCGGTCCGGTCGGCGGCGCTCAGGTGGGCGTAGTCTTTCGACTGGTCCTTGCCGGTCAGCACGTCGCGCAGGCGGCTGTAGATGCGGGCCGTGGCGTCGGCCGGCAGGGCGGCGAGTTGCGGGGAGTAAATGGCGGCGGCGCACGGGTACTTGAACAGGCGCGTCTTCAGATCGAACTCGCGCACGCTGCGGCCCTTTTTGTCGAACGGGCCGGCGGCGGCGTAGTCCTTGGCGAACGTGGACGTGCCGGCGGCGGGGCCGTTCAGCTTGGCTTCTTCGGTGAAGAGGAGGCCGCGGACCACGTCTTCGCAGGCGTCGGTGATGCGGCGGGTGATGCCGTCCGAGCGCGTGGCGGCCGGCTCCTTGAAGATCGTGTTCATCTCGGCTTGTTCCCGCAGGGCGAAGCGCGTGAGGTAGTTGGCGCGGGCGATGCGGTTTTGCATTTCCGTCTGGTGTTCGAGGACGAGCAGGGCGACGAGGTCGCTGTGCGGCGACAGGTAGTCGGCGACGGTGAACAGGTCTTTCAGGTCGGCCCGGTCTTGCGTCAGGGGCTTCGGCTCATTGTCGTCCCGGCCGCTGACGGTGACGTTGCCGCGGTGGGCCATCTTGGGGGCCGTCCCGGTGACGTACCAGCCGCCCCAGCGGTCTTCGACGGGCGACGTGAAGTCGATGCGCTTGGTGCCCATGTTCAACACCATTTCGCCGCGCCGGTCCGGGGTGACGGACCGCAGCAGGTGGCCGGGGAAGCCGTGGTTCATGGACGACGCATGGCAGATCAGGCACTGGTCCGTCTGCCGGGTGATGCGCGTCGTGCGCTCCGGGTTCTGGTCCACGGTGTAGAAGACGACGCCGAGGTCCGGGTCGGTGGCCGTCAGTTCCACCACGTCGCCGCGCTGGCAGTAGCCGACCGTGACGTCGTCCGAGAAGTACAAGGCGCGGGGCGTCTTGGGGCCGATGCGCGACCGCTGCATGCTGGTCTTGGAGAACACCAGCGTCTGCGAGGAGACGGGGACGTTCAGTTCTTTCAGCACGGCCGGCAGGTAGCCGAACGCGGCGTCGTGCGCCAGCGCCTTGCGGCCGGCCTTGAGGTCGTCCGCCAGCTTGCTGACGGCGTTGTTCGCCGGGGCCGTGGAGTACAAAACCGGCGGCCGGTCGGCCTCATCCGCGCGGGCGGCCACGGGGAGCGACACGCCCAAGAGCAGAGTGGAGAAGAACTGGCGGGACATCAGGAAGTCTCAAATCGGATGAACACATCCAATTTACCGCGGGGGCCGCCGGAAGGCAACGGCAAAATGGCCGGCACCGCGGTCAAAAACCAGACCCCCCTCCAACTCCCCCTTGCCAAGGGGGAGAGAAGAACAGTCGCGGCGGGCGATTTTCCTCTCCCCCTTGGCAAGGGGGAGTTGGAGGGGGTCTCCGTGACCCGTTTGACGCTGCTGGGTGCGCCGGCGATTCACTAATTCGGTCATCACGCCGGGGCCAACTCCGGCTCCCGCTCTTCCACGTCCTCCGTCGCCGGCAGATCGAGGGATTCCTTCAACACGTGACTCGTCGGGTCGCCCATGCCTTCGGGCCAAATGTGGAAGCCGCCGCTGAACACGAGGACGCCCCACTTGAGTTCCCACGTCCCCCAGATGCCCTTGCCTTCGTTGAAGCCGCGGTAGGCGATCCCGTGGGCCTTCACGTACTGCTTGGCGAAGAGGCACTCGCCCGTCTTCGTGTCGTAACTCCCGGCGACGACGAACTCGCCGACGCGGTCGCGGCCCTCGCCGGTCATGCGGCCGGCGGCGAAGGCGAGGTTCAGTTCCATCTGGTGCTTGCCGGGCAGGCGGCGGTCCAGAAAGAATCCCACCCACTTGCCCGAGGGAAAGCGGTCGTCGGCCTCTTGGCCCGGTGTGTCGCTCATGCGTGTTCTCCCGGCGGGGAACGTCCCCCGCTTCCCCAGATTATCCGGTCGTCGGCAACCGGGCGGGGGAAATTTCGGCAACCGTGAACGCCGTCGGGCCGGGCGGCCGATGGTAGAGAGGATGGGACAGCGTCCGCCATCGTCGTCGCCGGGCCGCGGCCGACTCACCGTTGGGGTGGGCGCGCTGCTCGTCGCCGTCGTCGGCTGCCAGTCCCCGCGGCCGCACCCGGACGGCGTGTCCCCGATCTTCGCCCCGCAAATGGCGGCCGACTACCGCGTGGTGTTCCCGGACATTTTGGAAGTGGCCGTCCCCGGCCGGCCGGACGCGAGCGGGCAATTCCTGGTGATGCCGGACGGCAACGTCGAACTCGGCGGCTTGGGGCGCGTGTTCGCCGAAGGCCGCACCGTCTTCCAACTCACGCGGCAACTCGCGGCCGTGGCCGGCGTGCCGGAAACGCAAATCGGTTGCCGGGTGTCGCAGCCGCGCAGCCGAGTCGTCCACGTCTTCGGCCCGGCCGGGACAACGGCCGCCAGCTTGCCCTACGCCGGCCCGGAGCGCGTGGCCGACGTGCTGGCGCGGGCGGGAATGCCGGGCGCAACGGCGGAGGCCACTGTTGTTCGCCGCAACACCGCGACGGGCCGCCCCGAGCAAACCTTCCGCGTGGACCTGACCGCCATCCGCGCCGGCGACCCGCAGACCAACATGGTCTTGGAACCCAACGACGAGGTCCGGCTGATCGACCCGTTCACCAAATCGAAAAAGTCAATCGCGGATTAAGACCTTAACCACAGAGGACACAGAGAACACAGAGGAAAGACAAAACCGAGAGAAGGCATTTATGAGAATGTCTTGTCATGGTCTTTCCTCTGTGTTCTCTGTGTCCTCTGTGGTTAAGGTCTTTTCTTCTTGTCTGCACATTTTCACCCCCAGACGCAACTTCCGCGCCCGAAACTCCCATTTTTGGGAAAAAGTTGTGTGAAAATGGGAAATTTGTGCCGTAAACTCTTGACGGTGAAAAAAAATACGTTTAGCGTGAAATAGTGGACAGTTTGACACGTAACAATCAGTAGCCGGAACAATCCGGCTTGTCGCATATACGGACGGAACCCGAACGAGAGGCGTGGACATTCTCCACGCAGACGACGTAGCGAGGGAAACAGCCGGATCGACCTCTCCCGTATGATCCCGGCCTTCCCGGAAGGATACCCAACCATGTTAGTGCTGTCCCGCAAGAAAAATGAAAGCATCGTCATCGCCAACGACGTGGTGATTACGGTCGTCGAAATTCGCGGCGATAAGATCCGCCTCGGCATCGTCGCCCCGAAAGACGTGCCGGTCCACCGGCTCGAAGTCTATGAGGCGATCCACGGCCGGTTGCCCGACGGCGCCCCGCTGATCGTCAACGGCGGGGACGCCGGCCACTAAATCGCCGGCCACCGCTCTCTCCCAACCGGCGTCCCCCGACGCCGGTTTTCTTTTTCCGCCGCCCGGTCGCTCTTCCCATGCCCACCATCGCGGTCCTCGGGGCCAGTTCCGTCCGCCGCAAGTTCGGCAACAAGTGCGTCCGCGCCTACCTCTCCCGCGGCTACACCGTCTACCCGATCCACCCCGCCGAAACGGAGATCGAGGGGTTGCCCGTCTTCGCTTCCATCGCGGCCGTCCCCGCCGGGAAGATCGACCGCGTGAGCGTGTACCTGGCGCCGGGCGTCGGCCTGACCGTGTTGCCGGAGGTGGCCGCGCGCGGCGATATCGGCGCCGTCTGGCTGAACCCCGGCACCGTCTCCCCGGAGATTCTGGCGCTGGGCAAGCAACTGGGCCTGACCCTGATTCAGGCGTGCAGCATCGTGGACATTGGCGTCTCGCCCGGCGACTTGCCGGAATGAATTCGCCGCGGGGCGGCCGCCGGCATAAAATTCGGGGCACGCATCGCCGAACCACACTTCATTCAGTTCACCGACACGGGAGACCGACATGGCGCTCGACGAGATCAAGAAGCGGTTCATGGACGAGATCAAACTGCGGGCCTACGACGACAAGTACGTCGACAAGGGCGAAGAGCGGGAGATCCTCCAAATCGCCATCCAGCAGGGCATCAGCATCGACTCGGCGCGCGGCGCGCTCGTCCAAGTGTGCGAAAGCCAGGGCTACATCCTGGAAAGCGCCCTGTTGAAGACGATCAAGGACCAGGTGGAGACCGCCGCCGGCAACGACGGCAAGGTGGACCAGAAGGAGTTCGACCTGATCTTCCAGAACGTGAAGCGGACGTCCCAAGGCAAGAAGAACGACCGCGAACTCAAGAAGATGATCGTCACGGTGATGGAAGACACCGGCCTGAACAAGGTGAAGACCGGCTGGTTCAGCGACTGGTACGCCGCCATGAAGAAAGACTTGGGCATGTGATTGCCGGTCAGAAAAAGAGAAGAATTTAACCACAGAGGACACAGAGAACACAGAGGAAAGAC
>JAYTTY010000409.1:0-5084 GCA_043744795.1 Zavarzinella sp. | reverse complement strand
CCAACAGCGACCCCCGCCTAAATTTCCCTCTGCCCCGGCCGGAAACCTACCCTTGTAAGCCCCCCGGCCCCCTCTCCGCGGCGGAGAGGGGGAGCAAGCAGTAAAACGACGGACCGACCCACGGACGAAGAAGGAGTCTTCGCATGCGACACGCCCTCAGTTCCCGTCTCTTGCTCGCCGGCCTCGTCGCCCTGAGCGGGCTGGCCGCCGGGTGCATGACGGCGAAGCCCGTGGCGCCGATTTCCGCCCCGGCGGTCAACCCAGTCCAGCAGGCGTCGGCGGCCGAGGCCCAAGTCGTCCCGCCGGGCGGGTCGGCGGCGGTCCAGCCGAACAGGAAGGCCGACAAGCCGGCGGAGTTGCCGGCCCCGAGGCCCGCGCCGGTCGTGCCGAACACCGCCCCGGCCAAACCCGGCGAGGCGGCCCGGCTGACGGCGGCGTTCAACAACAAGGTGATCTACGCCCCGGACCCG
The DNA here is from genome assembly GCA_043744795.1 of Zavarzinella sp. GTDB lineage: Bacteria > Planctomycetota > Planctomycetia > Gemmatales > Gemmataceae > Zavarzinella. The sequence goes on along the minus strand of JAYTTY010000409.1, from coordinate 4,614 downwards.
ACCCGCGGCGGCGCGTTGATGCCCGGCATGCTCGGCCGGCTCTACATCTTCAGCACGGACGAGGGCGTCCCCATCGCCCCGCCCGGCGAGTTGCTCGTGGACCTGTACGACAACTCCCCGGCAACGAACGGCGGCCAGCCCAAGCTCTTGGAGGTCTGGCACATCGACGCGGTGTCGTTCGCCAAGTTCCGCAAGCGGGACATTATCGGGGAAGGGTATTCGCTCTTCCTGCCGTGGAGCACGTACCACATTGACATCAAGCAGGTGAACATGGTCGTCCGCTTCACCGGGGCCGACGGCCGCGTGCTCCTCTCCCCGCCGGAGGGCTTGGCGATCGACCACGCGGCGACCTTGCAGCGGGCCGCGGAGAAAATCGGCGTGACCATGGGCGACGGCGGCCAGGGCAAGCCGAAAGATTTGCCGACGACGATCAAGTAAGTCGGGCCGTTCTCTCTCGGGCGAAAGGGGCCGGTTACGCCTTCGTCATCCGCTTGCGCAGGAAGGCCAATACCATCAATTCCTCGTCGGTCAGGGCGTCGAATTCTTTGCGGAACGTCTCGTTGATTTCGTCGCGGATCAAGTCGGCGAAGTCGTCGTCCAAGTAGGCGGTCAGGACGACGGGGTGGACGTAACTTTTGCGGCAGACGGCCGGGGTGTTGCCCAGGCGACTGGCGACGTGTTCGATGGCCTGCATCACGTTCTTCTTCGCTTGGGTCTCGCTGTCGTACTTCTCGAACTCGTTGAGGGCGGCGGCGGCCAGGACGGTGCCGGCCCAGGTGCGGAAGTCCTTGGCGGTGAAATCTTCCCCACTGACCTCTTTCAGGTAGTCGTTCACGTCGGCCGACGTGAGGTTCCGCTGCTCGCCCGCGTCGTCGAGGTACTTGAACAACTCGTGGCCGGGGATGTCCGCGCACGTCCGCACAACGGCCGCGACGCGGCGGTCCGTGACGGAGAGGCTCCACTTCTTGCCCGACTTGCCGGTGAACTGGAACGAGATTTTGGCGCCCGTCACGTCCACGTGCTTGTGCTTCAGCGTGGTGAGGCCGTAGGATTGGTTGTCGCGGGCGTACTCGGCGTTGCCGACGCGGATGAGCGTCTTCTCCAAGAGGGCGACGACGGCCGCCACCGCTTTTTCCCGCGGCAGGCCGGGCCGCTTCAAGTCCCCCTCCACTCGCTCGCGGATGGCCGGCAATGTCGTCCCGAACTTCAGGATGTGGTCGAACTTGTCCGCGTCCCGCTCCGCGCGCCACTTCGGGTGGTAGCGGTACTGCTTGCGCCCCTTGGCGTCGAACCCCGTCGCCTGGATGTGCCCGTTGGCCTGCGGGCAAATCCATACTCGCTCGTAGGCAGGGGAATCCCAATGGCCTTGATGCGGGCCACCTCGGCCGCGTCCCCAATCCGCTTTCCCTCCGTGTCGAAATACACGAACCCCTTTCCGCTCTTTTTGCGGCCGTACCCCGGCTTGGCGTCCGAAACGTAACGCAAGCCGGGGGGACAATCGACGTTGGCGGGGGAACCCATCAGAAAGCTCGGCATTCGAGGGAGTGCCGAGGGGTTAGGCAAAGTGCGTGCCGCGGAATGTCCGTCCGGGCGAGCCATGAGCGCGAGCCTCCAAGCGCTCACGCTCATGGCTCACCAAGAACATGAGGACTCACTTCGACGATGTCGTCGTTCCGTTCGCAAATTTGAACAACTGCGTCTCAGTCCGCAAATACAAGGCCCCGTCGGCCCCGGCGAAAGTGGCGAAGGTCTTTTCCTTCATCTCGAACTCGCCGAGCTTGTCGAACTTGCGGCCGGCGGCCAACAGGGTGCCGGTGCCCGTTTCGCTCGTTGCGTAGATTTTGCCGTCGGCGTACAGCATGGACGCGGAGTACTGGCCCTTCAGCCGCTCGGAGTAAACCGATTCCCCGGTCTTGGCGTCGAGGCAGGTGAACACGCCGTTGTCGGCGAGCATGTACAACTCGGCGCCGACCAACAGCATCGACGGCGTGTTGGGGCCGCCCTTCTTCACCGACCACGCGGCGTTGGTCTTGGTCACGTCCCCCGAGCCGTCAAGCTTCACGGCATGGACCGTCGGCGTGTCGTAGCCCGTGCTGACGTACACCATGCCGTTGCCCACGACCGGGCGAGGGATTACGGAATAGCCCGTGTACTTGCTGCGCCACACCTCCTTGCCGTCGGCTGGGTCGAGGGCCATGAGGATGTCGCTGCCGGCGCTGAGGATGAGCTTCTTGCCGTTCTGCTCGTAGGGTTGCGGCGTGGAGAAGGAGAACGGCCGCGGGGCGTTGTTGCCGCGCGGCGTCTCCCACGCCGGCTTGCCCGTCTTGCGATCAAGGGCGACCACCGCCTGCTTGTCCGTCGCGTCCGCGCTGAACACCAGCAAGTCGCCCACGAGGACCGGCGACCCGCCGCCGCCGTGGACCGGCTTCGAATAGATGCCGCCGCGGGCCCACAAGATTTTGCCGGCGAAGTCCAGCGCGGCCGTCCCGCTGTAGCCGAAATGGACGTACACCGTTTCCCCGTCCGTAACCGGCGTGGGGCTGGCGTGGCTGTTCTTGCCGTGCATCTTGGCGGTCGATGTCGGCTGCTTCAGCACTTCGACATTCCATTCAATCTTGCCGGCGACCACGTCCACGCAGACGGCCCGCAGTGACTGGTCTCCGTTCTCGGCCGGGACGGCGGTGGTCAGGAAGACTTTCCCCTTGGAAATGACCGGCGACGACCAGCCCTTGCCGGGGATCGGCGTCTTCCACGCCACGTTCTTGTCCGGCCCCCACTCGGTCGGGAGTTTCGGGCCATCGTAATGGCCGTCCCCCTTGGGGCCGAGGAATTGGGGCCAGTCGCCGGCCGCCAACGGGGCGCCGGCCGCCAAAAGGACTGCGAGCGTTAGAAACTTCATCGATCAGATTCCGAGGAGAGGAAGGTTGGGGTGGGATGTCGCTGTCGAAGCCAACCTCACCCCCCGGCCCCCTCTCCGGGAGGAGAGGGGGAGCAAGTGGGTTTAACACTTTTCAAGCCGCTTGAGGTCTTCCGCAGTTGGCTTGATTCCCCCACTCCGTTGCGGAGAGGGGGTTAGGGGGTGAGGTTGCCTTTTCTTCGTCTCAGTCTACCACCCGCCGGGAAACTTGTCACGCGCTAGGTTGCTTCCGGCCCCCGCGTCGGGTAGGCTGGGCGAATTGCTCGCCCGAGCCTTCCAAGGAAACCCATGCGTCCGTCCTTCTCACGCCGACAGTTCATCGCGGCCTCGGCCGCCGGCGCCGCCGCGTTCCCGCTCTTGGCCGACGAGCCCAAAAAGACACCTCCGGCCGAGAAGCTCAACCTCGGCTTCATCGGCGTCGGCACGATGGGCCGGGGGCACCTCGGCGGCTTCCTCGGCATGGCCGACGTGCAAGTGGTCGCCGTCTGCGACGTGGTGGCCGAGCGGCGGGAGGACGCCCAGAAGCGAGTGGACGCCCGCTATTCCAAGGACAAGAAAGGCGAAGTCAAAACCTGCGCCGCCTACACGGACTTCCGCGAATTGCTCGCCCACAAGGGGTTGGACGCCGTGGTGATCGCCACGCCGGACCACTGGCACGCCATCGTCAGCGTCCTCGCGGCCCGGGCCAAGAAAGACATTTACTGCGAGAAGCCGCTGACGCAGAACATCGCCGACGGGCGCTGGATCGTGGGCGAAGTCGCCAAGGCCAACGTCATCTTCCAGACCGGCAGCCAGCAGCGCAGCGAGTTCGGCAACCGCTTCCGCACGGCCGTGGAACTGGTCCGCAACGGCCGCATCGGCAAGGTGAAGACCGTCAACATCGGCGTGGGCGACCCGTCCAAGCCGTGCGACCTGCCGACCCAAGAAATCCCGAAGGGGACCGAGTGGGACGTGTGGCTCGGGCCGGCGCCGGAGCGCGGCTACAACGAAATCCTCTGCCCCAAGGGCATCCACAACCACTTCCCGGCGTGGCGGGCGTACCGCGAGTTCGCCGGCGGCGGCGTCGCCGACATGGGCGCCCACCACTTCGACATCGCCCAGTGGGCCTTGGGCATGGACGAGTCCGGCCCCGTGAAAATCCTCCCGCCGGAGAAGGGCAACCACGGCCTGAAACTCGTCTACGCCAACGGCACGGAGATGGTCCACGGCGGCAACATCGACTGCGAATTCATCGGCGAGAAGGGGACCGTTCGCGTGTGGAGGAGCAAGATTGAGAGCGACGCCCCGGAAATTCTGAAGACCCCGATCGGCGAAAAAGAATGGAAGGCGTACCCTTCATCGGACCACAAGCGCAATTGGGTCGAGTGCATCCGCACCCGCAAGCAACCGATCTGCGTCGCCGAGACCGGCCACCGCTCCGCGACCGTGTGCCACCTCACGAACATTGGCTACCAATTGCGGAAGCCCTTGGCGTGGGACCCGGCGAAGGAACAGTTCGACGACGCCGAGGCGAACAAGCTGGTGTCACGCGAGCCGCGGGCGAAGTGGAAGGTTTGAAAAAGACATTTTTAGCCACGGATCGAACACAGATGAAACACGGATAAAGACAAAAGTCAGAAGAGTTTGAACCACAGAGGACACAGAGAGCACAGAGGAAAGCCAAAACCGAGGAAAGGCATGATGAAAATGTCTTCTCT
>JAYTTY010000408.1:0-5100 GCA_043744795.1 Zavarzinella sp. | reverse complement strand
AAGAAAGGCTTGAAAACCACGGTGCATGTGCTGGCGGGCGACTATCCGCTGAAGGAAGGCTACCCGAAGGAATACCGCGACACGATGAAAATCCGCTTCGACGAAGAACTCCCCGCCTGGAACTATCGTGCCATCCCGCACGATTCCGACCAAATGGGACAGTTAATAAATTCGTGATCCTTAAAAGCGGGACTCCTACCCCGCCGCCGCGTGGGATTGACCGCCGCTCGCCCAAGACGGTTATCGCGGCAGCCAATACCGCACCGCCGTCGTCCCGAACGCCGACGTCAACAGCATCAGCGCAACGGCCAACAAACCGCCGATCACCAACACGCCGATTCCTTCCGCGGCGAGCAAGAACGCCACCCGCCTTTTCGCGGCGCCGATGTGGTGCAGGATTTCGATTTCCCGCCGTCGAAGCCGCAACGAAAGCCCTTGCACCAACCCCAGCAACATCAACGTCGCCACGCCGACGACGGACAGCGCCGCCAACGCAAACGTGCGGACGGTCACCACCGTTCCCAACAGGTCGGCCATCACGCGGCTCGGCTCGACGATCTGGTTCTTGTTGTCCGCGGCCTGGTAGCGGCCGAGCAGGCGGGCGGCCGACTTTTCGTCGGCGGGGACGACGATGACGGCCGAGACGGGGAAGTCTTCCGGCTTGCCGTGGAAGTGGAAGGAGTTCACGTTCTCGTCCGTCACCTCGTTGTACTCGGTGATGTCCGAGTCGGGGCCGGTGGGGTGAACCTTGGTCACGTCGTCGTGGCCGTGGCCGATGCCCTCGATCACCCACGCGGTCTTGAGGCTCACGAAAATGGCGTCGTCGTCGGCCGTGTCCGCGGGCGCCAAGACGCCGGTGACGCGCATGCGCAACGGCGCCACGCCGGCCACGTCGAACGCCTGCTCCGGGCTGGAGACGACGAAGTCGCCCGGCTTCAGCCCGCGCTGTTTCGCCACGCGCCAGCCGAGGACGCAATCGCCGAGGCGCGTGAGTGGCGTGCCGGCGGCCACGGTGAGGCCGCGGAATTCAAAGTAATCGGCCCCGGTGGCGACGATCGGGTCCTGCTTCGACTTGAAGCGGACGTACAGCGGGATCGGCGTCCCCAGGCCGGAGTCGGAGACGGCCCGCACGTCGGCGTAGGTCATCGGCGGGACGGGCTTCGAGCGGAAGTACAGCGAGTTCAGCGTCAGTTCCAGGGAACTGCCGCGCGCGCCGATCAAGAGCGGCGTCCGCTCGGCCCGCGCCGCGAGGTGGCGTTCCCCCTGCGTCGCCAACACCCACAGGCCGCCGGGGATGTACAGCGAAACGGCGACGGCCCCGATCAGGAGGGCCGTCTTCCAGCGGTGGAAGCGCAGGTAGCGCCACGCGAGGTAGAGAACCGATGTCACGCGGCGGCCCCCGCGTGGACGAAGGCCATGAAGTCCACCACGCGGTCGAAGCGACTCAGCAAGCTGTGGTCGTGCGTGACGGTCACCACCGTGGCCCCGGCTTCGCGGGCGGCGGCCAGCATGGCGTCCAGCACGCGGGTCTTGGCGGCCGGGTCGAGGTTCCCGGTCGGCTCGTCGGCGAGCAAGAGCGGCGGCCGCGTCACCAGCGCCCGGCAGACGGCGACGCGCTGCTGTTCCCCGTGCGAGAGGTTGCCAACCGGGCGAGTGAGTTTATCCGCGATGCCCATGCCGGTTGCCAATGCCGCGGCCCGGCCGCGCACGGAACGGTCCAAAACCAAGCCGCCGACGCGGTATGGCAGCAGGATATTGTCCGTCACGTTCAGGTAGTCCAACAAGCCGAAGTCTTGGAAGACCATCCCCACCGTGCGGACGCGCATGGCCCTCGCCGCGGCGTCGGACAGGTTGCCCGGCTCGACGCCGTTGACTCGCAGCACGCCGGCGGCCGGCCGCTTGATGCCGGCGATCAGGTGCAGCAGCGTCGTCTTGCCGGACCCGCTCGGGCCGATGAGGGCGACGCGCTCCCCGGCCGCCACGTCCAGCGCGTCGATGTGCAGCGCGAAGCCGCCGTGCGGGTATTGGAAGTGCAGGCCGGCGGCGTGGATCACGGCGTCTTCCTCCACACCGGCGCCGGGGCGGCCCGCCGTTCGTCAAGCACAGCTAGCGCGTCGATCTTCCAGCGGCCGTCGCGGGGCCGGATGGTCAACTCGCCGTCGTACTCCGCCGAGCGCGTGTGCGTGTGCCCGCGGTGGGTGACGGCCGCTTCCATCACCCAGACGCACTTGGCCCGGAAGCCGGGGCCGTCGTCCAACGGCGTCAAGGCGGCGGTTTTCACCGTCACGCTGCGGACCCGCACCCGCCCGGCCTGATCGGGGGCGTCGAGCATGCGGCGGATCGACAAGTACGCCTCGCGCAGCAGCGGGCCGGAGACGCTCTCGGCCAGCGTGTCGTACACGGCTTCCTCGTCCCGGCAGTCGAACGCCCGATACGCCTCCGTGAGCATCCGCCAGACGAGCCGCTTGGAATGCTCGTCTTCCGGCACGGGAACCGCCGGCGTTTTGGCCAAGACGGCGATTTGGCCGACCGGCCACAGACCGGCGGCCAGAGCGGTCACGGCCAAGAAGCCGACGAGCCGGGAACTCCGCGAGCGGAACGGCGGGAAGCCGGGGACGACCCAGAAGAACCCGAGGGCGCCGACGATGAGACTTGGCAGCGGCAGCCACCAGCGCGGGACTGATTCCGGCAACGGCGGGAGCGCCGTTTCGTCGGCCGACTGATCCTTCCATGTGAACGAGGGATTGGCGGCCGAGAGGGTCGCCGGGTTGTCGCCGGAGTTCACCCACAGCGGCGACGCCGCCACCGGGCCGTTGAAGAGGTCCAGTTTCAGAACAACCTCGCGCGGCCGGGTCGTCACGGGGACGTGGAACGTGAACTGGAAGAAGACGGCCGCCACGGGAACATCGGCCGGGCCGGGGACGGCCTCGATCTTGGCGAGCGTCTGCCGCAGGTAGCGCACGGGTTCCGCCACGGGCTTCGCTGGCTGGCCGTCCACGGTCAGCGAAACCTTCGAGAGCAGCCAAGCGCGGACGCGGTCGCCGAGCGCGGGAAGTGTTCCGACCGCGTTCGGGTCCGGCCATTCGGCCGCGACGCCGGGCCGGGCGACGATCTCGACGCGCACGGCCCGCGGCTCCACGGTGAGTCCCGCCCACACGGGCGCGTTGTAATAGCGCTGGAAGCGCAGGCCGCGGAAGCGGGACTTCCACGGGTCATCCCAGTCGAGGCGGAAGCTGACCGGGCGTTTCAGGACGTCGAAGTCCGAGACGGGGACGCCCGAGTGATGCGCGACGAAGCCGATGACGGCCGGCGGCGGCTTCAGGTGAATGTTCGCCGGCCTCCCGGATAACGGATAGCGCACTTCCGCGAATGTGACCGGCTCCCCTGGCGGCCCGCCGGGCGGCAGCGGTTCGCCCGTGACCGCGTCCCGCGTCACGCGGCGGCGCGGCTCCACGATTGTCACCCGGCCGCGCAGTGTTATGTCCCCGTCGGCCTCGATCACCCAGCCGCGGTCCATGAACCGTTGCTGGGCCGGGGACGGCTCGGCCCGCGCGCCGTCGGCGGTCAGCTCGGCGAACACGGCTTGGCCCGCCGGGCCGATTTCCAACTCCAGTCGGATTTCCGTGTCGGTGACGAAGAGTTGGGCAATCGTCGGGGCCGAGATCGCCTGATTCGGGTCGGTCGGGTGGGCGACGGCGGCGGGCGGGCCGGCGAGCGCGAGGACAGCCAACAGGACAAGCCGTCTGGACGCGGTCACGGCGGGTGGGTTACGCGTGGGCACGTTCAAGATGACGGTTGCCGTGGGCAATGTATTCGCGTCATCTTATCCCGCCGCCGGAGACCCCGTGAGCCAGAACAACACGATATCGCCCGGCATTCGCATTGAAAGAGAAGTATTTAGCCGCCAAGCCGCCAAGGCCGCCAAGAAGAACAAATCGTGTTTTGTTCTTCTTGGCGGCCTTGGCGTCTTGGCGGCTAAATCAATCTTGCGACACTCACCGCTTGTTGTTCACGGCCTCGTCCAGCAGTTCCTTCAGGCGCCGGTCCACGTCCACCTTCGTGGTCCGCTCGGTGCGGACTTCCTCGGACATCTTCTTCAGGGCGTTCACGTAGTCCTTGTGGGCCGTCACCACGCGGTCGAACCGCTGCCGGACGGCCGGCGTCACCACGAAGTCCAGCTTCCACCCGTCGGCCTGTTTGACCATCTTCACGCGGCTGCCCTGCTCGGCGTAGAAGCCTTGGATGAAGAGCACGTCGATCTTCCACGAGCCGGGGTTGGTCGTCTTCAGCGTCGGCTTGTTCACGTCGATGGCGGCGAGCGCTTCCGTGTCCGACCCCGACTGCGGGGTGAGCGTGATGGCCTTCGGCAGCGGGTCGTTGAGGAACAGGATCACCTCGGCCTCGCTGGTTAGCACGCCGTCTTTTTCCATGCGGAAGGTCACGTCGTCAATGGCCTCCCCGAGGTCCTTGCCGGCGGCGGCCGCCTTGAGCATCTGCTCGGCGTAGTCCTTGGTGCAGTACTTGGCCGCGATCTTGTAGTCCCGCTTGGCGACCGCCTTGCGGAAGCGGTCGGCGCACTCCTGCGGCGTCTTGGCGGTGCCGAACCCGAGGACGTTTGCCTCGTACAGTTCCATCACCATTTCGCGCTTGAACATGTACAGCCCGGCCGCGCCGACCACGACGACGGCCAGCCCAATCAGAACAATCAACCGGCGCATGAGTGAATCCCCACTGGGCCGCCGCGATGAGAAGGAGAAAAAGACGAGTCGCCCCGCGGCCCGGCCCGGGGACGCGGCGTGATGTGAGGCTAGCTTTTTGGGGCCGGCGATGCAAGGGAAGCGGGGAAAATCGGGCGGGCCGCGTAAGGCGACCTAACTCCCCAACCACCATCGTTTAGCCGCGAGGCGACGCTTCGGAGTGGAGCGAGAAGGCCGGAACACGGAACAGACATTTTTTAGCCACGGATCGAACACGGATGAAACACGGATAAAGACAAAGGCAGAAGAACTTCACCACAGAGGACACAGAGAGCACAGAGAAAAACCAAAGCCGAGGAAAGGCATGATGAAAATGTCTTCTCCGCCTCTGTCTTTCCTCTGT
>JAYTTY010000407.1:0-19953 GCA_043744795.1 Zavarzinella sp. | reverse complement strand
CCCGAGGGGGCTGCGACGGATGCCAACAGCGACCCCCGCCTAAATTTCCCTCTGCCCCGGCCGGAAACCTACCCTTGTAAGGGGTCGGGGGGTGAGGTGGTCTTTCGCGGCCTCTCAAAACTTCTTCCCATTTCCGTGAGATAAATGGCCGTCCTCCAAATCGAACCCGTCCCCTTCAAGTGCTCCGCGGGAGCGATCCTGTCGTTTGTTTGCACAGGCGGCAAGATCGACTCGAAGCACATCGGTAAGATCACCCTCATGGGTCGAGCCGCCACGGTGGAAGTGCCGGACGGCAAGGCCGCATCGTTGGTGGCGGCCCTCGACGGGTCGCCGTTCTCGGACAAGCCGGTTCGGGTGCGCATGGCCGGGCCGGCCGACTTTGGCGGCGCCGACCACTTCGCCCATCTGTCGAAACTGCTCGGCCTCGAAGCAGTGGCCGAACAGGAAGCGGCCCGCATGGCCGCCCAGTCGGAGACCGCCACCCGCGACGGGGCGGCCCTCGCCGGGCTGAAGCTGCGCGACTCCGAGTTCGGCCTGGGCGGCCGGCTTCTGCTCACGTTCTCGCGGCCGCTGCGCACGGACCGCCTGCCGCCGAATCGGCTGCAACCCGGTTCGCCGGTCGTCGTCAGCCAGACGGGCACGAACCGCCGCATGCCCTCCTACCGGGGGGTGGTGTTCGACCGCGAGTTCACGACCATCGGCGTCGCCATCGACCCGACGGACGAGGAACTGGACGACGAAGCCATTTGGCGCCTCAACCTCTCGGCCGACGAAGTCTCCCGCCTGCGGCAACAGGAAGCCCTGCGCCGGGCCGCCGCCGCGAAGGGGGACCGCCTCGCCGAACTGAGGGCCGTGCTGTTGGGCGAGCGCGACCCGGGGTTCAATGCGGACGCGCGGGCGGTCGCCGCGACCCCCCCCGGCCCCCCCTTGCCAAGGGGGGGAGGAAATCCGGCCGCCGCAGATGTGATTCACCCATTCGCAGAGGCCGGCTTTGTTTTCTCCCCCCCTTGGCAAGGGGGGGTGGGGGGGGTCGCGGCGATTGGCCCTATTGCCAAAAGTCCGCCAATTGCATCTCACCTCAACCCGCCGCAGCAGGAAGCCGTCCGCTTCGCCTTGGCCGCGAAGGACGTGGCGGTGATCCACGGGCCGCCCGGCACGGGGAAGACGACCACGGTGGTCGAAGTGATTCGCCAGGCCGTCGCCCGCGGGCAGCGCGTGTTGGCGTGCGCGCCGAGCAACCACGCGGTGGACAACCTGTTGGAAAAACTCTTGGCGGCCGGCGAGCGCCCCGTGCGCGTCGGCCACCCCGCCCGCGTGGACCCGAGCCTTCGGGACCGGGCGTTGGACTTGCTGGTGCAGAAGCACGCCGACGCCCGGCAGGCCCGGCAGTTCGCCAAGGACGCGCGGGCATTGTTCCGGCAGGCCGACAAGTGGACGCGGGACAAGCCGCAGCCCGGCGAGAAAGGGGCGATGCGGCGCGAAGCCCGCGCCCTGCTGGACGAGGCCCGCAAGGCTGAGGCGCTGGCCGCCGAGAAGATTTTGAACGAGGCGCGTATTATCTGCGGCACGCTCACCGGCCTGAGCAGCGACGTGCTGGGCAATCGGCGCTTCGACGTGGCCGTCATCGACGAGGCCGGCCAAAGCACGGAGCCGGCGAGTTGGCTGCCGCTGTCGCGCGTCGAGAAGGTCATCCTCGCCGGGGACCACCGGCAACTCCCCGCCACCGTTCTTTCGCGCGAGGCGGCCGAGCGCGGCCTGTCCGTCAGCCTGATGGAACGCCTCGCGGGCCGCTTCGGCGATGGCGTCGCCCGGTTGCTCACGGTGCAGCACCGCATGAACGCGGCGATCATGGCCTTCCCCAACGCCGAGTTCTACGGCGGCGCGTTGGTGGCGCACGACGCCGTCGCCGGGCATCTGCTGTGTGACTTGGAAGGCGTGACGCGGGACGTGCTGACCGAACAGCCGATGACGTTCATCGACACCGCCGGGGCCGGATACGATGAGGAGTTGGAAGAAGAGAGCGGCAGCCGGCGCAACCCGCAAGAAGCCGACTTGGCCGTGATTTATGCCAGACGATTGTTGGCCGCCGGGGTGCCCGCGGAAAACATCGGCGTCATCACGCCGTACCGCGCCCAGGTGCGCTTGCTGCGGGAGAAGTTGGAAGACGCGCCTGACTTGGAAGTGGACAGCGTGGACGGCTTCCAGGGCCGCGAGAAGGAGGCCGTCATCGTGTCCTTCGTGCGCTCGAACGCGAAGGGCGAGATCGGCTTCCTTGCCGACACTCGCCGCACCAACGTCGCCTTCACCCGCGCCCGCCGGTCCCTCATCGTGATCGGCGACAGCGCCACGCTTTCCAATCACCCGTTCTACCAGGCGATGGTTGCCCACATGGAAGCGGGCGGGGCCTACGCGAGCGTGTGGGAAGAAGGCTGACCGAACTTCACTGGGCCGGGCGGGCGCCGAAGGTGTTCGTCAGGTGGCGGAGCAGTTGGTCCAGCACCACGAACACCATCACCACGCCGACGCCCAGACCGAACCAACTCAGGCCGTTGATAATTTCGCCGTTCATTGTGTTCGTCCTTGTCCTAAGTTCGGGGCGTCCACTGTTACCCCTTCGTCACATCGGGGATACGCCGGCCGCCGGCGGAGTTGCGCGAGAATTTCCGAACGAATTGTCGCCGCGTGGCAAGCCGGGCAAGATGTTCCGGCTGCGGAAGAATGACGGCCGGCCCGCCCGGCGCGGATGCCCCGCGCCGGCGATTTTGCGGAAATCGCCAATGATTGTTTGCTTGCCCAAACCACGCGGGTTATAATCAACTCCAGACGGGGACGGTCCCCCGCCAAGAGTTGTGGCCCCTTCAGGAGATTATCCGGATAGACACGATTCGAGTTGGGTACGATTGCGACCGCTTTTGCCATCGCCGAGTGCCAATGCCGAACAGGGTCAACGCCAGGGGTAATCGTCGGATTCAAGAGCCGCGTTCTTTGTGACCTCTGAACCGCCCGGGATTTTGTTCCCGGCCGATTCTCGATCTCGCGGCCTTTCTTGCCAAAGTGGATGCCTTTTGCTTGGTCCGCCAAGTCGGCACGTCGAACGCCTCGGAATGGCAGTAACCGTCACCACGAACCGCGAAGGCCCCGGCTAATAACCGGGGCTTTTTGTCGTTTATACAATCCCCTCTTCCCTGCGCAGGAGTTCCGATGGCGTCCCACCGTAAGATCGCGCTCGTCACCGGCGCCGGGTCCGGCATCGGCCGGGCGACCGCCTTGGCCCTCGCGGAAGACGGCTGGTCCGTCGTGCTGACCGGCCGCCGCCGCGAAGCGCTGGAGGAGACCGCCGCGCTGGCGGGCGCCGGGAAAACCCTCGCCGTCCCCGCCGACGTGGCCGACCCGGCTTCCGTCGAGGCCCTGTTCTCCGCGATCAAAACCACCTTCGGCCGGCTCGACTTGCTGTTCAACAACGCCGGCACCGGCGCGCCACCCGTGCCGTTGGAAGAGTTGACCTTCGAGCAGTGGCGCCGCGTGGTGGACGTGAACCTGACCGGGCCGTTCCTCTGCACGCAGGCGGCCTTCCGGCTGATGAAGGACCAATCGCCGCGCGGCGGCCGCATCATCAACAACGGTTCCATCTCGGCCCAGACGCCGCGGCCGAACTCGGCGCCGTACACGGCCACCAAGCACGCGGTCACCGGGCTGACGAAATCGACCGCCCTCGACGGCCGCAAGTACGACATCGCCTGCGGCCAGATCGACATTGGCAACGCCGGCACCGACATGACCGTCCGCATGAAGGCCGGCATCGTCCAAGCCAACGGGGAAACGGCCGTCGAGCCGACGATGGCCGTCGAGAATGTCGCCAAGGCCGTCGTCTACATGGCCAGCCTGTCCTTGGACGCGAACGTCCTCTTCCTCACCGTGATGGCGACCAAAATGCCCCTCGTCGGGCGAGGATGACAGGTTGCCGAAGGCCCACGGCCCGTACCGCGAAAAGAAGCTCCCGGCAAACAAGTCATTGGCGTCATTATTGCGTACCTGGCCGCTAATACGCCCAGCGAGTGCGTTCAAAAGCCACCATGCCGGCGAAGGACAAGATCAGAATGAACATGAGCAAGATCAAGGAGACGCCAACAATACCGCACACCAGGCCGGTAATCGCGAACCCGCGGCCCTTTGTCTTCATGCCGATGGCCCCGAACACGATGGCGAGGATGCCCAGCACGAGTTGGACGCTACCGAGGGTGATAAACAGATACGGCATGAACGACGTGCATGTGAAGACAACCGAAAGAATGCCCAGCACCATCGAAGTAATGCCTTTGCCGATCCCGGGCCGCAGGACGAGCGGCTCGTCGTCCCGGCCGGCCTGTCGCGACGGCTCCTCCGGCTCGCGGCGGCGCGCCGGCTCCTCCCGCGCGCGGGAGCGGGGCTGCGCGGGGACCATGCCCGTCTCCGCGAGCGGCACCCACCGCTCCATGCCGGCCTTCCACACGCCTGTGGCGTTCCCGATCACACCCGCGTCGAACAGGCGCAACAATTCGTCCCGCCCGATGGGTCCGTTCTGCTGCCCGTTGGCGTCTGCGTAGTGCCACTTCTCCGGCGCGGCCGCCGGGACGGCCGCGGGCAACAGTTCCACGTCCGTCGGCGTGGGGAAGAGTTCGGGGATGTCCCCGGCCGACTTCCACGCGGTCCGGTCGGCCGAGATCTCGTGGATCGGGCTGACGAGGCCGCTGCCGGCCATCTCCTTGATGCGGCTGAATGGGAAGGGGCCGCTGACGCGGCCGCGGAACCGCAGGTAGCACGACTGTTGGGAATTACTCATGCCGGGCGCCTTCGGGGTGGGGCGTTGGGGAAACTATTTGCGGAGGATCAGGATGAGGGTCGCGATGAAAGCCAGCGTCCCGAGGGCGATGCCGGCGATGCCGTAGATCAGTTGCTTATTCGACTTCCGGCTCTCGATCAGGCCGAGCCGCTCTCCGTACTGGGATTGTAGGATGCCCGGGATTTTGACCCCCAGGGCGCGGGCGTTGGCGTACCGGCCCATTATCTCTTCTTCGGTGGCCGTCGGCAGGGCCAGCGTCTCTTTCAGCAGGTCCATCGCCACGCGGATGTCGCGGTCCCGGACCGCCTTGCCCTTGAGTTGTGCGAACCGCGCGAAGCCCTGGGCCGCCCGCTGGGCGTAGGTCTCCTCCGGGCCGATGCCGGCGAACTTGGCGAGTTGGTCCCACTCGGCCTGGAGTTGGTCCCCGACCGGCACGTCTTCTGCGGCGGCAGCCTTTTGCAGCCGAGATAAAAGCCCCGGTATGCACTCCCGGGCGACTCGACTTACCTGCGACGGCAGGGGCGGTTTCATCCAGCCAGGCGCTGTCAGGGCAGCGAAATAGTACGGCATCCGCGAGCGGTCATTGTTGGCTGTGTCGCGGTTGATGTCGTCGGTGAGTTCGACTTTAACGGCGTCCTCCAGCCCGCCGAGCTGCTCACGCCACAGGTGACAGTTTGGGTCTTTGATCGCCAGTTCCCGCAGCACGGCCGCCCGCTCGACCAGCGACCCCCGCGACCGGCACAAGTGACGGTACTGCCGGACCTGGTCGCGGACGACACTCAGATCACCGTACGCCCGGTTCAACTCTCCGGCCCGCGACAGGCTGATGGCCGGGCCGAGGGGGAAGTTGTACATGGCCATCAACTCGTCCCACACGTTACGCTCCGGGAAATTGAGCTTGGTGAGGACTTCCAGCAGCGGCGGCCCCATCTCCGCGAGGCTGACGGCCTCGCACCGGTACCCGGCCAGCAGCAGTTCCTGGCACCGCCGCAGCCGCTCCTCGGCCGAGTGGCAGGCCGCCGCCAACTCCTCGGCCGCCGTCTGCATGCGCGCCGACTTCGTCGCGTCCTTGGACTGGATGATGGTCCGGGCCTCGTCGACGATCTGCTGGATGGAGGGCATTAGTCTTATCCTGGGGGCGACGACTTCGCATTTTTGGAGACGTAGTGAAAAAACACGTCTGATTCGTCGCCGTCTTTGACGATTTTCGCTCGGATGAGATGTCGGGCGCCGTGAAAGAACACTGCGTCTAACTGCTCAAAGTGAGCTTGAATAGTCGTCGTTTCCTTAATGGTCTTCGGCGTATCCTTCGTCGTCTTTTCGTCAACGTATTTTGGATTTTTGACATCCCTCGAATATGCCTTTGCTTTGAAGCCGTCCGTCGTCTTTACGATCTGGAATGCCAAGCCGGGATCGGACACGGCTGCCGATGACTTGCCCGCGCCGTCTACAAATCCGACAATTTTTAAGTCGCCGACTTTAAGACCGCGGACGTTTTGTATTCCAAATTCCGTCCCCGCGTCGTGGCTGATCTTGATGTCCGGAATCCCGACGGCAATCGCGGCCAGCAACTCCGCGACATCGGCCTTCGGCTCCTCCTTTTTTGGTGGCGGGTCTTTCGGCTCCTTCTTAACTTCGAGTTGGACGGTAAGTCTTTTGATATCCGCGTCCTGGTTTGTTTTCTCACTTTTCAATTTGGCGATGTCGCTGTCCAACCGAGTCAAATTGGCCCGTGAGCCGTCGTAATCTTTTGACTTCTCACTCAACCGTTTCTCGAGGTCATCCACTTGGGGACTGAGTTCCTTCACCCGCTCCTCAGCCTTTTTGCGTGCGGCGGCCACTTCAGACAATTTCGCTTCATACTCGCTGTTCAGCGTCTGCACGCTATTCTTATATTCGTCTTCCTTCATGACACTTTCGGCAAGTTTGCCCACCCAAAACATCGCCAGGATGCCGGCGAACAGCAAAACAGTCAGCCAAAACAGCCAGCCCGGCGGGCTAAGAACAAACCCAATCGGCGTGCGTTGCTGCGGCGCCGGAGCGAAGCGGTCGTCCCCTAACGGCGAGCCTTGCGAATAGCCGCGGCGGCGTGAGGGGGCGACATCCACCGGAGGCGGGGCTTCGTCAGCCAAAGGAACAGTCAACGTGGCAACGGGCAGTGTCGTCGCCGCCGCCGTACGGTCTGCCCGCAGAGACGCGGGCAGCGTTTCACCGGCCAGCGGCGGCGGGGCGTCGAACGCCATCGGCTCAGCCGTGATAATGCCGCAGGCGCGGTCGGCCCATCGGCCACTCGGGACTGGGCCGCGGAGGCTGGTCAGGTCGAGGAACTCGCCGCGGCGGGCCTCAGCTTCCTGGGCCGTCCCCTCCAGTACGCCGCGCACTTGGCACGTCACGCCTGGCGGCAGGCCGCAGTAGTAGGTGGTGAAGGTCGCGCCCCACTGCCGGCCTTCTGGCAACAGGCCGATGGCTTCGCGGATGAGAGCCAGGACATTCGTGCCGGGCGGGTAAATGATGTACAGCGGGGCCGGCGTTTCCCCCGTCCACGTCTGGGCCAGGCGGGCGGCCCAGCGCTCGTTGCCGGTGACTTGTTTCCACTGGACGCATGAGTGGATGGGGTCGCCGAACGGGTCGAGCGCGCGAGGCTCGCGGGCCGTCGGCTCCTCGTTCCAACTGGTTCGGAAGGCGTCAGGGTCCAAGGCGGCGTCCGCCGGGCTGACGCCCGGAGGCGTTTCGCCGTCGATCAACAGGTGGTGCGCCAGGAAGTTCGACCGGCCCGTGTGGTCGGCGCCGGCGGCGGCGTTGCGCGACAGCACGGTCAGCGCTTGGCTGCCTGCCCTCGCCTTCATCAGCGAAAACGCGACCGGGTTCTCGCGGGCGCGCGGGTCGTACGGCAGGTACAACACTTGGTAGTTGTTGCTCAGTCGCTCCAGCAGTTCGACGGCGGGGCCGGCCAGCCCGCGCGTCATCATCACGGTGCTGAAGCCGGTCGTGCCGGGCTTTAGCCCCCGTGCGGCGGACGTGTACAGCAGTTCGCGGACCTTCATGGGGCGGCCTCGGGGGCTTAACCGGCTTGGGGAAGCTTCACGACCGGGTTTGAGCCGGACATTTCGCCAGACGCGACGGGGATGAGGCCGCGGCACGTCTTGGCGAGGCCCAGCAGCAACGGCACCAACACGCCGGCCGGGCGCAAGTCCGCCGGCCGGACGGCGCCGCCGGCCGCCTCTCCAGGGCGAATTGTCCGGTGGCCGACGACGCTGGCCGCCACGTAGCTGACAGACGCGGAGAACCCGTCGGCCACGGACACCAACTCCGGGCACACCTTCTGGAGCAGCCGGTTAAGCAGATTGGACCGCCGGCCGAGTTCCGCGGCATCGAGGAACACGCAGCCCCCTGCCTTGTGGTATGGCTCCTCATGCCAGTTCTTCAGAATTTTCGGCCCCCACAGGTCGGCCTTGGTCAGCACGACGATCAGCGGCCGGGGGTCACGGTCCGCCATGCGCATGCCGTTGAGCCGGCGGATGCGGGCGACGGCTTCCGCCAGCACCGACTCCTGCCGCTCGGACCGGGCGCCGGCCGCCGGCTCCTCGCCGCACAGGCGCCGGAAGCGCAGGTCCATCGTCGGGTCGAACAGGTACAGCAGGAACTTGGACTTGGCCAGGTGCTGTGTCACCGGGGCCGCCGTCGAGTCGCTGCCCGGCAGGAACTGCTCCCCGGCGTTGTCGTAGAGGCACAAGAGATGGCCGCGGCTCGTCTGGGCCTGCGCGTGCCGGGCGGTCGGCCGCAGGGTGAAGATGAACGGCTTCGGGTAGCGGACCGAGTAGTCGCCGTAGGAGACGGACGAGTACAGTCCTTGGCCTTCCAGTTGCGTCTTGCGGATCAGGTTGGCCAGCACGACCGGCGTGTCGGCTTCCGGCGTGAGGAACACTGACCGCTCGTACTCGGCCAGGACGATGTTGATGGACGGGTCGGCGTCCGTGAAGGCGAGGTGAAAGTGGCGCTGCATGAGCGTCCGCGCCTCCCACGACATGGCCGCGAGGAAGAACGACTTGCCGCACGCCGGCGCCCCGAGGATGGAGACGAACAGCGGGTCGAAGTCGAGCGAGGCCTCCGGGACCGGCAAGTGGCAGTGCGGACACGCGAGGGCCGGGGCGGGCTGACCCTTGGGGTCGATGGGCGTGCCGTCCGGCCGGAAGTGGCTCGGGAGGAACCGCATCATCTCGTCCGGCCCGAGCCGCACGTCACCGCGGAGTTCGCCGTGGGCGGCGACGGCGAGTACGTCCCCCGGCTCGAACGGGGTCCAGCAGTGCGGGCATGTCGTCGTTGTGGGGTGCGAGGCGGGGGGCATGGGCGTGCCGAATGTGGGGAGGAAAACCGCTTGCGACGCGGCTTTCAAGATTTTGCCTTTAGACCATCGTAAGTCCTTAAGCTTCTTTTTCAACCGGAATTTGCCGCCGTGCGGACGAACAGATGTGTCGATTCCCAATCGGGTTTCACTTGCAATTATGCTGTGTATCTCAGATGATTGTCAGTGCTTGACGCGATGGCCTCAAAATGGCTTGGCCCAATTGTCAAATGAGACCAAATGATAGTCTTTTTGAAATGTCCGAGCTGTGGTGGAAGTTTTGAGACGGCAGCTCCATCGCCCGCACAGACAGCAACGTGCCCCACCTGCCGTCAAGAATTCTTTCCACCACGCTCGGCTTTGACAACGATCCCGTTGCCGTCCGTAGTCACGCCGCCAAAAGCCGGCTTGGTAACTCCAGATGGCAGGCGGGAGACACCGCCGTTGTTGTCGCCATTGCCGCCGGAACTTCCGCCACCACTTCCACCCGCGTTGGCTGTTCCGATGCCCGCCGTCGCGAAAGCACGCCCTACGCCCGTTGCCAACACTCGGCCGACCTCGAAGCAGGCCGTATGGCCCTTTGTTGCAGGAGGCGTTCTGTTTCTGGAAGCAGGTGTGGTCGCGGCAGTCATCGCATTCGTGCCCTACCGGACCACATCGGATCAACCGGTGAGCGTCGTGGACAACTCGTCTTCAGGCGCGGCCACGCCGGCGCCGTCAGATGTGCCGGATGCCCCTGAATCTCCGGCCCCGACCGCGGCAAAAGAGCCGGCCGCGACCGTGACGGCGCCCCCGATGAAAATAGTCGTGCAGCCATTCATTCCGTCACCGGCCCCCGCCCCCAAGGCGCCGGCGCCGCAGGCACCAGCGCCCGCGCGGCCGGAACCTCCGCGAGACCCCGCGGCGGCTCCCGCCGACAAACCGGCGCTTGTGCTTGACGCCGGGTGGGCCGAGGCATGGACTCAGTTCGGAACGCAAGACCTCAAAATCGTGGTTGCCGGCCGTGAGGTGACGGTATCAAACCACCAATTGCCCGCGGCCACCGGGCATCTGCTGTCGAAAGCGGCCTTCGGCGACTTCCTCCTGCATCTCCAGTTCCGGGCCGAAACGGGAAGGCCGCTGACGCTCGTCAGTCGGGCCGTCGCGGACGCCAAGACCTTTCACGGGTACGCGTTGGAGGTGAGGCATGAATCGGTCGCCGGCCAAGCGGTTCTCACCACCCGCCTGACAATCACCTCTGGCAGCCGCGCGGTACTCGTGTTGAATGACGGCATGAAGATCACCCTGCCGCTTGGCGAATGGCACGACCTGGACATGGCTTGGGCCGGGAATCGCCTGCGCGTGTCCATCGCAGGGAAGGAAGTAATTGACTACACCGACGTGGGCCGGACGTTCACCAATGGGCCGGTAGGCTTTCAGTACGGCCTCGGGTCCACGACGCGGGTGCGCGACGTGGCCGTGTCCACAGCCCGCCTGCGTCCCATCCCGGCCGGCGGCGCCGGAGGGGCGAAGTCGCGGTGGGTGCTGGCCGCGAAGGAAGGGGACTGGAGGACCAGTTACGCCGCGTTCCAGATGACCGGCCCTGGCAAGTGGCTCTTGTCTGCCGCATGGCTCGACCGCGTCGAGCGCCTTGAGTACCGGGAAAAGTCCCGGAACAAGGACACCGTCCAGTTGGAACCGCTGAAGGCCGGCAAGGCACTGATCGTCTTGCGTCCCGGCTCCCTGGCCGTTATTGACGGCGACGGGACCAACACGCTGACGACCATCCCCGGCGACTGGCAGGGGGACTAATCCTGGCAAAGCGGAGGGAAAATCGGCGAGTGGATTTCCCCCCGCGGGCCGGGCCGAGATAGAGCATTTTGTACCGTGCCCCGGCCGCCCTCGCAAGGAGATTCTCCGCGGATTTATCGCCGCCCCCGCCGCCCCCGCCGAAGCGGCCCGCCGGGGATGACCGGCGACCGCCTGACCGCGTAAGCTGGATGGACGATGGCCCCCGCAACCATGCGCGTGACCCATGCCGGCTGAGATCGCGCGAAAACTCCGTCGGCTGCTGCACAAGCCGGGCCGGCTTTACCGCCGGCTGTTGCCGCGGCGCCTGCGCCGCCTGCTCTGGGTTCCCCTGGCCATCGTCGCCGTCGGGACGGTCGCTTACCCGCTGATCGAGGGGCCGAAGTGGTCCCTCTTTGACGGGCTGTACATGACCGTCATCACGCTCACGACGGTCGGGTACGGCGAAATCCCGGAGCCGCTCTCCAAGCCGGGCCGGGCCTTTACGATGGTCTTGGCCCTGGGCGGCATCTTCGTCCTCTTCTACATCGCCACGGACGCCATCCGCAGCGTCGTCACCGGCGAACTCCGCGACCTGTTGGGGAAAGAACGGATGGACGAGCAACTCAAGCACCTCCGCGGCCACCTCATCGTCTGCGGCTTCGGCCGCATGGGCAAAATCGTCTGCGACGAGTTGGAGCGGTTGCGGCAGAAGTTCGTCGTCATCGACACCGCCCCGCCGCCGGCCGACTGGCCGTACCGCCACGGCCTGCGGTTGCACGGCACGGCCACCGACGACGACGTCCTGCGCAAGGCGGGCATCGAGCGGGCGCAGGCCCTCATCACCGTCGTCGGGTCGGACGCGGAGAATCTCTACATCACGTTAAGCGCCCGCCTTCTGAACTCGAAATTGACGCTGGTGGCCCGGGCCGAGGAGGAGGAGGCCGAGGCGAAACTGCGAAAGGTGGGCGTCAACAAGGTCATCTCCCCGTATCTCACCGGCGGGCACCGGGCCGTGCAGGCCGTGCTGAAGCCGACGCTGCTCCACTTCATGGAGACCGCCACGCGGTCGGCTTTCAAAGACTTGCAAGTGGAAGAGCTTCGCATCGAGGCGGGGAGCGCCCTCGCCGGGCGGACGGTGCGGGACTCGGGCCTCGCCCACGACTACGGCGTAACGGTCGTCGGCGTGCTGCTCCCGAACGGCGACGCCCTCAACGCCCCCACCGGCGACACCGTCCTCGAACCGGGCACCGTCGTGATCGCCATTGGCAAGCGGCAGAACTTGGACCGCATCGAGCCGTTGGCGGCCGCCCCGGTCTGACGGCTCGTCCGGCGGGGTGAGGTCGCTTTCGGCCCCCGCCGCCGCTATACCCTCCCGATGGACCGCGCGACCGTCATCATCGTCCCCGTGTTCGACGACTGGGAAGCGGTGCGGTTGCTGTTGGGGCAACTCTCCGAGGTGGCCGGACAAGAACGGCTCACGTTCGAAATCCTGCTGGTGAACGACGGGTCCATTGCGGCGCCGCCGCCGGGGTTCGCGGCCGTCGCCGGGCTGCCGGGCCTCACTGAAATTCGCGTGCTCCACTTGCGCGGGAACCTCGGGCACCAGCGGGCCATCGCCGTCGGGGTCACGCATGTCGCCCTCCATTGGCGGTGTCGGCACGTCGTCGTCATGGACGGCGACGGCCAAGACGCCCCGGCCGACGTGCCCCGACTTCTGCGGCGGGCGACGGGGGAGGGGGACCGTCGTGTCGTTTTCGCGGAGCGAATTCGGCGGTCGGAGAGTTGGCGGTTCCGCGTCGGCTATCACACCTATCGGTTTCTGCACCGGCTGTTGACCGGCCACAAGGTGCGGGTGGGGAACTTCAGCGTCGTGCCGCACGGGTTGTTGAACCGACTCATCATCCAGTCCGATTTGTGGAACCATTACGCGGCCACGATTTTTAAGTCGCACACGCCGTATGTCTTGGAGCCGTGCCCGCGGGCGAAGCGGTTCCACGGCCAATCGCGGATGAATTACCTGTCACTGATCGTCCACGGGCTGAGCGCCATCGCCGTGTTCGCGGACCGCGTGGGGGTGAGACTGCTCATCGCCAACCTCGCGCTGATCGCCGGAGTGTTGGCCGCCATGCTGGCCGTCGTGGGGGTCCGCTTCGGGACGGACTTGGCCGTCCCCGTGTGGGCGACGACGGCCTTCGGGCACTTGGCGAACCTGCTGTTCACCGGCATCGGGCTGTCCATCGCGTTCCTGTTCATCATCCTCGGCTCGCGGAGTTCGGCCGGGTTCCTGCCCATCCGCGATTACCAATACTACGTCGCCGAGGTCGTCACGCTCTCGCCGGGAGACGCATGACGGCGCGATTCGCTTACGTCGGCACGGAACTGGAACTGTTCGGCCAAGCCAAGAACTGGAAGGCGTACTGGTCGGCCTGCCTGCGGCCGTTCGTGCGCGGGGACGTGCTGGAAGTCGGGGCCGGCATCGGCCTGACGACGAAGGCGTTGGCCGCCGGCACGGAAAGCATTTGGACTTGCTTGGAACCGGATGCGGCGCTGGCCGCCGAGATCGCCGCCCGCGTGGACTTGCCACTGAAGCCTCACATTATCGTCGGCACGACGGCCGACCTGCCGGCCGAGCCGCGCTACGACGCCATCGCCTACATCGACGTTCTGGAACACATCAAGGACGACCGCGGCGAGATGGCCCGGGCCGAACGCTTGTTGCGGCCCGGCGGGCATGTGGTGGCCCTCAGCCCGGCGCACCAGTTCCTGTTCTCGCCGTTCGACAAGGCCATCGGCCACGAGCGCCGTTACACCCGTCGCACGCTCGCGGCCGCCGCCCCGCCGGGATTGACGCCGGTGAAGATCGCCTACCTGGACAGCCTCGGCATGATCCTCTCCCTCGGGAATCGGCTGGTGTTGGGCCAGTCGATGCCGACGGCGAAGCAGATCGCGTTCTGGGACACGCGCGTCGTCCCCACGTCGCGCTGGCTGGACAAGCTCTTCGCCGGCCGGGTGGGGAAGTCGGTGATCGGGGTGTGGCAAAAACCTGTTTAGAAGGTTGAAATCTTTCGCCGGATCGGGGAGACTAATACGCAATCCAAAACGCGGGGGCGGGTCATGGTGTTCGCGGTGCAGTGCCCGGAGCCGAGGTGCCGGAAGTTCATGCTCGTCGAGGAGCACGACCGGGGCAAGGTCGTCCCCTGCCTGATCTGCAAGACGGCCATCCGCGTCGGCGACTCTTCAACCCCGCCGCCGTTGCCGGAACCGCCGCCGAAGTCGAAGATCCGGCCGATTGGTCGGTACGCCAACTAACGGAGTCTCTTCATGCGCGAGTCACGCTTCAACCCGTCCCGCCGCTTCTTCCTCGGCGGCGCCGGGGCGACGGCCTTCAGCCTGTTCGCCGTGCCGGGGGCCTTCGCGGAGGCGCTCACGCGCACGCCGAAGCAGACGGAAGGCCCCTTTTACCCGGACCGGTTGCCGTTGGACACGGACAACGACCTGCTCGTCATCAACGACGGGCTGACGCCGGGCGTCGGCGAGATCACGCACCTGACCGGCAAGGTGCTGGACCTCGACGGCAAGCCGCTCGGCAACAGCGTGGTGGAAATCTGGCAGTGCGACAGCGGCGGGGCGTACCTGCACTCGCGCAGCGACAACGGCGGCAAGCGGGACAAGAATTTTCAGGGCTTCGGCCGGTTCACCACGAATTCAAAAGGCGAGTATTACTTCCGCACCATCAAGCCGGTCCCGTACCCCGGCCGGGCGCCGCACATTCACATCAAGGTGAAGCGGGGCGGCCGCGAGATGTTGACGACGCAACTCTACATCAAGGGGGAGCAACGCAACGAGAAGGACTTCATCTACATGGCCGAGAAGACGGAACAAGCCCGCGCCGCCGTGAGCGCCGCCTTCACACCCGTGAAGGGGTCGAAGTTGGGTGAGCTCGCCGCCGATTTCGACATCGTGCTGGGGGAGACGCCCGGGCAGTAGGGGCGAGGGGCAGGGGATAGGGGCGAGAAAAGCGAAGAAATGAAGCGAGTCGAGGGCCTGAGGGCCTTCGGCTCGCTTCTTTGGTTTTCCCCTCGCCCCTATCCCCTATCCCTCGCCCCTGCTCAAGGCACCGGAACGTTCTTCAGCGTGAACGGCATGTCCACGGTGACGACGCGGCGGCCTTTGGCGGTGAGGCCGACGCCGTCCCACTTCTCGGGCTTGTCGAACAGGACTTCCAAGTCGTAGCGGGTGCCGGTCTCGGTGGAGTCAATGGCCGTGGCGGCCACGGAGAGGGCCTTGCTCATCTCGCCGCTCGGCAGCATGAGGTAGAAGTCCGGGGCCTGGCCTTTGGATTGCCCGTAACCGTCGTGCGCCGTGACGGTCAGGAACGCCCCCCGGCCCTTGAAGGGGACTTGGAAGTTCAAGAAACTCTGCGTCGTCGCGTCAAGCTCCATTGTCAGCCGGACGACGGCCGTGCGCGTCAGCCGGGTCGCCGCCCCGTGGACGGTGATGCGCAGGCCGTCGGCCGCCATCACTTGCCGGCCGCCGGCTTCTTTCACGCGGTCGAGGGTGAAGAGCGTGTCCTTCGGGGCGATGAGCCGGGCCGTCAGCACGCCCGAGAGTTCTTGCAATTCCTTGACCTTCTCCCCCCCGGTCTTGAGGGTGACGGGGATCAAACCAGGGAGCATATTTTGCGGGAGCATGTCGAGTCCGTCGATCTGGATCGCTTGCATCTGTTGGGCGCCTCCGCCGAGCATCATTTCTTCTTGCGGCCCGGGGAGCGGAGGCCGGGTCTCGTGGGTGATTTCCAACGTCCGGCCGCCGGCGGTCGTCGCCTTGCGGATGTCGATGCCGGTGATTTCGTTCAGCGTCAGGCCGGGGTGCGGGTCCACTTGCAGGGAAAGTCGCACGTCCTTGTTGACGTTATCCTTTCCGGGCAAGAGGGGCTGCGACGAGGCCTTCACGCGGATGCCGTTGCCGGTAAAGCTCGGCATCGGCTTCGTGGTGACAATCAAGCGGTGGGGCGTGGCGCCCGCCGGTCGGACAATCGCGTAAGGATCGCCCGACGGGCCGTTGATGATGAGTTTCTGTTGGATGGCGATGTCCGGTTGTTGGACGCCGGGCGGGCCGACTTCTTCCCCCAAGCCGGCGGCTTTGAAGAACGCCTCGACGGCTTCCCAGTACGGCAATTCGCCCGTGTCCACGGTGATGTTCTTCGTGAGGGCCGGGCCGGAGACGTTCAGGGACAACGGCAACTTGGCGAGCTTGGCCACCTCGGCCACCGCCTTGTCCAACGGCTTGTTGTCGATCTTGATGCGCAATTTCGGGGCGGCGAGCAACTTCTTCGAGCGGGCGGCCGACTCGATCTTGGCGATGAGTTGCTCGGCCCGCAGCCGACCCTCTTGGTCCGAGGAATTCAGCACGGCCCGCAGTGAGGGCAGGGCGGGTTCGCCGATCTCGACCAGTTGCTTGGCCGCCTTCTCCCGCTCGGCGTACTTGGGGTGGGCCAGTTGTTGGACGACAACGTCGAACGACTCGCCGGCCGGCGCCACGCCCGCGAGGCCCAAGCCGAACCCGAGGGCTAGCAAAAGATGGCTGAACAAACGCATGGTGTCACCCGAGAACGCGGGAAGAAAGGCCGATGGTCATCGTAACCGTTTTGGCCGTGGGCGGTCAACAAAATAGTGAACTCGTTACGCGAAGATCAAGCGGAAGAACTTCACCACAGAGGACACAGAGAGCACAGAGGAAAGACCGAGAAAGACCAAGGCAGGATCATCCGCAGATGAAATCCGATGTCCGCGGATCAGGCCAAGTTACTTCGGGTATTGTCTGCGTGCATTTGATTGATCTGCTGATCATTTCTTTCCTCTCCTGTCTTTCCTCTGTGTCCTCTGTGGTGAAGTTCTTCTCTTCTCCTCCGCCATTAAATCCTACGGGCGATGATTCCCAGCGGGCGGTCGGCCGCGTCGCGAGTGAGGATGACCGTGCGGGATTCGCCGCCGGTCAACTTCCAGAGGCGGCGCAGGTCGTCCACGTTGACGGCCGAGCCGCGTTTGGTGATTGATACATGGCCGACGTTTCGGCGTTGCAGGGCCTTCCCTAAGTTCTTGGCGTGGAAAGGGATCACTTCTTCCAATGCGTAGACGGTTGCCCACGGCGTCGGCCGGCGTTCTCGGCTCGTGAGGTAGGCGATTTCCGGGTGGATGGGGCGGGCGTCGAGTTCTTCCGCGAGGTTGGTCACCAAACCCGAACGGATGATCGCCGGGTCGGGGTCGTAGAGGAAATCTTGGGGCGGGACGGGCGGCCGCTGGATTGCGGGGGCGTCGGCCGCCATCGAATCACCGGAGGGCAGGGCGGTGGCCCGGCGGCGAACCGTCTTGAGAGGGCCGAGCCAGAGGACGCATTCCTTCAACTCGCCGGCCACGGAAATAAACTCGGCTTCGCCGTCAAACGGCTCGATTTCATGGCGCGGGATGCCCGGGGCGATCTTGATGCCGACGGGGAAATCACCGGGCAATCCCGCAAGAACGCGCGCGATTGACGGCTGGTATTTGGCCAGTGAAACGTGTCGTTCGCCGTCGGCCCGACGGTCCGGGTCGAAGAAAACGGCTCGCACGTCCGGCCGGCGAAACTCGACCGCATCGGCTTGAACCAATTCGGCGGCTTCAAGTCGCCCGTATGCCCGCAGGTTTTCGCGGGCCATCGCCAAACGCAGCGGGTCAAGATCGACGCCGATGACGCGGTGGGATTCGGCGAGGCCGATAAGGTCGCCACCAAGGCCGCAGCAGAAGTCGGCAACAGTCAGCCACGGGGCGAAGCGATTCGCCCGATACTTGGAAATCACTTCGCCGGATGATTGTTCCAACCCCTCGCGAGTGAAGTACATGCGATCGGCGTTCGTGAACTTGCCGAACGCTTTTTGACGGAGGATGACGGTCTCCAACCCGGCCTTTGCCAAGTCGGAAGAAACCATTTTGGCGAACCGCTGGTAAAGGCGAAGAAAGTCGGCTTCCCGCAGTTGAAGAAGGGCCAGTTCGGCCAGAAGCGCTTGGCCCGCCGGGGAAAGAAGCTGTTCGAAGGCGGCGGGGGTCATGAGGATTTCCCGGCGAAGAGGGGTCTCGGGTCATCATAGAGGCGTCGCCTCGCGGCGGTGACTCCGGCGTTTTGGCGGGTGGCGAAAGTTTTTTCAGGCGTGTCAGGGAAACCATAAGTCCTTGGATGAGAACGAGAAGGGAGTGGCTGAGAACAACTCGGCGGAAGATTGCAAGAAAAAAGCGGGTGAAAAAATCTTGTCGCGCGAACGCGGCGTCGATAGGATTCTCCATCAGCCACGGAGTCTGTGTGCGACATCAATGGTTCCCGCCGGTCAACGGCGGTCGATCAGCGAGACGTTGAATGATTTGCGACCACTTGATTATTATCCCGAGGTAGCTTCTCACGACCATTACCGTCGCGGGGAAGCCAGACCGACAATAGGTTTGGCTTTTTTGTTTGAGGGTGTGAGTCCGAGGCTGACCGGGATGAGAGTGGCCGCCGGTCGGATGGCTCTTGTGTCGCGCGTATAGCTCAGTTGGCTAGAGCGCAGCTCTGATAAAGCTGAGGTCCCTGGTTCGAATCCAGGTACGCGCACTGATCTTTTAAAACACAATATGTGACTCATCCAAGGGGATGTAGCTCAGTCGGGAGAGCGCTAGCTTTGCAAGCTAGATGTCAGGGGTTCGATTCCCCTCATCTCCATCCACACTACTCAAGAAGTGGTGGTGACGCTGAGAAGTAGAAGAGGCGAAAAAATAATTTCGCCCCCGGTTGACGCCGGCCGGGATGAGTCATAGAGTATTCTTCGCGACGATGTAAATGTAATGCCTACAAGCACTTACATTGACTCATCGCGATGAGGGCCGAGCTGAAACGCTTGGCGACGCCGAGGGGGTAACAGCCCGAGGCCAGCCGGTGCGACCTGTCGAAAGACACGCCGGCGATCTTTGACAATTCGGTATGGGTATAAGTTGCATCCAAGCGAAGGACGCAACGGCCGCCACGCACAGCAATGTGTGCGGGGGTTGTTGCAGACGACGATTGGAGTGTGATCATGATTTTTGTGCCTTAGAAGAATAGAGAAGAGCGATAGTTACAAGCCCGGCGCATGCAATGCCGGGGCTAGAAACTCTGCTTCAATCTGAATCGTCGAGCGGAAACGCTGGCCGAGGACGGGAGAAGTGTGGTCAAGCTAGTAAGGGCGTGTGGGGGATGTCTTGGCACTAGAAGGCGTAAGGGCGTGGAAGACTGCGAAAAGTCCGGGGGAATTGTCAAACGAGTATTGATCCCGGAATTCCCGTGCAAACCCAGGGAACTGAAACATCTCATTACCTGGTGGAAGAGAAAGCAAAAGCGATTCCGTTAGTAGCGGCGAGCGAAAGCGGAACAGCCCAAACCGGGGAGACTTGTCTCCCCGGGGTTGTAGGACCCCATTTAGGACTCTGACGTTTAGCCGAACGGCCTGGGAAGGCCGGCCATAGCGGGTGACAGCCCCGTAGGCGACAGATGGAGGGGCCGAGGGGTATCCTGAGTAAGACCATGCACGTGAAACGTGGTCTGAATCGGCGGGGACCATCCCGCAAGGCTAAATACTCTCTAGTGACCGATAGTGAACCAGTAGCGCGAGCGAAAGATGGGAAGAACCCCGACAAGGGGAGGACCGTGAACCTGAAACCACATGCCTACAAGCGGTGAGAGCCCTACGGCGCAAGCCAGGGTGATCGCGTGCCTTTTGCATAATGATCCGACGACTTACCGTAACGGGCAAGGCTAAGCGCTTATGGCGCGGAGTCGTAGTGAAAGCGAGGCTGAATAGGCCGTCAAGTCCGGTGCGGTAGACGCGAAACCACGTGAACTACGCATGGCCAGGATGAAGGAGAGGTAACACTCTCTGGAAGACCGAACTCACTAGTGTTGAAAAACTAGGGGATGAGCTGTGTGGAGGATTGAAAGTATCATCAAACGTGGAGATAGCTCGTTCTCTCCGAAATAACTT
>JAYTTY010000406.1:0-5130 GCA_043744795.1 Zavarzinella sp. | reverse complement strand
AAATGCCTTTCCTCGGCTTTGGTTTTCCTCTGTGCTCTCTGTGTCCTCTGTGGTGAAGTTCTTCTCTTCGTCTTCTGCCTTTATTCGTGTTCGATCCGCGGCTAAAAATGCCTTCTACTTCACTTCCCGCGGCATGATTGTCAGCACGTCGGCGGTCGGCAGTGGCACGCTCAGCCAACCCAAGCGGAACCCGGTCAAATTAAGGGCGTCCACGCCGACGAGCATCGGCCGGTAGCGGGACGCCGGCGGCGGGGCGGGCTTGTCGTCCGGGGCCTGGAAACTGGCCAGCACCAGCGGCGACACTTCCTCTTCGGCGCCCGGGTTGAACGCCCGCGACAGGTCCAAGCCTTCGGCGAGCGGTTTCGGCGGCTCGGCGGGCGCGTCACCCCAAACGATAATGCTGTATCCGCTCACGACCACGTCGGTGTCCGGCTCGGCCGGCGCGACAGGGGGGGCCACTTTCTTCGCCTGCCCGAAGTGCCACGCGACGGCCAGCACGCCGACGACGCCGGCCCCGATCCACGCATTTTTCATGACGGTCGCTCCGATGCCAAAAATGCGGAATATCGGGGCCGCCGGGAAAAATCCAGCCCGGTTTGCCCGGCCCGCCCAACGTTTCGGCGTGGGACGAGTTTTAACGGTCGGGTATGCTGACCGAATTCAGGAGGAAAAGTCATGCGCGGGGCGGCCATCATTTGCTCATCAGTTCTGTTCGCGGGGGCGGGCGCGTTCGCCCAAACCCCGGAGGCCATCGCCAAGGTCGAGTACGACTTGGCGATGAAGCGACTCCAAGGCGTGTGGATTCCCGATTCCCTCATTACCGCTGACGGGTTGCAAGTCTACCCCGTGAAGGGCCGGGCCTTGGTGTTCAGCCAAAACGAGTTCGCCCGGCTGGACGGAAACAAAGTCGTGCAGGGCGGGAAGTTCGCCCTGTTCCCCGCCGACCCCGGCGTGATCGACTTCAACATCACCGACCGCGACGACTGGGACTTGGAGCGGGCCACCGCGACGCCGGATAAGCCGCTCAAGAAACAGAAAGCCGTGTTCAAGATCGACGGGGACGTGCTGACCGTCGCCTACCCGGTCCCCGGCCGCAACCGGCCCGATGACTTGCGGGCCGCCCCGCACCGGCAAGTGGTGGTTTACAAGCGACAGGTTGAGAAGGTGGTTGAGCCGAAGGTCGATAAGAAAGATGGAGAGACGTTGAAGAAGTGAGTCGTCTTTGTTTTCAGCTCCAAAGGAGCGTCCGGTTGTAGCCATGCCCGGAAGGGCATGGGATCGAAGCCCCACAATTCTTCAAGCCCTGAAGGGGCGGCCGGAACTGCGTCTCAGTCCCGGCCGCCCCTTCAGGGCTTGAAAACATTTCACCCCGCGGGTCCAGCCCCTCCCGGGGCTGGCTACTACCGGACGCTCCGTTGGAGCTGGAAACCTGTTCACCCCGCCGCCGCGTCGGCCCCGGTCGCTTCCCGCTTGTTGACCATTTTCAGCGAACTCAAGATGTAGTCGCGGTTCAACTGGGCGATGAACTTCACGCCGATGCTCTTCGGGCAGGCGGCCTCGCACTCGTACTGATTCGTGCAGTGGCCGAAGCCTTCCTTGTCGTGCTGGTCCACCATCTTGAGCACGCGGTCCCGGCGTTCGGCCTGGCCCTGCGGCAAGTTGCCCAAGTGGGCCACCTTGGCGGCGACGAATAGCATGGCCGAGGCGTTCTTGCACGCGGCGGCGCACGCCCCGCAGCCGATGCAGGAGGCGGCGTCCATCGCCGAGTCCGACGCTTCCTTCGGCACCGGGATGGCGTTGCCGTCCGGGGTGCCGCCCGTGTTCACGGAGACGAACCCGCCGGCCTGGATGATGCGGTCGAAGGCGCCGCGGTCGGTGACGAGGTCTTTCAGCACCGGGAAGGCTTTCGCCCGCCACGGCTCGACGTAGACGGCCTCGCCGTCCTTGAACTTGCGCATGTGCAGTTGGCACGCGGTGGTCCCCTTCTCGGGGCCGTGGGCCATGCCGTTAATCATCATGGCGCACGACCCGCAGATGCCCTCCCGGCAGTCGTGGTCGAAGGCGATCGGCTCCTGGCCTTGGTGAATCAGCTTCTCATTCACCGTGTCCAGCATCTCGAGGAACGACATGTCCGGGGACACGTCGTCCGCCGGGTACGTCTCCATCCGGCCGGGGGAGGCCGCGTCTTTTTGCCGCCAGACGTGCAGGGTGAGTTTCATATTGACTGCGTACCTGTCAGGCGGTTTCGATGATGTGTTTGAGGATGCCGAAGATCTTACCGAGGTCGGTGATGAAGTATTGATCCGTGTCGATCGTCACGACGGACCCTTCGACTTTCAGGAAGAGCCATTGTATTCCCGTCGAGGCGGCGGCATAAGTCGCAATCATCGGATGGCCACCGGTACTGTTGACGAGGCCGGCGGCGTAAGCGGCGGCGGCGGCCTGCCACAACCCGTTGTGAACGCTGTCTTTTTTGGCCTCGATGATCACCAAAATGGGCAGCCGGGGGCGAAGTTGAAAGGGCGACTTCGTCAGCAAATAATCGCAGACGCCGTTTAAGCCGCGGCTTGAGTCCGCGTTCAACTCGACGCCGGTGAATAGCCCGAACGACTCCCCCATCGCCTGCCACAACTGAATCAACATCGGCGCGATGATGAACTCGGATTTGGCTTTTTCATTGTCGGAGTCTTTGGCCAACTTAAACCCGGGCGCCAAGGCCCGCAGGATTTCTGGGGGAGTGGCCATCACGGGCACATGAGAAAACAGACTGACGCGGGGCGCGATGGTCAATGCCAAATCACTTTCCACCGTCGCCATGTCGAAATCACTGAACGGCATCGCCCCCCCCTTATTTGTAACTGCGGACGGACGGCTGCACGACTTCCCACGTCAGCGGTTCGACGTTCCGAATAGGGTCGGCCGTCACGCCGGCGTACTCCCACGCGGCGACGTGGCTGAAGTTCTCGTCGTCCCGCTTGGTCTCGCCCTGGTCCTGGTACTCCTCGCGGAAGTGGCCGCCGCACGACTCTTCCCGTGTCAGGGCGTCGCGGGCGAGGAGTTCGCCGAACTCCAAGTGGTCGGCGACGCGGCCGGCCCGCTCCAAGGACTGGTTCAGGTCGGCCCCGGACCCCGGCACGGTCACGTTGGTCCAGAACTCGTCCCGCAACGTGCGAATCTGGCCGATGGCCGATTCGAGGGATTGCCGCGTCCGGGCCATGCCGACGTTGTCCCACATGATCTTGCCGAGGTCGCGGTGGATCTCCACGGCCGTCCGCTTACCCTTGATCGAAAGCAACCGCTGAATCGACTTGTTGACCTCGTCTTCGCACCGCTTGAACTCGGTGCTGTCGGCCGGCAGCACTTCCTTTTTGGCGCTGGCGAAGAAGTTGGCCAGCGTGTACGGGACCACGAAGTAGCCGTCCGCGAGGCCCTGCATGAGGGCCGAGGCCCCGAGGCGGTTGGCCCCGTGGTCACTGAAGTTCGCCTCGCCCAGCACGAACAGACCTTGGACGTTCGACATCAGGCCGTAATCGACCCACAGGCCGCCCATCGTGTAGTGCAGGGCGGGGTAGATGCGCATCGGCTGTTCGTAGCCGCTCTCCCCGGTGATGCGCTCGTACATTTCGAACAGGTTGCCGTACTTCTCGGCCACCTTGGTCTTGCCGTCCCGCGCGATGGCGGCGGCAAAGTCGAGGTACACGCCGCGGCCGCCGGGGCCGACGCCGCGGCCCTCGTCGCAGACGTATTTCGCCTGCCGGCTGGCGATGTCGCGCGGGGCGAGGTTGCCGAAGCTCGGGTACATGCGCTCCAAGTAATAATCGCGGTCGGCCTCGGGGATTTGGCCGGCGGGCTTGCCCGCGTCCGCGGCCGACTTGGGCACCCAGATGCGGCCGTCGTTCCGCAGGGATTCGCTCATCAGCGTGAGCTTCGACTGGTGGTCGCCGGCGACGGGGATGCACGTCGGGTGAATCTGCGTGTAGCACGGGTTGGCGAAGGCCGCCCCGCGCTTGTACGCCCGGTACGTGGCGCTGACGTTGCACCCGACCGCGTTCGTGGAGAGGAAGTACGTGTTGCAGTACCCGCCGGTGCAGAGCAGAACGGCGTCGGCCGAGAAGGACTCGATCTTGCCCGTCACCATGTCGCGGACCACGATGCCGCGGGCGCGGTTGTCCGAGACGACGAGGTCCATGAACTCCCGGCGGGGGTGCATCGTCACCTTGCCGAAGCCGATTTGCCGGCTGAGGGTCTGGTACGCCCCGATCAGGAGTTGCTGCCCCGTCTGCCCGCGACAGTAGAATGTGCGGGAGACCTGCGCCCCGCCGAAGGAGCGGTTGGCCAACAGGCCGCCGTACTCGCGGGCGAACGGCACGCCTTGGGCCACGCACTGGTCGATGATGTTGACGCTGCATTGGGCGAGGCGGTAGACGTTCGCCTCGCGGGCGCGGAAGTCGCCCCCCTTGATCGTGTCGTAAAAGAGCCGCTTGATGCTGTCGCCGTCGTTCTGGTAGTTCTTGGCGGCGTTGATGCCCCCTTGGGCGGCGATGCTGTGGGCGCGCCGCGGGGAGTCTTGGTAGCAGAACGAGTGGACCTGATACCCGAGTTCGGCCAGCGTGGCGGCGGCCGACGCCCCGGCCAAGCCGGTGCCGACGACGATGACGGAGTACTTCCGCTTGTTCGCCGGGTTGACGAGCTTGGAGTCAAACTTGTACTTGGTCCACTTGTCTTCCAGCGGCCCGGTCGGCACTTTGGAGTCGAGTTGGAGCATGGCGGTCGGCCTTCTTCCGCGAACGGGCTGTGGAGAAAGTTAGAGGGTCGGGCGGCGGGCGGCGGTTCACGCCTTGGGCGGCGGCATCCCCGGCGGCGGCGGGGGCGGCGGCGGGAGGGGTGGGCGCACTTCGACCGGTCCGGTTCCTCCCGCAGGAGGCCGAGCCTCCTCCCAGCGACGGGCGTTTTCCTTAAGCATGTCGAAGCCAAGGACGAGCCCGGCTTCCTGAAGCTTTTGAACTTCGGCGCTTATCTCGTCCATCCGCTGGCGCTTTAGAGCGATGGCCGCCTCCGCCTCGTCCACAGCGTTAGACAGGTGGTTGTACTCCTCACCGAACCTGCTGAGGCGGTCGAGGAAGACACCGG
>JAYTTY010000405.1:0-5134 GCA_043744795.1 Zavarzinella sp. | reverse complement strand
AAAATCCGCTTCGACGAAGAACTCCCCGCCTGGAACTATCGTGCCATCCCGCACGATTCCGACCAAATGGGACAGTTAATAAATTCGTGATCCTTAGTAGATCCGCAGACGGGAATAGTCGGCGCGCGGGCCACAGAATTCGGACGGGGCCTTCAGCAGGGAGAGGCATACACGCCCGACAGTCGGATGACGATCGCATGGGAAAGTGACGGGTTTTGCGGCGGGGCATGTTCTTATGACTTGTGCGCCCGAGATGTCATCACCGGGCAAGCGCTCGCGACTTTGCAACGACAGCAATCCAACCCGTCCGATGTACTGATGGCCGGCGACGCCCGCGCCTTTTTGTTAATCGAAAAAAACACGATCCGGGTCTTCGATTTGGCTACGTTGCAAGAACGCGGCGCTCTTGCCGTAGACTTCGGCGGAACCATTTCTTCTTGGATGGTTCCCGGCGACAAACTCGTGTTCACGCCGCTGGACGACGGCACCGCCCTGACGTGGGACATTTCCCAATTCACCCCGCGCAAGTTCCGCCTGGTCCACTGGCCGAGTGATCTGCAACGCTGGTGGGCCGACTTGGCGGACGCGAAGGCCAAGACGGCGTGGGCGGCCGTGTGGCGGTTGGCCGAGACGCCGCCGGAGGCATTGCTGCCGTTCCTGCGGGAGCGGCTGCGGCCGGTCCCGCCATACTCGGTCGTCGAGGTGGCCGCGCTCGTCGCGGGCCTCGACAGCCCCGAGTTCCGCGCCCGCGCGGCGGCCTCGCGCACACTTGAACTGGCCGGGTATTCGGTGATCCCCGACCTCAAGCGGGCCGCGCGATTGGCGGCCTCGGCCGAGGTCCGGGATCGCTTGGACGCCCTGATCGCCAAACAGGCGGCCCCCGTCCCGCCGCCGGAAACCCTCCGGTTCCTGCGGGCGTTGACCGTCTTGGAACAGGTGAAGACTGCCGACGCGCGCCGCTTGGTCGAGGAGTTGAGCCGCGGGGCCGAGACGGCCCGGGAGACGCGGGCCGCCGTCGCCGCGCTGGGCCGGATGCCGCACCCGGAGTCGTGGCGGTAAGTGACTACAATGAGGTGGCCTCGGGATAGAGTCACGGAACCGTTCATGCCGTCCGCCGCCCTCACTTATTGGACCGCCGACCGGACGGCCGGGCTGGATGACATCCACGCCCAGTGTGCCGCCGGCCTGACAAGTCCGGCCCCGAACGCCCGCCTCGCGGACGAGAACCTGCGCGGCTACGTCATGCTCCTCAGCGCCCACTTCCAGGGCTTCTGCCGGGACTTGCACACGGAATGCATTCAAGTCGTTTGCAACGCAATCCCCGCGTCGATCGAAATGCGGCTCATGGTCCAACTCCAAAGCTTGGGCGGTCGTGATCTCGACGCGGGCAACGCGCGGTATGAGGCGATCCGCGAGGACTTTGAGCGCTTCGGCGTCGATCTCAGGACGGGTCTGGGGGCCGACCCGGCCAACGCGGCGCGGGTGACGATGCTGAGCCACCTGAACCTTTGGCGTAACTACGCCGCTCATTACAAGAAGCAACCGCCGGCCCACGGCGGGCCGTTCGTGTTGCCCACGGTACGCGCGTGGCAAGGGGCCTGCGCGGGGTTGGCGACGGAACTTGACCGGATCGTGTACGATAAATTGAGCATCTTAATCGGGGCGCCGCCGTGGTGAGGCGTCGGAGGGATTGGCCGTGGTCAACATGACAGACATCATTTTCCCCATCGGCGCTCGGGTCCGTCTGTTGGGGAGCACCGGCATGACCGGCAAGGTCGTGGAACACCGCGGGGCGCTGGGGCCGAAGGGCGCCCAAGTCTACCGCGTCCGCTACCGCGGCAAGCCGCGGCCGGCGTACGTCGAAGTCCTCGCGGACCAGTTGGAGTTGCTGCCGCCGAAGGAGAAACCCTCAGTCGCGGCGCCGGCGCCGGGCGAGTGACACATCGGCCTCATACCCTGACGGCATGACCTACGACGAGGCCATCGCGTTCTGGCACGGGCGCATCGACTACGAGCGCCGGCAGCCGCGGCCGGGGGACTTGACCCTCGACCGCATGCGCGCCCTGCTCGCCCGCCTCGGCGACCCGCACCGCCGCGTGCGCGTCGTCCACGTCGCCGGGACCAAGGGCAAGGGGTCCACCGCGGCCATGCTGGAGAGCATCCTGCGGGCGGCCGGGCACCGCACCGGGCTGTTCACGTCGCCGCACCTGACCGACCTTTCCGAGCGCATCCAAGTGGACGGCGTGCCCATCTCGCCGGCCGAGATGGCGGCCCGCATGGGCGAAGTCGCCGCGGCCGTCACGGCGATGGACGCCCTCGGCGACCCGGCCCACAGCCCGACGTTCTTCGAAGTCGTCACCGCCCTCGGATTTTTGCACTTCGACTGCCGGCGCGTGGCCGTGGCCGTCGTGGAAGTCGGCCTCGGCGGGACGTTCGACTCGACCAACGTGTGCGAGCCGATGCTGTCCGTCATCACCAACATCAGCTACGATCACATGGCGATTCTCGGGCACACGCTCGGGGAGATCGCCTTCCAAAAGGCGGGCATCGTCAAGCGCGGCGTGCCCGTCGTCTCCACGGCCGACGAGCCGGAGGCCGCCGCCGTGATCGCCGCCGTGGCGACCGAGTTGCACGCCCCGCTGTGGCAGTACGGCCGGGACTTCCGCGCCGAGTACCGGCTCGGGGACGCTTGGATCGAAACTCCCGCCATCTCCGGCGTCTTCGCCGTGGGCTTGGCCGGCGCCCATCAGGCCGTCAACGCGGCCGGGGCCGTGGCGGCGGCCGATCGGTTGAGACGCTTGGGCCTCGCGATCTCGGATGTGGCCATGCGGGACGGGCTTCGCACCGTGTCGTGGCCCGCCCGGCAGGAACGGCTTTCCGAACGCCCGGCCGTCGTGCTGGACTGCGCCCACAACATCGCCTCGGTAAAAGCGCTGGTTGACACGCTGCGGACGACGTACCGCGTGGCGGGGAAGTGGCGCATGATTTTCGCCGCGTCGAACGACAAGCAGATCCGCGAGATGCTGGCCGAGTTGGCCCCGCTCGTCGCCGGGTGGCACCTGACGCGCTACGCCAGCAACCCGCGCTCGGCCGACCCGAAGCAGATGGCCGACTGGCTCGCCGCCCTCGGGGCCGTTGATGTGCAAATCCACCCGGACCCGGAGACGGCATGGCAAGCCGCCCGGGCGCAACTCACCGAGGCCGACGGCGTCGCCGTCGCCGGGTCGGTGTTCCTGGCCGGGGAACTGCGGCCGGCGATGGTCCGGGATTGCGAGGGGTGAACCGCCCTCAGGCGGTCGCGTTGGAGTCCCGCTTTTAAGCGGTCTGTGACCTCCCCGCCGCAATAGACAGGAGGACCGAGTCTTCGAGGGTCCGACCCCTTGGGCGAACAGTCGTCACCCACAATGGCGAACCCTCGAAGACTCGGTTCGCCGGCCGCCCGCGGGTGAGAGGTCCAAGACCGCCTGAAGGCGGGACTCCAACAAGGCCGCCTCGCGGCGGTTCATTTTGCGCCAGTCCTGACGGCCGTGACGCGCACCTGCCCCGCCGCCAACCCATTTCAACCGCCGGCGACATTCGGATCGACTGGCAAACGTCGGGCCGGTCGGTTACGTTGAAGGGGTACGAACCACGTTCTTCCCGAAGGATCACGGGCCATGCGTCTCCGCCATTTCGTCACCGCCGGGGTGGTCGCCCTCTCGGTCGCCGCCGTCAGCCCCGCCCAAGACCAGTTGCTGAAGCAGCAGGAAAAGCTGCAAGCCGTCGCCTTGCTGAAGGTGGAAGCGGCCGTCCAAAGCTCGGTCGCCGAGGCCCAGAAGCTCCAGGCGGCCGGCAGCAGCGTGCGGGCGGCCGAGCGCATCCGCCAGGCGATGCGCATGCTGGACGACCCGGTCCTGCCGAAGAAGGAGACGGACAAGCTGCGCGCCCAGCTCGGCGACGCCCTGCGCGCGGCCGAGGCCGGCAAGAAGCCGGAGATCGCCGGGACGACGGCCAACCCGCTCAAGGCGGCGGAAGTCGAACGCCGTAAGGCGTGGCTGGAAGAAGACGCCAACATCCGGCGCAGCATCGACACCATCGGCGCCCTCTACAAGGCCGGCGCCCTGAAGCAGGCCAAGACGGAGATCGACGCCCTCGCCGGCAAGTACCCGGCCAACCCGACGGTCATCGCGTTGCCGGACCTCATCACCAAGGCCAAGACCATCGAAGAGATCAAGCTGATCCACGCCCAGCAGGCCGAGTCGTACCGCCTCGCGGCCCTCGACTTGAACAAGCAGTCCGTGATGCCGAAGGGGGACATCGAGTACGACGCGAAGCGGTTCAAGGAGATCACCGAGCTGCGCAAGACGAAGCTCGACCCGGCCATGAAGAGCATGTTGACCGCCTTGAAGTCGCCGGTCGAATTCGACATCAAGGACATGACGCTGCAAGAAGCCCTGAAGCAGGTGTCCGCGACCCTCAAGCAGCCGATCACGCTGGACAAGCAGACGATGACCGACGCCGGCATCGACGCCTCCACGACCGCCACCCTGCAAACGCCGACGGCCGTGCAGGGCCGCACCGCCCTCAAGATGTTGCTGGCGAGTTACAACCTCACCTACATCGTGAAGGACGGCCGCATTCTGATCGTGACGCGCGAGAAGGCCGCCCAGACGATGGAAACCCGCGTCTACTACCTCGGCGACCTCGTCATCGGCACCGGCGCCATCCCCGGCGGCGCCATCCGCCTCGGCACGGCCTACGACCAACTGCAAGCCCAGCAGAACGTGGCCGAGATCGTGAACATGGTCAAGAACAGCGTGGACCCCAACAGTTGGAAAGGCGCCGGCAGCGACGGCAAAGGCGAAATCACCTACCACGCTCCGAGCGGCGCCCTGGTGGTGAAAGCCTCGGCCGAAGTCCACGGGATGCTGGCCGGGACGCTGGGGAAGTGACACGGTGAGCGAGGTAGGGTGAGCCGAATGCCAGGCACACGCAAAATCATGCGCGTGGCATTCGCCTCAACGCTTTTCGCGGCTTGGGTTTCTGATTTTTGAAGTTCTCTGACTAGTCTTTCGCACTTTTCAGGGCGCATTGTCCCCGTTGCCGGAGCCAGTTTTTTGGCTTGGTGAACAAATCAACACTCGTTGATCCGGCT
>JAYTTY010000404.1:0-20044 GCA_043744795.1 Zavarzinella sp. | reverse complement strand
CCGCAAAGCCTCCGCGTCGCGGCTTACACTGTTTGGTGTCGGAGATAAGCGGATACAGAAACGACGACGGCCGCCCTTGATGGGGCGGCCGTCGTCGTTTCCTGTGTTCTGAATGTCAGCGGGGCTTCTTCCCCAAGTCTTTCAGGTGTTTCACGTTGGCCGTCCCGTCGTCCAAATTCGTCGTGTTCTTCGGCTTGCCGTTGTCCGCGAACTGGGTGACGAACCAGCCGCCGCCGATCAGCAGGGCGACGGAGGCGGCCAAGGCCCAGCGGCTCGGGGTCAGCGTGTCCGTCGCCGGCGCGGCGGCCGGCCGGGCGCCGGCCGGCCGCGGGGCGGCCCACTGCTTCGGCATCTGGGCCTTGAAGTAGTCGCCGAGGAGCCGGTCGACGGCTTCGGGTTGGCGGTTTTGAGTGGCGTTTGTCATAAGGTCGTCTGCCCTTGGGCGGTCAGGCGGTCGGCGAGGCGCTGTCTGGCCCGGCTGAGTCGCATGTGTACGGCGGTCGTGTTAATCCCCAGCATCTCCGCGATTTGCGAAGCGTCGTAATCCAAGGCGTACCGCAGTGTCAAGATGTGCCGGTCGTCGGCCGGCAGGTCGTCCAGCGTCGCCCGGATTTGGGCGAACGCCTCATTCCGCTCCATCGTCTCCAGCGGCGGCGGCTCGTGGGAGCGCACGCCGCCCATTTGTTGCGGGGCCATCGTGCCGTTCTTGCGGAAGGCGCTCTTGGCGTAATCCTCCGCGAGGTTGCGGGCCACCCGCAGCAGCCACGCCCGCACGTTCTGAATCTCTTCCAGCCCGTCTTCCCAGTGCTTCCAGAGCCGCAGGAACGCCTCTTGGGCGATGTCCAGGGCCAAGTCCGCGTCGAGCCACCGGGCGTAAGCCATCGCCCAGACTTCCCGGCTGTGCCGGGCGTACAGGGCCTCGAACTCCGGCCGGCGGGCGTCGGCCGCGGGGGGCTTGGACTTCATGCCGGGTATTGTACCACGCGGCCCGGCGGCCGGCAGGGACCGCCGTTACCCATGAAGACGATACGGGGGCGTTACACTAACACTCATCTTGGGGCTGAAGAGAAGACTCACCACGAAGGCACGAAGGCCGCCCCAAGTTACACAGAGAAGATGGAGAAGAAATTCCCCGCGGGTCTTCTTTGTGAGTCTTTGCGCGGCCTTCGCGCCTGTGTGGTGAGTCTTCTCTTCAGCCCCAAGTTTGTAGAATGGCTTCCATTCCCAACAACACGGAGCCGTCGTGTCTGTGATTGAAACGCGCGACCTGCGGAAGAACTACCGCGGGGTCGCGGCCCTCAAGGGGGTCACGCTGCGGGTCGAGCCGGGCGAGATCTTCGGCCTGCTCGGCCAGAACGGCGCCGGGAAGACCACCCTCATCAAAATCCTGCTCGGCATCGTCAAGCACGGCGAGGGCGAGGCCACCCTGTTCCACGAGCCGGCCGGGTCCACGGACATCCGCCGGCGGGTCGGCTATCTGCCCGAGGACCACCGATTTCCCGAGTACCACAGCGCCTACAGCTTGATGGACTATTACGGCATCCTATACGGCATGTCGAAAGACGACCGCCGTAAGAAGATTCCCGAACTGCTCGACCAAGTCGGGCTGGCGGCCCGGATGCACCACAAGATCCGCACCTACTCCAAGGGCATGAAGCAGCGCACCGGCATCGCCCAGGCCATCTTCCACGACCCCGACCTGATCTTCCTCGACGAGCCGACCGACGGGGTGGACCCGGTCGGCCGCCGGGAAATCCGCGAGATGATCGCCGACCGCAAGCGCAAGGGGGCGACGGTGTTCGTCAACTCGCACCTGCTCGGCGAAATCGAGCTGATGTGCGACCGCGTCGCCATCATGCAGAAGGGCGAACTGATCCGCGAGGGGACGGTCCAAGAACTCACCGCCCGCCGCGGCGTGTTCGTCCTCGGCGTGGACGGCGGCCCGTTCCCCGAGGCCGAGATCCGGGCGATGGGGTTCGCCCTCAAGCCGGCCGGCGACCGCTGGGAAATCACGCTGGCCGACGGCCAGTCGATCGACCCGGCGCTGCAACTGGTGCGGGACAAGGGCCTGCGGATGACGCACATGGTCGAGCAGCGGCAGACGTTGGAAGACATTTTCGTCTCGCTGGTCGAGGCGGCCGAGCCGGGCGTGGACGTCCGCCGCAAGAAGCGGCAGGCCGACCGCGACGAGTACGACCGCGGCCACAGCAAGGGCCGGCCCGATGACCGCCGGGGGGATTACCGATGAAGAAGTCCGTCGCCATTCTGAAAGACTCCCTGCGCGAGGCGTGGGACAGCAAGACGCTGCTGGTCATGCTGATCCTGGGGGCCGTCTTCCTGGCCCTCGTCGCCAGCATCGGGTACACGGCGGCCGCCCCGAAGGCGACGGTGGAGCAGACGCTCCGAGACCTGTCGTCGCCGGTGGTCAAGCTGAGCCGGGGCAAATTCTCCGTCCCGATGGTAGACCGCGGCAACGGCCGGCCGTACGCCCACCCGGACTACACCCTCACGACGTTCAAGACACTGAAAGAGGGCGCCCACGAATCGACCGGGGAACACGAGTTCACAATCGTCGTCAAGAATGCGACGTTGCCGGGCGAGCCGCCGAAAGAGCCGGCCCCGAAGGCGGACATGAAGGGCGTGGCCCCGGCGCCGGCGGCCGAGGAGGTGTTCGAGAAGTATGTGGCCGCGTGGCACGACTCCAAGGGGGACAAGCTGCGCGTGGAGGACCGGGCGACGTTGGACCCCGCCAAGTGGCATTTGGTGGCCCCGGTGACGGACGAGATGGTCCGGGAGTTCTTCGGGGCCGAATTCGAGAAGGATTCGCAACTCCCGGTCACCGGGTTGGAGCGGTTGCCGACGGACGCGCCGGGCGAGCGGGTGTACAAGGTGACGACCGGGCCGTCGGCCGAGCCGCGGCTGTGGCCCGTCAAGTTCTCCGTCCTGTTCGGCGCGTGGGAGTCGCCCATCCCGATTCCGCTGGGCTACGCCCTGTACACGATTCAAGACCTGATTCTCAGTTCCGTCGGCGGGCTGCTCATCATCCTGATCGCGGTGATCGTGACCAGCTTCTTCATCCCGAACATGCTGCGGCCGGGGTCGGTCGTCATGCTCCTGTCGAAGCCGGTCGGCCGGGGGCCGCTCCTGCTGCTCAAGTATTTCGGCGGCCTGTTCTTCGTGCTGATCCTGGCCGGCTTCCTCGTCGGCGGGGTGTGGCTCATCACGGGCGTCCGGGCCGGCGTATGGGCGCCGGGCGTGCTGGCCGTCGCGCCGCTGCTAACGCTGAGTTTCGCCATCCTTTATGCCGTTTCGACGGCGTCGGCCGTCTTGACCCGGAACTCCATCGTGGCCATCTTGGTGACGCTGGCGGTCGGCGGGACGCTCTGGCTGGTCGGCAAGGTGGAATTCTTCGCCTCGGCGACGCGGACGCAGGCCGACGCGGTGGCCGAGTTGACGGGGGAAGAGGCGAAGTACCCGACGTGGACGGCGGTGTCCGGCGGCCTGAATCGGGCGTTGCCGCGCTGGCACGACATTGACGTGATCACCGGCCACACGGTGGCCGATTCACTGATGACCGACAAGCAGCAAGAGGCCCGCGGGACGACGGCAAAGAAGCACCTGCCGAGCTGGGGCGGCACCCTCGGGGTGACGGCCCTGTGGATCGCCGCCCTGCTGGGCTTCTCGATCTGGCGGTTCTCGGTGAAGGATTATTGAGGGTCGTGGGGCGGGGGCGTGTCATCGGGCAACCGCGACACGCCAGACCAGCGATCAACCGCCTCA
This sequence comes from Zavarzinella sp., assembly GCA_043744795.1. Taxonomy (GTDB): domain Bacteria; phylum Planctomycetota; class Planctomycetia; order Gemmatales; family Gemmataceae; genus Zavarzinella. Next base: position 16,264 of record JAYTTY010000404.1, on the reverse strand, counting down.
TCGGGCCGGATCGGCGGGGGCATCGCCGAATATGTGACCGCCGATGGCGGGTGACGACCGCCACGCACCAAGCCAAAAAAGTGAGCGGCGCCCACATGGCCGAAGTCCCCAACCCGGCCTGTTCCGGCTGAACCGTCACTTCGGCGATTGACCCTCAAACAGTGCTCATCGACTGGCGCATTCCGCAAATGTGGCACACGTCTCCATTGAGCCGCTGCTCGCCCGCCCGTTCCCCTCGGAAAAGCAGTGACAATTCTTGTACGGCCATAAACGGCTTGGTAAACTAACTTACCCATTTGCACCCACTTGCCCAGAGCGACATCGATGGCCGACGAGAAACCCAAGAAGGATAAGAAGAATCCCAAAAGCACGCCAAAAGCCGGTGAAAAGAAGCCGGTGAAGAGTGCGTCGTCTCCGGCCGAAAAAGCGAAAACCAAATCGACGGCTCAGGGAGAGCGGAAAGCCAAAAAGGAGAAGAAGACCAAGCCGACGACGGAGTCAACGTCCGAAGCGGAGCCGAAGGCCGAGGCGGCTCCCAATCGCAAAGTAGCGGCGGCCCCAATCCTTGAGGCCGAGCCGCGCGCGAAAATCGACTACGGGTGGACGGTCCCGTCCAAGAAGGGGACCATTGAAGAGTTGTTGGCGGGCGGCGCGGCCTTGCCGCAAGAGACGCGGGACTTGCTGGAAGCGGCGGAAAAGCTGAACCGGTACATGCGCGACCCCGGCACGGTTCGGCAGGCCCACGCCGAGCGGTTGGCCGGCCAAGTGGGGCCGGAAGAGTTCAAGAGCGCGTTCGTCGGCTTGCGCCTCACGGGCGGGAAGCTCACGGCCGAGCGGTGCGTCATCGCGACGGTCCGGCGCAAAGAAGACGACACGGCGATGCTTTGTGACGCCGTCCGCATGGACAAACTGCCGGCGCGCCTCGGCTTCAAGCCCGGCGTCACGATTGACGTGGTCGCGGAACCCGGCCCGGTGAAAACGATGGCGTTGGACGACCCGTGGGTCACCATCGACTTGTCCGCGTTGGCGTCCACGCTCTCCCAGCGGCAGCCGCTCGGGGAGGGCGAGGAGTTGCCCGAAGGGTACACGATCGGGGCCTTCGGCGACGGCGGGCTGACGGGGACGTTCGGCGCCCTCGTCAAGAAAAACGGCGACGGCAAGCGGTATATTCTGAGCAACAACCATGTGTTGGCGAAGGTGAGCGGCCATGTCAACGGGTCCGCGCACGGCAGCAGTACGACCGCCGGCGAACGGCGGATCACCCACCCCGGCCCCGCGGACAAAAAAGGGGGGACGCTGGCGCAAGTGGGCGTCCTCACGGACGCGAATCAACTGCTCTTGTCCACGCCGGGGCTGGGCGGCTTCCCGCACAACACGATGGACGCCGCCTTGGCGGAGGGGAACAACGTCCAAGTCAACATGGCGTTGATTGAGGGGTTTATTCAGCCGGCCCCGCTTTCGTTCCCGGTCGCCGACGGCACGCGGGTGCAAAAAGCGGGGCGGACGACGGACCTGACGTTCGGGGTGATCCACGGGATCGGAGAAACGGGGCCGATCGGGTACAAGTACGGGCCGGGGGCCAACGACCTCGCCTACGGGACGTTCGGCTCCGTGTACCGCATCCTGGGCACGGACACGAACGGGACCGTCAACGGTTCGGCGTTCAGCAAGCCCGGCGATTCCGGGTCCGTCGTGATGACCTTGGACGCGAACCCGAAGGCCGTGGCCCTGTTGTTCGCCGGGTCTCAGAACGCCACGTACGCCATTCCCATGGACCGCGTGTTCGACGAGCTTCACATCGAACGATTTTTGCAGCAGGGCGAGTAGCCCCGGGCGGCCGGGGCGCGGCGGGTCACGGCCGCCAATTCCAAGGGCGGCGGTCGTGTCGTCATTGACTCAGTCACTTATTCGGAGGAATTCTCATGCGTCGGTTGATGGTCATGTCGGCGGCCGTGGCCGCCGTGCTGCTTCTTAGCCCCGGCCAAAGCAAGGCCGGCGGGTTGGGCATTAGCTTTGGGGTCGGAGCCAGCGGGCCGTGCGGCGGGGGGGCCGGCTTCGGGTTCGGCGCACCTTCAGGATACGGCTTCTCCTACGGCGTGCCCTACGGGGCCGGCTACTCTTACGGCGTTCCGTACGCGGTCGGGGGCGGTTTCGGGAACTCCTTCGGGTTCGGCCAAGGCTTCGGGAACTCCTTCGGGGTCGGGGGCGGTTTCGGGAACTCCTTCGGGTTCGGCCAAGGCTTCGGGAACTCCTTCGGGTTCGGCCAAGGCTTCGGGAACGACGCGGCCAACGCGCAAGGTCTCGGGGAACTGCTCGCGCTGTTCAATCTGTTTCAGCAAATCCGCGGTGGCGGCGGCGGCGGCGGGACGTCGTTCAACGAGGAGCAGGTCAATAAGTTGGCCGACCGCGTCGCCGACCGGCTCAAAACCCAGGCGAAACTCGGCAACGTCGGCGCGCAATCGCTCGACATCAACAAAATGCTCTTCCGGTACTTCGAAGAAATGAAGGCCAGCGGCGACGCCAAGAAAGCGGCCGAAAAGGCGCTCGAAGGGATCAAAGCCCCCGTGGCGGCGGCCCCGGTCATTGGCCAAAACGGCGGGACCATTAATGCCGCGGACAAGGACCGGCTGGTGACCCCGCTGCCCCAAATCGAGCGCAAGCGACTGACGAAAGACGACGTGGCGGCGGCCGACAAGCTTCTCGCGGACGCGGAGAACATTCGGTTGGCCACGGCCACGTTGGCCAAGCCGGATACCACGGTGACGGCCAAGCCGGCGCTGACGGTGGCCGCCAGCCGTTAAACAGGCCGTGTCGGGTTGATTGCATTGCTGCCGCCGGCCGCGCCTTGCTTCCAAGGCGCGGCCGGCTTTTTTCTGTCGCGGCCGCCAACCGCCTCGGTTGCCCATCTTCTCACCGTGCCGACCGCCGACCGATTGTGCGGGCTGTATCGGCTTCGTCAGATGTTCCTTCCTTGGGACACCCACCTTTCCCGGCATCCCCCACGGCCGTTGTCCGATGCAAATGGCACCGAGAGGACGGCACGGAGTCCGCCCCCATTCCTTCAGGAAAAGGTGTCTCGCGTGCGCTACACGTTCTTAATCGCGTGGTCCTCCTTGGCCGTCGCCATCGGCGTGGCCCACGCGGCCGAACCCGCCATAACGCCCGCCCCGGAACTTTATCAATTGCCCGCCGTTGCCATGCCGCCGGCCCCGGCGGCGGCGAGCGGGACAGTTATTGGCGCCGCGGACGCCCCGGCCGCGACGGTTTCCCCGCCGGTGATCGACGGGCCATGCCCGGCGCCGGGCTGCCCGAAGGTCTGCTTGCCCAAAGCCCTGTGCCACCCGCTCCTGAAGTGCCCGATTCTGCCGAGCAAGTGCGTGGAAAAGTGCCCCGCCCCCGGCCCGCGGGTGCGCGTGGTGCGGCCGCGGCCGCAGATCATTGAGGAAGTGGAAGAAGTGGCCTCGCCGAGTTGCCGGGAGATGTTTTCCCGCGGGCTGGGCCGCGGCTCGTCGTTCGGGGTTTCCGGCGGCGCGCCGGCGCCCGTCCTCGTCCCGCAAATGTCGTACTCGATGATGCCGGTGGTCTCCCTGCAGGCCGTCCCCACGGTCAGTTACGGCTTGGCGACGGCCTCCTCCGTCGGTTTTGGGACGGGCCAAAGTTTCGGGTTCGCTCCCGGCGTCGGTCAGGGGTTCGGGTTCGGGCAAGGGTTCGGTGTCGCCCCCGGCGGCGGGTTCGGCCAAGGCTTCGGCATGGGCTTCCCCGGTGCGTTTGGTCAATCATTCGGCTTCGGGGGCAGTCCGTTTGGCCTGCCCGGGGGGAATCCGTTGTTGGCCCAAGCCCTGTTGGGCGGCCAAGGGCAATCCGCCTTGGCGCAAGCCTTGGGCTTGGGCGATTCGGGCGCCGACGCCCTCCGGGCGAAAGTGCAAGCCCTGATGAAAGAGCGGGCGGGCGCCCAAGGACTGTCCGGCGGCGAGGCCGGCGCGAGTCTCGATGACCAGATCAAAGACCTGAGCGCGAAGATCGACAAAGCCTACAAGGAATTGCGGGACGACGTGAACGCGAACACCGAAACAATCAAGAAACACACGACGGCGATCGGCAACAACCAAGAGGGCATCCAAGCCTTGATTGCGGACAACGCCCGCATCAAGACGGACATGATGGGCAAGGTCGAGAAGGCCGAACTTCAAAAACAACTGACGGCGGAAATAGAACGCCTCGAAACAATCCTCAAAGCGTCCGCGGATAAAACGCTGACTGAGAAACTGAAGGAGACGCCCCGCCCCAAGCAGTAGCGGAACGTCTATTCTCGTTCGGACAGGTAGGCGGGCAAGTTGCCCGCCTTCTCCATTTTGACCATCGGCTGCGGCATTGGGACGGCCAGGCATGAATCCCGGCGCTGATTCTACCGTTCTTTCCGATTCCGCTGCATTCACTGATTGATCCGTCCGATGCTTTTGGGAGGGCGAAGCGCGCCCCGGTGGAACCGGGGATTTTCCAAGTCGAGGCGATGACATGCGGTCCACATGGCTCGTTCCGTTCTTCGTCTGTGGCTTGGCCGGGTGCCACTGCCTGCCGGCCCCCCAGGCGTGCCAGACCGAGACCTGCGCGACGCCCGGCGCCGTCCAAGTTGAAGAGGACGCCGAAGAACCGACCGTCATCGTCAAGAAGCGCCGAAAAGTGGTCGCGCCCCCGTGCGACACGCCATGCGCCACGGGGGGCATGTCTCAAGGAATGCCGCAGGGCATGGCCTACCCCCAAGGCATGGCCTTCGGCGGCGCGCCGGCGACGGCCACCGTGAGCGACCACATCGGTCTGGGCCTCACCTTCGACTCGTTCAATATTTCCATCCCGTTCCCGAAACTGATTGCGGTGCAAAAGCCGGCCGAACTGAACATCCGGATGCCCGTCCAACAGGCGGGCTTCGGCATGGGAATGGGCGTCGGGATGCCGATGGGGTTCCCAGTGGCCCAAGGGTTCCCGATGGCTCAGGGCTTCCCAGTGGCTCAAGGTGTCCCCGTCGGAATGGGGATGCCGATGGGAGTTCCGATGGCCCAAGGCGTGCCGGCCGGCTTCGGCATGCAACAGTTCGGCGCCCAAGGGCAATTTACGCCGCAACAACTCGCCCTGCTGGCCCAAATGGCCAACGCGCAGGGAGCGGGTGCCAACGCCCAAGGGGCCGATGCCCAAGGGGCCGACAAGACATCCGACGCGGCGCTGGAGGCTATGCTGAAACGGTGCGACGATCTGCGTAAGTTGAAAGACGAGCGTGACCGACTCCGAAAACAAAACGGCCAGTAAGCCGTCAGACTTTACTCGTCCGCCAGTTTCCGGCCCACCAGTTCGATGAACACGTCTTCCAGGGTGGGCTGGGACTTCTCCAGCGACTGGATCAGGCTGCCGGACGACACAACGTGTTGGACGACGGTGCCGATGGCGGACTCTTCTTTTAGCGAGACTTTCAACACTACTGTTGTCGGGGTTTCGGTCTGCGTCGCCTGGTGCACGCCGGGGAGCGTGTTCACGCCCGTCACGCCGTTGGGGCCGGGCGAGAGCGTGAGCGTGAACAGCGGGTATTCCTGCACCTTTCGCTTCAAGTTCGCGGGGGTGTCGCACGCCAACACCTTGCCGCGGTCGATGATGGCCAAGCGGTCGCAGAGTTCGTCGGCCTCGGCCATGTAGTGGGTCGTCAGCAAGAGCGTGCGCTGGCGGTCCTCGGCCATCCACTCTTGAATGAAGGCGCGGATGGCGCGGGCCGAGGTCACGTCGAGGCCGAGCGTCGGCTCGTCGAGGAACAGGATCTTCGGGTCGGTGATGAAGCCGCGGCAGAAGTTCATCTTCTGCCGTTGGCCCGTGGACAAGTGGCTCACGCGGCTGCCGGCCTTGTCCGTGAGGGCGACGACGGTCAGCAGGCGGTCCATGCGGCTGCGGATCAGGTCGTTGGCGACGCCGTAGATGCGCGAGAACAGCCAGAGGTTTTCCCGCACCGTCAGGATGCCGTACCCGCTCGACTCGCCGCCGGACACCATGTTGATGCGCGGCCGCAACTCGACGGCCTGCGTCACCACGTCGAGGCCGTCCACGGAGGCTTGGCCCGTGGTCGGCGAGAGCAGCGTGGTCAGGATCTTGATGAGCGTCGTCTTGCCCGCCCCGTTGGGGCCGAGCAGGCCGAAGAGTTCCCCCGGCCGCACTTCGAGGGAGACGCCGGCCAAGGCGGTGAACGTGTCTTCCGGCACGGCCGGCTTGCGGCGGAACCAGCCGCGGCGTTTTTTGGTGTAAGTGCGGGTCAGGTCGCGCGTCTGGATGGCGAATTCGCTCATCCACTCAGTGTAGGGGGTCGATTTTTGAAAAGCCCACGCACGGCCGAAAGCCCGTGGACGGCCGTCCACGGGCTTTTCCACCCCGACGAGACATTATTTTCGCCCCCCGCACGTTATATTTTCGCCGGGCGTTGAAATTAGCACAAGTGGCACAGATTTCCTAGTTTAAGATGAATTCCCCAACCACCCGGTTTGCCAAGTCGCCGGAACATCCGAACTATTCGTTACAACGCGATTTGACTCTTGTATGGCATGAACTAGATACTGGGATCGAAGAAGAATTTGGCATGACAGTAACGCCGTTGTGGCCGATTTGAGCAAAGACCCGTGAACACCCCCGCGACGGAGACCGGCAACGACACCCGCCTCGGGCTGGTGAACCGTTTGCTCGCCGACGCCGGGTCGTGGGCGTCGCTCGCGGACCTGCTCGCGGACATCCGGGCCACGTACGGGCTGGACGGGGCCGGCTTCCGCTGGCCGGCCGACGGCTACGCGGTTTTCTCCGGCCTCGCCGGGACCGTGTCGCACCGGCCCATGATGTACCCGGTGCCCGTCGCCGGCCAAACGCCCGGCGTGCTGACGGTCGCCGGCCACGGCACCGACGCGGAGTGGCTGAAACTGCTGTCGCTGACGCTCGGGCCGTCGGGCCTGTTCGCCCGGCTGTTCGCCCCGTTCGCCGACCAGGCGCGGGTCGCCCAGCGGCTCGACGACGCCGGCCGCGTGGCCGGCCGCGTGGCCCACGACTTTGACAACGTGTTCCAAGGCGTCACGGGCTTCGCCTCGCTGGCCCTGGAGTCGCTGTCGCCGGCGTCGCCGGCCGCCCAGAACGTGCAGGAAGTGCAGACGGCCGCCCGGCACGGCATGAAGTTCAACGCGCAACTGCACCAACTCAACCGGGCCGCGAAGGCCCAGCCGTTCCCGGCCGCGGTCGCCACGGCGGTCGCCCGGGAAGTCGCCCGCGTGGCGAAGCAGTTCCCGGCCGTGACGATCGAGTCGGCGATCCCCGCCAACTTGCCGCCCGTGGCGATGGAGGCCGGAATTTTGCAGACGGTCGTCGGCCACCTGTTGGACAACGCCGCCGAGGCCGCCCCGAAAACCGGGCCGCTGGCCGTGACCGTGACGGCCCGCCTGGTCGAACTGGCCGCCGCCGACTTCGCCGGGTTCCTGGGGCAGCCGACGCCCGGGCCAAATGTGGAAATTGTCGTCCGCGACACCGGGACGGGCCTGGCCGACGACGCCCGGCGCAAAATGTTCGTCGAGCCGTTCTTCACCACGAAATTCCGCCACCGCGGCCTGAGCCTCACGGTGGTTTACCGCACGCTGTACGCACACCGCGGCGGCGTTCGGGCGGACGGGGACTTGGGCCGGGGGGCGACTGTCAAAGTCGTCCTGCCGCTGGCCGTGACCCCCGCGTCCGCCGCGAACGCCGGCCGTCTTCTAGGAGGTTCATCATGAGCAGTCTTCGCATGCCGCCCGCCCCGTTCGACCCGCCGCCGGTCCAGCGCCTGTCCCCGACGGGGGGCCTCGCCGACTTCCAGACGTCCGGCGAGATCCGCATCCTGATCCTCGACGACGACGCCTCCATCTGCACGTTCATCCGCACGCTGCTGGGCAACGAGGGGTTCCTAATCGACACCCTCTCCGACCCCAGCCAAGTGGAAGGCTGGCTCAAGGGCCAGCAGTACCACCTGATCATTATGGACTACATCCTGCCCGGCCTGAACGCCGAGCAGATCTTCGCGTGGGTCCGCGACCACCAGCCGGAGGCCAGCGTCATCGTCGTGACGGCCTACCCGTCCGTCGAGAGCGCCCTGAGCTGCCTGCGGGCGCGCACCTACGACTACCTGACGAAGCCGTTCCAGCCCGACCAGATGCGGAACCTCGTGGTGCGGTGTTTGGAGTCGAAGGGCTTGCTGCGGATGACCGAAGAGGCCCTGAGGGAGACCCTCGGCGGCGTGATCCGCGAGCGCCGCAAGGGGCTGAAGATGACCCTGCAGCAAATGTCCAACCGCACGGGCGTCTCGCTGGGCTACCTGTCCCAGATCGAACTGGGCAAGAACTCGGCGAGCATCGAAACGCTGTACCGGATTTGCTTGGCGCTGGGCATGAACATGGCCGAACTATTCACCGCGGTGCAGGGGAAGAGTTGAAGAGAAGACGTTTTTAGCCACGGATCGAACACGGATGAAGGCAGAAGAGAAGAGTTTAACCACAGAGGACACAGAGAGCACAGAGAAAAGACAGGAAGAGAGAAGACATTTTTATAAATGCCTTTCCTCTGCTCTGTCTTTCCTCTGTGTTCTCTGTGTCCTCTGTGGTTAAACTCTTCTCTTCCGCTTTTCTGTCTTCTGCCTTTATCCGTGTTTCATCCGTGTTCGATCCGTGGCTAAAAAAGTCTTCTCTTACGCGGTAGCGTGGTCTTTGCGCTCGCGGGACGACGGGATGTTCAGCAGCTTGCGGTACTTCGTCACCGTCCGGCGCTTGACCGGGAAGCCGGCGGCGGTGAGCTTTTCTTCCAGCTCCTCGTCCGAGAGCGGGCTGTGCTTGTCCTCGGCGCCGACCATGTCGAGGAGCGCCTTCTTGACCTTTTCCCACGGGATTTGCTCGCCCGTCTCCTTGTTGACGGCCGCCCCGACGAAGAACCGCTTGAGCGGAAACACGCCGCGCGGGGTCTGAATCCACTTGTCGTCCACGGCCCGGCTGACCGTGGTGACGTGGACGTGGACCATGTCGGCGATCTCCTGCATCTTCAGCGGCCGGACCGCGTCCGGGCCTTCGTCCAGGAACTCCTTCTGGTGGTCGATGATCGCGCGTGTCACCTTCATCAGCGTGTTGCGGCGCTGCTCGATGGCGTCCCGCAGCCACTCGGCCGACTGGAGTTTCTTCTTCAGGTACTCGCGCGTCGCCGGGTCGTTCTCGCGGTCCTTGTACATCGCGTAGTAGCGCTTCGGGATGTTGAGCCGGGGCGCCCAGTCGTCCGTCAGGCGGATGTCGTAGGCGCCCTCCTCGGTCTTCTCGATCAGCACGTCCGGGGTGACGTAGCGCGTGCTCTCGGTGGAGAACTGCGCGCCCGGCTTCGGGTTCAGGTGGCGGATGACCTCCATCGCCTCGCGGATCGCGTCCAGGTCGGCCCCGGTCTTCTTGGCGATGGCCGGCAGGCGGTTGTGGGCCATGTCCTCCATGTGGTCGAGGATGATCTGCCGGACCAAGTCGCGGTGCGGCGTGTCCCCCTGAATCTGCAGCGTCAGGCACTCGCGCAGGTCGCGGGCGCCGACGCCGGCCGGGTCCAGGTCTTGCACCAACGAGAGGACTTCGTCCACGCGCTCGGGCGTCGTGGGCGGCTCGCAGGTGGCGGCGATTTCCAGCAGGGTGACGGGGAGGAACTCGTCCTTCTCGTTTCGCCGGCCCAAGTACCCGGTGCGGTCGAGCGCCGAGATGATGTGCATCGCGATCGTGCGCTCGTCGTCGGACAAGTCCAAGTCGGAGAGCTGCTCGGCGAGGTAGTCTTGCAGGGACTGCGGGCGCTCCAGCAGGTTCTGCATCGCGTCCATCTTCTTGTCGCCGAGTTCGTCCACCGACCCGCGCGACGGCCGGTGCTCCTCCTCGTTGAAGACGCCGCCCCAGTCCTTGTCGAGGGCTTCGAGCCGCTTGAACTCCAACTCGGCCCCGCTGTCCGTCATGTCGTTCTTGAGCGGCGCGTCGGCGTTGAACTCGGGCGGGGCGGTCTCGCCGGCCTCGACGTCCGGGCCTTGGTCGCGCAGTTCGAGGACGGGGTTCTCCTGGAGTTCTTTTTCGATGCGCGCTTGCAGCTCCGCGATGGGGAGTTGCAGAATCTCCATCGACTGGATCATCCGCGGGGCCAACAACAGCTTGTGGCTCAACGTCTGGCGGTGCGACAAGTCCATTTTCATCATGATGCCGATCCTCGAACCTCGACGAATTCCCCGGGGACGCGACGCGCGGCCCCGGGGCTTTCCACACGTCTGATCAAAACTCAGAACGCCCGGCGGCCTTCCAGGGCGTCGGCCAACATCTGGCTGTTGGCGATTTCCAGCGACGACCCGCTCGGGAGGCCACGGGCCAATCGCGTCATCGCCACGCCCGTTCCGGCCAGCATGTTGGAGGCGAACAAGGCCGTCCCGTCCCCTTCCATCGTGGGACTGGTGGCCAAGATCACCTCGCGCACCCCGCCGGCCTGCACCCGCCGCAACAGCGGGTCGAAGGTCAGCTTGTCCGGCCCGACGTTGTCCAGTGGCGCCAGCCGGCCGCCGAGGACGTGGTACAGGCCGCGGTAGGAACCCGTCCGCTCAAACATGGCCAAGTCCCGCGGCGTCTCGACCACACAAATCATCCCCGGCTCCCGCCGCGGGTCACGGCACACGGGGCACAATTCGCCCTCCGTGAGGTTAAAGCACTGCCGGCACGGCCGGACATTCTCGGCGACGGTGCGGAGGGCGGCCGCGAGCAAGAGACAATTCCGGCGGTCCCCTGCCAGCAAAAAGTGCGCCATCCGCTCCGCCGACTTCGGCCCCACCCCCGGCAGCTTGGTCAACTCCTCAATCAGTTGGGCAATCACGCCGATGGGCTGCTCGGACACTGCTGTACCTTTGCGGTTCTGTCAAAACCTCGTTTCGCCGCGACGCGCCACATCCGTGGCTGACTTTCGTCTGCGTTGGAGTCCCGTCTTCAGCCGTCACGACAGGGTGACAAGTTGACGCGGCGGGCCGCCGCCGCCGAAGACCGGCTGAAGCCGGGACTCCAACGCGATCCAAAACCGTGTCCCGTCGGGTCGTCCTCTCTGCGTTGGAGTCCCGGCTTCAGCCGGTCTTCGGCGGCGGCCAACACCTCAAAAAATATTGCCGTCACATCCCCGGCAGCGCGCCCGGCGGCATCCCCAACTCCTGGGCGATGGCGCCGCTGGCCTTGGCCATTTCTTCGCGGGCCTTGCCGACGGCAATGTTGGTGGCGGCCACGATCAGGTCGGCCAGCACGTCGCGGTCGTTCAGGGCCATCGCCTGTTCGGAGATCACGCAGGAAGTCACTTCCAGGCGGCCGTTGGCCTTCACCGTCACCATGCCGCCACCGGCGGTGCCCTCCGCGGTGATTTTGCCCATCTTTTCTTGCATGTCGGCCATGGCCGCCTGCAATTTGGGGAGGTTCTTCATCATCCCCATCATCTGGCCGAGTTCCTTGAACATGGCGCTTTCCCGCCGTCTGTCACGGCGACTCTTCGGGGGCCGGGACGGCTTCCGCCACCCCCGACTCGGGTTCCGGCTCCGGCTCGACGTGGCCGAAGCCGTCTTCCATCTTGAGCATCCGGCCTTCGAGCTTGTTGACGATGGACGACAACAACGGATTCTGGAGGGCCGATTTCTCGCGGTCCTTCGCCGAGACGGCCGGGACCACGGGTGCCGTTGCCGTGTCCTTGGCGTCGATCTCGAACCGGACGCCCCACGGGACGCCGGTGATTTTCCTTAAGGCCGCCTCGACGGTGGCCGTCTTCGCGGTGTCCTTGCAGAACTCATAGGCGTGATTGTACCGTGCCGGGAAGCGGAGCATCAACATTTTTGGCCCGACAATTGCAGGAAGCCCCGCTTTGTCAAGTTCGGCCCCCAGCATTACGCCGGCGTCGGCGCGTACTTTAGTCCATACCTCGGAAATGGTTGCGTCGGAAATATCGAGTGGCTGGTTGCCCCCGTCGGCGGACGGGGCGGGGACATTCCCGACACGGAACTTGTCAGCCAGACTCAGTTGGCCGTTTTTTTTTGACGGGTCGCCGCCGGAAGCGATTGCGGCTTGGGAACTTCCGGCCGTCAACTTCGCCCCGCCCCCTTGGCTGACCCACTGGGCCAGTTGCGTCAGCGGGATGAGGTCGTCCATGCGGCTCAGGCGCACGACTGCCATCTCCAGCAGCACCTGCCCGTGATTGGTCGCCCGCAAGCGGGCCTTGGTCGTCGCCAGCACGTCCAGCCCGGCGAGGATCGTGTCCAGCGTGTGGGCGGCGGCCTGTTTGCGGATCGTCTCGCGGTGGGCGTCGGGGAGGTCGAGTTCCTCCAGGTTCCCGCCCGTGCAGGAGAGGAGCATCAGCGCCCGCCAGTATTCGATCAACTGGTCCAGCACTTCGCCGAGTTGCAGGCCGTCGTCGGCACACTTGGCGACCAGCCCCAACGCCTTGCCGGGGTCTTTGTCGAGGACGGCACCGGCGATCTCCGTCACGCGCTCGTTGGCGGCCGTCCCCAAGACGCCGTTGACCAACGCGGCCGACAGCGTCCCGTCCGCGGCCGAGAGCATTTGCTCCAATAGGGACTGGGCGTCGCGCATCGACCCGGCCGCCCGCCGGGCGATGAGCCGCAGGGCCTCGTCGTCGGCCTGCCGGCCTTCGCCGGTCATCACCTTTTTGAGGTGTTCAAAGATGCGGGCGGTGGTGATGCTCGGGAAGTCGAACCGCTGGCAGCGGGACAGGATCGTGATCGGGATCTTGTTGACTTCGGTGGTGGCGAAGATGAATTTGACGTGCGGCGGCGGCTCTTCCAGTGTCTTGAGCAGCGCGTTGAACGCCGACTTCGAGAGCATGTGGACTTCGTCGATGATGTAGACCTTGTACCGCGACCGGCTCGGCCGCGTGGCGACGTTGTTGCGGATCACGCGCACGTCTTCCACGCCGGTGTGGCTGGCCCCGTCGATCTCCAGCACGTCGATGTCGTCCCCGTGCGTGATGCCCACGCAGGCGTCGCACACCCCGCACGGCGTCGCCGTCGGTCCCTTCTCGCAGTTGAGCGCCTTCGCCAGAATGCGGGCGGCCGAGGTCTTGCCGACGCCGCGCGCCCCGGTGAACAGGTAGGCGTGGGCCACGCGGTCGCTCTGGATCGCGTGCGTGATGGCCTTCGAGACGGCCTCCTGCCCGATGAGGTCGGCGAACTGCTGCGGCCGATAGCGCCGGGCGACGACGGTGTACTCGCCCGGGGCCGGGGATGGTTCCGGCGGGGCGGCGTCGGGGGTGGGTTTCTTTTTGGCCATGTTTTTGGGTGTTGCGCTCGCCGCGAAAGGCGACCTAACCCCCCAACCCCCTTCCCTAAGAAGGAAGGGGGAGCAAGTGGGTCTTCATCACCGTCAATCACTTCCGGTCTTCAGGAGCCGGATTGGTTCCCCCTTCCTTCTTAGGGAAGGGGGTTGGGGGGTTAGGTCGCCTTTACGCCCATTCTACTCCCCCGCCCGCGCCACACCACCTCCGTTGCCCACCGGGTCCGGGACGGCCGTCGCGCGCTTCAGCGTGACCGGCTTTTCCGGGGACTCGCGGGCCGGGTCGCTTTCGGGCGGGAGCAACTTCCCCTCGGCGATGCGATTGACCACGTCCAGCCCCTTGGTGACTTTGCCGATCAGGCTGAAGTTGCCGTCGAGGGCCGGGGCCGGGCCGAGGGTGATGTAGAAGCGCACGCCGGCCGTGGCCGGGTCCACGTCGCGGCTCATGCCGACGGTGCCTTCCTCGTGCTTGAGCGTGTCGCTGAACTCGGGCTTCAAGTGGTAGCCGATGTGGCCGACGCCGGGGTCGCCGGTGCCGGCCGGGCAGCCGGCCTTGAGCATGTCGATCTTGAATTTCTTGCCGTCGGCCTGTTGCGCTTCCTGGTGGATGACGCGGTCGAACTTCAGCCCGTCGTAGTAGCCGACCTTCATCAGCGTCAGGAAGTTGCGGACGTGGTTGGGCGCCCACTCGGGGTGCAGCGTAATTTCGACCGGCCCCTCGTCCGTCTCCAGCGTGACGACGTAGGGCAGCACGCGGCCGGACCCGTCCGTGAGCGCGATGGTCGGCCAAAGTTTTTCGACGGCCTCCCGCAGCGGGGCCGTCGCCTTGCCGGCCACCGTGCGGTCCGGCGGCAACACCTGCTCTTCGCCCAGGTCTTCGATGACCGCCTGGGCGAACGGCGTCATCAAATTGGAAACAGTCTCGGCGGGCGACCCTTGGGCCGGAACGTCCTCGGCCGGCTTGCGAATGGCCGTCGGCTCGGGCGGCTTGCCCCCGCACCCGCTGAGGGTGATGCCGGCGGCCAACCCGGCGACGATGCCGGCCCCGGCGGCGAGCCAATTCGTGCGGACACGGCGGTTGACCGGCATGGCGGAGTCCTTCCCGTGAAACGAGCAGATTTCACCCAACGTCTCCCCCGGCGATACCCGGTCGCGGGGGGTTGGTCAAGTTCAGGCTGGGGTTTGTTTTGGCGACCCAAGTCGGGTCATTCTCCCAACCTGCCAAACCACACGGCTCGGAGGAACCATGTTTCATGCGTCGGCCGGTACTTGTCCGAATAATTTTGGCCGTTCTTGGTATGCGCGGCGTACTCGTCCCAAATCCACTCGATTTCCGCGAGCGTAATCGGGCCGGCGAACCGGCGTTCCAACTCGTCGGCGAACCCGTCCCGCCAAGCCTGATCGACAGTGCCCGGAATGGTCCCGCAGTTGCTGTGCAAATTGAACGTCCAACTGACCACATGCTCCCATTGGCCTTGGGTCAATTCGGGGGGCCGCTTCTTTTCAAGAGTGTTCAGACTTGTTCGGACGCGGTCGCACCAGCGGAAGTGAGCCGATATTGGTCGAATCCACACGAACCAAACCACGGCGACGCCCGTCAGGAACAGCAACGCCGCCACCCGCGCCACGCCGGGGCTGACGGGTGCCTTCGCCTCGGATTCCCAGTGTGGCATGAAGCGGACCCCGCCTTATACGTTAACTGGTCCAGCCGCCCAACTCGAAGCCCCAGTCCGCGCCCGTTTCGCCGCGACGCGGAGGCTTTGCGCAGCGGAGCGCGGATCTGCCCGTCCCGAATCACTCGCCGACACGCGAGCGGCTCATCCTCGTCTTGTGAGCCGCGACGCGGAGGCTTTGCGGAGAGGAGCGCGTCCCGCGACTGTCACTGATGTCTGCGATCCGTGACTGTCGGTGACGGCTGCGGGACGCGCTCCTCTGCGCAAAGCCTCCGCGTCGCGGCTCACAAGACCCGGTGATCGCTGATTGACAGTTCCGCTCAACGAGCGACTAATCCGCCGCATTCTCCCGGAACGCCCGGCCCACGTCTTGGCGGCCTAACGTCGTCAGCGCCCAGATGCCGACGGCGAGGCCGATGAGGCAGCCCATGAAGGCGACCATCAGAAGGATCGCCGAGGCCAGCGCCCACCCGCGCGACCGGAGGCGGCCCATGCGCGCCGCCCCGTATATGCCGACGGCGGCGGCCGGCGGGTAGACGAGTCCCATGAAGACGAGGATTGACCGCTCTTCCCGCATGGCCGGCGTCGCCCGGTCCCCGACGGCGACGGAATAGACGGCCACGACGGCGAACCCGAGGGCGAACAGCGAGCCGAAAATCCAGCAGATGAGCAGCGCGGTCGCCGGGGCGGAAACCGCCCGCCGCGCGGCTTGGCCGGGGGATTCGCGGAAGTCCTCGTCGCCCCACGGCCGGCGCCGGCGCGGCGTCCGGGCCTCGTCGTCCGGCGCTTCCAAGTCGTCGTCGCTCATGCCCGCCTTTCGCGGCCGCCCGGCCGGCCCGTCACGCGGGCGAGTTCCACCACGCCTTCAGCCGGGTCCAGCGCGTTTCCTGGTGGGCCTTGGCGTATTCGTTCTCGACCCACAGGCCGTCTTCTTCCAGTTCAAAGTACGACGAGGCGTACCCCTTCGACTCCCGACGGCGTTGGATGGCCAACGAGTCCGGCGCGAAGCCCGTCGCGGTGTCGAAGAAGAACCAGTGGACCACCCCGCCCACGGCGGCGGCGGCGGTGACGATCCCGGCCGTCCACAGAATGACCAAGGCGAGGGTTTCGTTCATCATGGCGGCGGCCTCGGGAGGGGGTCCGCTGAACTCTAGAGCATTTTCAGTTTCCGTGTGGCGGCCGGTGTTGCGGTGGGACCGGCGTCCCGCCGGTCGTTTGTTCCTCGACGACCACCGCAACGCCGGTCCCACC
>JAYTTY010000403.1:0-5187 GCA_043744795.1 Zavarzinella sp. | reverse complement strand
GTCGTCGGGGAACAAACGACCGGCGGGACGCCGGTCCCACCACACGCCGGCCGCCACACGGAAACTGAAAATGCTCTGGCGTGGATGTTGCGCCGTTGCTGCTGGGCCGCCCCCAGACCTCTTTCACATCATGAAACACCTGTTCGATCGCCGCCCGCAACACCGGCCGCTTCGCATAGGCTCCGGCCGTCAGCAGCCAGATCGGCTTTCCCGTCGCGGCACGACCCTCTCGACGTTCGACGTGTCCGCGTTCACCGTCCCGGTCGTCAACGAGCGGAACGACCGCCTGCTCCTCGCGTCCCCGAACGCCCTGGTCGTGTGCCTGCACGACCGGAACCTGGTGACGCCGCAGCGGTGGCTCCCGGGGAACCGCGACGTGGAGGCCGCCCTGAACCAGATGCCCAAGAAGGACGGCGACGCCCCCCCCGCCCGCCGCGAAGAAGGACGACCCGGCCGCGCCGAAGAAGGACGACCCGGAAATGAAGAAAGACGACCCGTCCCCCAAGAAGGAAGCGCCAAAGAAGGACGCGGAGCCGAAAGAAGACCCGAAGAAGGACGTCGAGCCGAAGAAGGAGTGACGGCGGTGTGTTTTGGTTTTCAGCCCCAACGGGGCGTTCGGACGTAGCCCGGCCCGGAAGGGCCGGGTCAACAGGCCTTTTTCGTTTCCAAGTCCACGAGCATCGGCTCCTCGCCGACGACGGCGTCCGCGGCCACCCGCCGCGCCCGGCCGTTTCGCACCGCGTCCCACCCGAAGACCAACAGGCCGAGCCAGATCAGTCCGAAGCTCACTTGGTGGGCGGCCGTGAACGCCTCCCCGTACACGAAAATCGCCACGGCCAATTGCAGCGTCGGCGACAGGTATTGCAAGAACCCGAGGGTGACGAGCGGCAGGCGGCGAACGGCTTGGGCGAAGCAAATCAGCGGGAATGTCGTCACCAGCCCGGAGCAGGCGATTAAGGCGTCCGTCGCCAAGCCGCGGTGGCCGAAGTGGAGGCCGACCGTCGATTCCCAGACGGCCAAGAGGACGAGGGCCGTCGGGGCGAGCAGGACCGTCTCCACTGCCAAGCCGATGACGCCGTCCACGGGGGCGAGTTTCCGCAGCACGCCGTAGAGGGAGAAGCTAACCGCCAGCGTGACGCCGATCCACGGGAAGAAACCAAGACTCACGGCCATGTACAGCACGCCGCCGGCCGCGAACGCCAGGGCGACGGCCTGCCCCCGCCGCAACCGCTCCCGGAAGTACGTCACTCCGGCGAAGGCGTTGACCAGCGGCAGGATGAAGTACCCGAGACTCGCCTGCGTGATCTGCCCGGACGTGGCGCTGTACACGTAGACGTACCAGTTGGCGGCCACGAGGTAGCCGCTAGCGAACAAGAGCAGGAGCAGGTGACGGTTCCCGAAGACGGCCCGCATTTCCCGCCACCGGCCGAGGCCGGTGATGAGCAGGGCCAAGACGACGAGCGACCACAGGACGCGGTGGGCGACGATCTCGCGGGCCGGGCAATCGACGGAGTTGAAGTACAGGGGCACCACCCCCCACGCCCCGTAGGCGGCCACGCCGTACCAAATGCCGGCCCGGTGTTGCTGCTCGGCGGACAACCGCACACTCCCCGCGAAGGTTCCGCCCGGCGGGTGGGGCCGGGAACCCCGTAATGTATGGAGAGAGGGCGGCGAAGCGACGGGGGTCAGACCGCGACATCAAGGGCGGCGTCGAGCGTCCACGGGTTGTCGGCGGGGAAAGTGGCCGGGTCCAATTCCGTCTCATCGGCGGCTTGGCCGCGGGCTTCGGCGTAGGCTTCGGCGAAGACGGCCTCGGCGTGGTTTCTCAGGGCGCCGCTTGCGAACAACGCGCGGAGTTCTCGCCGCTGCTCCCGGATCGTGACACGCCACGACCCGCCGCGATTTTCCGGCTGATATTCCCACTTCAACAGGTGCGCCAGCAGCACGACCAGCCGGCTGAACACTTCGCGGCGGTCGCGCTTGGCCATGTCCGTCAGGTACTCGCTGAGGTGGGGAAAATCCATGTGCGCGACGTGGCGGCCGGCCGCGAGGGCGGCCATCGCGTCGAGCCACGCGGTCTCGTCGTGGTCGTACAGGGTTCGCAAGTCGGGGGCGGTGACGGCAGACATGGGGAATCCGGCCGCCGGGTTAGCGGCTCTTGAACTCGCGCAGCAGGGCGCGGAAGCGGGGGTCTTTGCGGACGGGGTCGAGGTCGCTGTCCTGCTGCATGAAGGGGAAGTCGCGGTACCCGAGTTCCACGGCCCGGCGCAGGGCCTCGATGGCCTCGTCCAGCCGGCGGGTGAGGGCGTAACTGCACGCGAGGTTGTAGTGAGCCAGCGAGTCCGTCGGCCGCAGGTGCGTGATGCGGGAGTCGATCGCGACCCCCTCGTCGTGCCGCTTGGCCTGGGCGAGGTTCTTGGCGTGGGCCTTCAGGGCTTCCACGTACTCCGCGTGTTGGGCGAGGACGCCGGCGAAAAACTCCAGCTCGAATTCCTGTTGCGTCTGGTTCGCCAGCCGGGCGAGGGCGCCGGCCCCGCCGGTCCCGGATTGTGGTCGCTTGCCGTAGCCTGCCATGATGCGTCCCCAACGATGCCCCGGGGGAATGTCCTCTCCCGCGGATAAGAGCGATTATAAGCGGAAGCCCCGGGCCGCGCGAAGGGGGGTTTTTCGGAAACGTCCGGGATCATCCCCGGGGTTCGCAAAGCCTCACCCGCGGGCTACAGTCCGGCGCCCCTCCGGGGCTAATACCTTGCCTTTAGTTTTCAGCCCCGGAGGGGCGACGGACTGTAGCCCGCGGGTGAGGCTTTGCGAACCCCGGGTTTTGAGCGCGAACCCCTAGCTGGACACGATCACCACCAGCGCGAAGGCCCCCACGGTGTAGCGCGTCCCCTCCGCGACCGGCAGCCCGTCGGCCTCGTTCGGGATGATGTCCTGCGGGCTGGGCAGGCCGGTGTCCACGACCCGGCGCCACTTCTTCCGCTGCGGGGACGGCGGCACGCGGAAGGACATGGCCACGTCGCACCCGTTGATGGCGACGTAGATGTCGTTGTCCGGGGCGCCTTTCAACACGTCGTCCCGCTCGGTGAAGCGGCCGTCGATGGTGAAGGCGATCGTCCGCGAGTGCGGGGAGAAGTCCGGGCCGAACGGCTCGACGCCGTGCCAATAAATGTCCGCGAGGCCTTGCAGCGAGTACGGGATCGGCGGCTGGGCCGTCGGCGTCGTCCCCGGCATGGCCAGCACGCCGCTGTCCGCGGCGGGGACGGCCGCCGGCGTCGCCGCCTTGGCGAACTCCCCCTTGAAGAACCGCCGCCGGCGCAGGCCGGGGTGCCGCTGGCGGAAGCGAATCATCTCCTTGGTGAACCGCAGGAAGTCTTTGTTCTTCTCGGCGAGGGACCAGTCGACCCAACTCACCTCGTTGTCCTGGCACCACGCATTGTTGTTGCCCTTCTGCGTGCGCAGGAACTCGTCCCCGGCCGTCAGCATCGGCACGCCTTGGGACAGCAGCAGCGTGGCCATCAGGTTCTTGGCCTGCCGCTGGCGGAGCAGCAACACTTGCGGGTCGGCCGTCTCCCCCTCGATGCCGCAGTTCCACGAGTCGTTCTCGTTCATGCCGTCGCGGTTGTCTTCGCCGTTCGCGGCGTTGTGCTTCTGGTTGTAGCTCACCAAGTCCCAGAGGGTGAAGCCGTCGTGGCAGGTGATGTAGTTGACGCTGTGCCGGGGGAAGCGGCCGGCCCACGCATACAGGTCGGCGCTGCCGGTCAAGCGGGTGGCCAAGTGGCCGATCTGGTTCGGGTCGCCGCGCCAGAACCGCCGCACGTCGTCGCGGTAGTGGCCGTTCCATTCGCTCCAGCGCGGGCCGAACGGGAAGTGGCCGACTTGGTACAGGCCGACGGCGTCCCACGGCTCGGCGATCAACTTCGTGTCCCGCAGGACGCCGTCCTCGGTAATCATCTCCACGATGGGCGGCTCGGGGATGACGTTCCCCTTCGAGTCGCGGCCCATGATGGACGCGAGGTCGAAGCGCAGGCCGTCCACGTGCATTTCGCCGACCCAGAAGCGCAGGCAACTAAGGATGAGATCGCGCACCACGGGGTGGTTGCAGTTGAAGGTGTTGCCGCACCCGGAGAAGTTGTGGTACCGGCCGTCGGGCGTGAGGATGTAGTACATGGCGTTGTCGAGGCCGCGGAAGGACGACGTGCGGCCGCGGTCGTCCCCCTCGCCGGTGTGGTTGAACACCACGTCCAGCCACACCTCCATGCCGGCGTCGTGGAACGCCTTCACCATGTCCCGGAACTCGTGGATCTGCCGGTGCTGCGGGGCGCCGGCGGCGTACCCGGCCTTCACGGCCGCGAACGAGATCGTGTTGTACCCCCACAGGTTCCGGTTCCGCTCCCCGGTCTTCGGGTTGACGAACGTGCAGTCGCACTCGTCGAACTCGTGGACCGGCAGCAGTTCCACCGCCGTCACGCCCAGTTCCTTCAGGTACGGGATTTTTTCCTTGAGGCCGGCGAACGTGCCGGGGTCGTTAACGCCCGAGTTCGGGTGACAGGTGAAGCCGCGGACGTGCAGTTCGTACACCAGCGACTCCTCGTGCGGCACGAGGGGCGGGGCGTCGTTCTTCCAATCGAACCCGAGGCCGCGGAAGTACAGACTGCGGCGGGAAGTCTTGTGCCGGTCGAGTTCGCACGCCCCCCCCCACACGGCCCCGCCGGACAGGATCGGGGCGCACGGGTCGATGAGGATTTGCGCCGGGTCGTACCGGTGGCCCTCGCCCGTCGGGCCGTCCACGCGCCACCCGTAGCGGAAGCCCGCCTCCGGCAACCCGCCCACATGAATATGCCAGTGGTCGCCGGTCCGGTGCAGCCGCGGGTGCAGGTCGATCTTGGCGAGGACGGACTCGTCCCCCTCCTCCAGCGGCTGGATGACGAGCGTCACGGCCGTCCCGTGCCGGCACAGTAGGCAGAAGTTCAGCCCCCCGTGCGAGGACCGGACGCCGAGCGGCAGGGGGCGGCCGCGGGCGGTGGTGACGGCGATGGGGGCGGGCATGGGCGAATCCTGGAAGGGAAAACAACGGGCTGGCCGCGAAAGGCAACCTCACCCCCTAACCCCCTCTCCGCAGCGGAGAGGGGGGACCGGAATTGGAATGTGGGAGAAGCGTCTCGCTTCTCCGAACACACGGAGAAGCGA
>JAYTTY010000402.1:0-20249 GCA_043744795.1 Zavarzinella sp. | reverse complement strand
ATAGCCGGATGTGGATCATGGCTGCCTCCTGCCGCTTGACGTGGATTCACCTCCTCCTACTTTAGGACGGGACACCTTCACCGGGTATGTGTATCAGGACGGTTGGTCCACGTCGTGTTCAGCGGGCCGATTTTGCAATTCGGCTTCGGCCATGAGCCAGAACTCGGCCCCGTCGCCGGCGGGGCGGCCGGCCGCTTCCCATTTCGCGTACGCCAGTTCTCGAATCTGGTCGGCGGCAGGGGCCGCGGGGGCGGGCGGCTGACTCGCCGGGGCGGCCTCCGCGGCCGCGGGCGGCGGCGCGGGCGTCCCGGCCGGGTGGGCGACGAGTCGCCCGCCCGACAGGCGGAACACCTTCGGGGCGGCTTCTCCGGACGTTGGCTTCTGTTGGCGGTCAGATTTGGACACGGTCCGCGCCTCCGGGGTGGCCTCTTGTCAACTGGGACACCGTGCAACTGTTGTACCGCGGCCGCCACCCCGAAGCCGCCGCGTCGCGGCTTCACGGGGGTTCGTCGAGTGATGCGTCACCGCCCCCACGATGCCGCGTCCGGCATCCGGTTCAGCGTGGCGGCCGCCGCCCGCGTCTCCGGGGCCGTCGCCACGCCGCGGCTGAGTTCCGCAACCAACCGGCGGGCGTCGATGGTGTTGACTTCTTCCAGCACGGCCAACGCACGGATGACCCGTAAGCGTTTCCCGTCTGGCGCTACGGTAGCGTGCTTTGCGATCAATTGTCCGAGTCGCTCGCGGACTTCGGCCGAGACGGCCTGTTTCAGTTCGGCACGCAAGTCCTCAACCACGTCGAGGCCGAACGACTCCAAACGTCGAACGGCGGCGGCGCGCTCGCGGAATTCTTGGTGGTCGAGGGCCGCTATCAGTTTTCGCCACTCACCCGCCGAAGGTCGTTCGGCGGGGCGGAGGCGTTCTCGCAAAAAGGGGATCAATAAATCCGCAGGCGCTTCCGCCAGCCGCCAGACGGCCGCATAAGCCCGCGCCGCATCCTCATCGGCCAGTTCGGCCCACCATTCCTCCATGTCATGTTTGCGGAACGTATCGCTCAATTGCTTTTGCGGGAGCCGGGCAACGTCCCATGTGAGGGCGGTGCCGTCCCGCAGCGCCGTGAAGGCCGTCCGGCCGCCGGGGAACAGTTCCAAACTCTGGACGGGATACTGACCGTAAGAGTCTTCGCCGAAATCCGGGGCCGTCCATTTCCCGCGCTCCGTTCCCGACGCCAAGTCCATCACCCAGATTGTTCGCCCGTCCGTGACGACGGCGGTGCGGCCGCTGACGGCGACGCGCCGCATGGAGCTCCCCTTCCCGTCGAAGACCACGGCCACTTTTTGGCCGGTTTCTGCTTCCAAAATCCGGTACCCGCCCAACCCGTCGGACCGCCCCACGTCTGCGGTGATCCATCGGCCGTCGTCCGAGACGTGGCGCATGTAAGTTGCGAATTTCATCGCCGGCCGCCGTGACCGGATGTCGATCAACGAGAAGCCGTCCGTGTTCCACTCGATCAGTCGGTCACTTGCCGGTAGCCACTTGTACCCGGTTCTGCCGTCGGCCAAAGCCGCGATGGGTCGCCGGTCCAAAATCCGCGCGGTCGCACCGTCGCAGACGGTGAGGCGGGACGGCAGAGGCGACGGGTCGGCGGGCAACCGTCCGCGGTTGATCGCGGTCAGACGCCCGTGCGTGTCGAGTGCCAAGTGGTGGTCATGATTGGGTGGACTGATGTCGGGCACGGGCAACGGCGCGTGAGCATACGCGCCCGTTGGCCAGTCCCACGTGTAGACATTGTCCCGGTCATAAAGACGCAGCATCCGACCGTTCTCCACGAACTTCCAGTCGAGGAAAAAGTACTTTGGCGAGGGCAGCACTTCCTGAACGCGCGCCGTGCGCGTATCCCAGATTTCCAAGCGCTGACCGGCCTTGTTTCCCACCGCCATTCGCCGGCCGTCCGGAGAGAATCGGGCGTCATCGAACTGCCGATCTTCGGTCGGCCCACCAAGTAACCGGCCCGTGGCGGTGTCCCGGACGAACAGTTTGCCGCGGGCGCTTAGTACGACACGCCCCCCGTCCGGGGTGAACTGGACCTTCTCACCGCCGCTAAACTGGTGAGCGACCCGCCCGGTCGCCTTTTCGACCAATCGCGTTTGGTCTTCCGTCGCTAATGCCACCCATTTCCCGTCGGGGCTGACCGACAGATGGCTCGCGCGATTGGCTTTTGGAATGCAGGTTTCCCGGCCGGTCTTCAGGTCGATGAGGCGCAAGCACAGTCCCGAATAGCGGTCGTCCGTCTGCCGCTCAACCGCTGCCAAGAGGTCACCGGCGGGTGAGAAGGTCGCCATGATGGATGCGCATCGGCGAGAGTAAGTCTCCTTAAGGGTGTCCGCGTCCAACACCTTCAATGTCTCAACGCCGTACCTGCAAACCACCAAGCGCTTGCCGTCGGGACTGAATGAAAGTTGCCGGTCAAGACCGACCTCTGTCTCGCCCCCCGGCTCAACTACCCATGTCTTCTTCGTGCGGCACTCACACACCGTCACCCGACGTTCTCCGGTGCTGACGGCAAGTCGCGACCCGTCGCTAGCTACAGCTACGCACTTAATTTCTCCCTTGAGGCCGGTAAATCGGTGGATCAAAGAACCGGTGGCCGGATCGATGACGGCGACAGTCCCGTTCCAAGTGACCGCCATCACACTGCCGTCGTCCGACAGATGGCGTCGTGAATCTGTCTGTGCTTCGCTGCCGAATCTGAGCGTCTTCACCAATTGGCCGGTGTCCAAGTCCCACCACCGAGCGATTTCGTCACTCCCAACGCTGACAAGGGTCTTTCCATCCGGGAGGATGGCGAAGTCTTCCAGGTGGAGGTGCCGCAACCGCAGTGACCCGAACCGCTGAATCGCCCCCGCCGGCAGCGGGTCGCCGTACTGATCGACGTGCCGCGGCGCCGGCCCTGGCTCCGGCGTTTGGGCCGCGAGCGAAGACGCGATCAGCAACAGGGGCAGACATCGAGCAAGGACGGCCACGCGGACACTCCGAGGGAGACACGCCGAGTGTAACACGGGAGCGGGCGGAATGGGAGGAGGTTTTACGGTCGGGAGGAATCACGCCC
The DNA here is from genome assembly GCA_043744795.1 of Zavarzinella sp. Taxonomy (GTDB): domain Bacteria; phylum Planctomycetota; class Planctomycetia; order Gemmatales; family Gemmataceae; genus Zavarzinella. The sequence continues at coordinate 17,143 of JAYTTY010000402.1, read as the reverse complement.
GACGGCGAGTTCCCTTCGGACAGGGAGCCAACGGAGCGAAGCACGGGCTGGCCGCGAAGGCAACCTAACCCCCCGGCCCCCTTCCCTAAAAGGGAAGGGGGAGCAAGCGGGCGGAAGTGATTGTCAAAGGCTTCCCGTCAGCGGCGGCCTCAGGTTCCCCCTTCCTTCTTAGGGAAGGGGGTTAGGGGGTTAGGTTGCCTTTTTCGGCGAGCGCGAACCTCGTACCCGACGCTGAGCGAGATATTACCCCGTGGCGGAAAAAAAAGCCACGACCCGTATTGGCCGGGTCAGTGCAACTCGGCCGCCGCGTCCTTCGCGGAGGCGACGGTCAGGGCGATGTCCTCGTCCGTGTGCGCGGCCGAGACGAACGCGGCTTCGAATTGGCTGCACGGCAAGTACACGCCGCGGTCCATCATGTGCCAGAAGAACTGGCCGAAGCGGGCGGTGTCGCTCTTCTTCGCCGAGTCCAAGTCTTTCACCGGCGACCCGGTGAAGAACAGCGTCCACATGCTGCCCACGCGGTTGATCGTGTGCGGGATGTAGGCGTCCTTGCACGCGGCGGCCAAGCCGTCCACGAGGCGGGCGGTCATCCGCTCCAACTTCGCGTAGGGGGGATTGTCCCGCAGTTCAGTGAGCGTGGCGATCCCCGCGGCCATCGCCACCGGGTTGCCGGACAGCGTACCCGCCTGAAACACCGGCCCGGCCGGCATGACCTTGCGCATGACCTCGGCCTTGCCGCCGAACGCCCCGACCGGGTAGCCGCCGCCGACGATCTTGCCCAGCACCGTCAGGTCCGGGGCGTCGCCGAGCAGTTCCGTGGCCCCGCCGTAGGCGAGGCGGAAGCCGGTCATCACTTCGTCGTAGATCAGCAGCGCGCCGTGCTTCGTCGTGAGCTTCCGCAACTCGGCCCGGAACTCCTTGCCCGGCGAGACCAAGCCCATGTTCCCGGCGACGGGCTCGAGGATCACGCCGGCGATCTGGTCCCCGCGCTTTTGGAAGAGGTCCGCGAGGGCGGCCGTGTCGTTGTACTTCAAGACCACGGTGTCCGCGGTGCAGCCGGCCGGCACGCCGGGGCTGGTGGGGACGCCGTGTGTCAACGCGCTCGACCCGGCGGCGACGAGCAGCGAATCGACGTGCCCGTGGTAGCACCCGGCGAACTTGACGATCACGTCCCGCCCGGTGTGCCCGCGCGCCAGTCGGACGGCGCTCATCGACGCCTCCGTGCCGGAACTCACCATGCGCACCATCTGGACGTGCGGCATCGCCTTGGTGATGAGTTCGGCCAGTTCGCTCTCGCGCTCGGTCGGCGCCCCGAAACTGCTGCCGGCCTTGGCGGCCTCGATGGTCGCCGCCAGCACCTTGGGGTGGACGTGCCCGAGGATCATCGGCCCCCACGAGCCGATGTAGTCCAGGTAGCGGTTGCCGTCGATGTCGTAGAGGTACGGCCCGGCCGCCGCGGCGATGAAGATCGGCTCACCGCCGACGGCCCCGAAGGCCCGCGCCGGGCTGTTGACGCCGCCGGGGATGAGGGCCTTGGCCCGCTCGAACGCTTGGTGGGAGAGAGGTCTGTTCATGGGGTCATTTTAAATGACCAATGACCAATTGAAGAAGTGAGCCGAGCGGCGTAAGCCGCCGGGTGATGCGCTCCGGCCTCCACCCGGCGGCTTACGCCGCTCGGCTCACTTCTTCAATTGGTCACGCCATCCCGTACCGCTTCATCGCCGCCGTGAACACTTCCTCGATCAACTCCTTGTGCGTGACGCCGATCATCCGGCACATGATGATGAGGTCGCTCCATTCGGGGTTGAGGCCGGGGAGGGGGTTGGCTTCCAGGAAGTACGGCACGCCGTCGCGGACGCGGAAGTCGATGCGCGTCAGGTCTCGGCAGCCCAAGACTTCGTAGGCGGCCAGGGCGGCGGCCTCCAGCGCTCGCAGGTCTTTCGCCGGCATTTTCGGCGGGGTCTCGTAGAAGAGCTTGTCTTCCCAGTCCCGCTTCACCTCGACGCTGTAGACGAACCGGGCCGGGTCCTGCTTGGGGACGACGCGCATCATGCCGAGGACGCGGGGCGGGTCGTTGCCGATCACGCCGACCGTCACTTCGTCCCCGCTGATGAACTCCTCCAGCAGCACGCCCTGCTTGTAGTCGTTCCACAGGCCGGCGATGACGGGGCCGACGTCTTCGACCTTTTCGATCAGGCACTTGGAGCGGATGCCCTTGCTCGACCCTTCGCACACCGGCTTGGCGATCAGCGGCAGGGCCAGCCCGAGTTCGGAGACGAGGCCGGGGAACTCCGCGAAGTCGCCGTCGTAGGGAACGCCCGAGTAGTTAAGCAGGATGCCCTTGGGCACGACCACGTCCGCCTCGGCGACGATGCGGCGGGCCATGTCCTTGTCGAGACTGAGGGCGAGCGTCAACACGTCCGACCCGGTGTGCGGGATGCCGAGCATCTCGCACACGGCCGGGACGCGCGCCTCGCGGTTGCGGGACGTGCCGGTCCCTTCGGCGAGGTTGAACACGAAATCGACCGGGTCGGCGAGGAGCTTCTGCAACAGTTCCTTGCCGTTGCCGAGTTCGACGGGCGTGTGGCCCATGCCGCGCAGCACGTCCGCGATGGCCGTCACGGTCATCGGGTGGTCGAACTCCTCGTGCAAGTCGTCGGGCGCGCCGGCGGGCAGCGGGGTCTTGGGCTTGAGGTCGAACGCGATGCCGACTTTCATGGGGTGGTCCTGTTTGGTGGTGTCGTTGGTTTTCGCCCCAACGGGGCGGGGGAAAATAGCCGGGGGCGGCTTCCGCCCCCGGTACTCGGGGCGGCGGCACCATCAATGCTTTGGCCCCAACGGGGCGCCGGTCGTCATTGACCAGCGCCCCGTTGGGGCCAAAACCAAAAATGGGTAACGGTCGCGTCCAGGGGCGGGAGCCGCCCCTGGCTATTTTCCCCCGCCCCGTTGGGGCGAAGACACGTTGCATGTCACTCCGCAACGCCGTTCCGCACGCCCAGCGTCAACAGTTCCGGCTCCGCGGCCGGGGCCGCCCCGCCGCCGCACCCGTTGATCTGGTCGTCGGCCGCGGCCTGGGCGGCCCGGCGCTTCCGCCGCGTCATCCGCTCCGTGCCTTCGGGGATCAACACGCTCTTGGTCCCTTGCAGCAAGGCGCTGACGCCGCGCGTGTTCGTCGGGTCGATGGTCGCCGGCTGGTCCTGGGCCTGGTACCGGACGATCTGCCCCTCGAAGTTCCGCAGCACGACGGCGTCGTCGGAGGCGGAGATCAGGTAGTTCGGCATGACCGGAATCTTGCCGCCGCCGTGCGGGCTGTCCACCACATAGGTCGGGATGCCGAGGCCGGACATGTGGCCGCGCAGCCCTTCCATGATCTCGATGCCCTTCCACACGGACGTGCGGAAGTGGCCGGCGCCGATCACCGGGTCGCAGTGGAACAGGTAGTACGGCCGCACCTTGATGCGGAGCAGGCCGCGGAGCAGTTCCCGCATCGTCGCCAGGTTGTCATTCACGCCCTTGAGCAGGACGCTGTGGTTGTTCACCGGCATGCCGCCGCGGAGCAGGCTGTTGCAGACGCGCTTGGCCTCGGGGGTGATTTCCCGCGGGTGGTTGAAGTGCGTCTGGATCCACACCTTCTCGGCCTTGGCGAGAAGGGCGACCAGTTCCGGGTCGTACAGCCGTTGCGGCAGCGCCACCGGGACGCGGGTGCCGATGCGGACCACATCGACGTGCTTGATGGCCGAGAGGTTCTCCAGGAAGAACTTCAGCTTGATGGTCGGCAGCGTGAGCGGGTCGCCGCCGGAGACGATGACGTCCTTGATTTCGGGGTGGCTCGCCACGTAGTCGATCATCCGCTGGTCGTCGCGGGAGATCGTGTCCCACCCGCCGCGGGTGAGGGTGGCGCGCTTGCGGGTGCAGAAGCGGCAGTACATGCTGCACGCCGGCGTGGTGACGAGCAGGGCGCGGTCCGGGTAGCGGTGCGTGACGCCGGGCACCGGGGAGTCGAGGTCCTCCTCGAGCGGGTCTTCGAGTTCGTACCCGGACGGGTTTTCGGCCTCTTTGGCCGACGGGATCGACTGGAGCCGAATGGGGTCATTCGGGTCTTCGGGGTCGATCAGGGAGAAGTAGTACGGCGGGATGACCAGCTTATAGTCGGCTTCCAGTTTGCCGATGGCTTCCAGTTCGTCGTCCGCGAACGGCAGGAGCGTCCGCAGTTGGCGGACGGACCGGACGGCGTTGGACATCTGCCACTTCCAGTCGTCCCACTGGCGCTGCGGGACACCTTCCCACGTCGGGTGTCGCCGCGATTGACTTGGGGGCTCGTCGTCGTCAGGAAGAGTGGCCGGCTGACGGGAGAGTTCGGTCCGCCCGAGAGGTGACGAGGTGCGGACTTCCGATTCGTTCATACGGGTGCGATGACCTCCGCGATCGGTTTATCCCGGCCTCGTGAGAGGGACCCGCCGTCGGGCGCCGGGACTCTGAAAGGACGCGATCAATCACGTCGATGCGTCCTTTATTAAACGCATATCGTAACGTGGCCAATGGAAAACTCAAGTTCTACTCGGCGAGAATCCGCCGGATATCCACAAATTCGTTCGATTCGATCCAATCGTCATCAAGAAGAGTCGGCGGATTCGCGGCGCGACGTGATCGCGCGGCGACGCCGCGCGCTCACGTTTCGCCGCCACGCGCCGTCTTCGGAGCGGCGCGCGGACTTCCAAAGCAAATTCGTTCCCCGGCTGTCAACGGTGAGCGTCGAGGCGTAAGCCCGACGTGTCTGGTTTCAGAGAACAAGACTCGTCGGGCTTACGCCTCGACGCTCACCGTTGCGAATGCGTGCGCAAATCGACCGGCACGGCCCCCGCACTCCGCTCCGAAGCGTCGCGTCGTGGCGAAACAGGTCTCCGCTTGTGCCGCTCTCTCCGTAAAAAATCCCCCTGACCTGTTCCCGTCTCTTCAAGGAGTGTCTCTCATGCGGTTCTCTCAATGGCTGTGCGGCGGCGTGTTGGCGGCCGGCGTGTTCCTGTGCGGCTGCGACAAGGCGGCGGACACCAAGCCGGCGACGGCGGCGGCGGCGACGGCGACGACCAAAGACGACGGCCCGGACCACGACGACCACGACCACGGCGCCGGGCCGCACAAGGGCACCATTTTGGAGTTCGGGAAGTTCCACGGCGAGTTCGTCGTGGACCACGACGCCAAGGAGGCGACCGTGTACATCCTCAGCGGCAACTTGAAGAAGGCCGTGCCGCTTGACGCGGAGAAGTTGCTGTTGAGCATCGACTCGCCGAAGTTCCAAGTCGATTTGCTGCCGAAGCCGATGGCGGGCGAGGCGAAGGGAAGCTCCTCGCGGTTCGTCGCCAAGGACGACCGCTTCGGGAAGCATCAAGAGTTCGCCGGCGCCGTGAGCGGCGAGATCCAAGGCAAGCCGGTCACCGGGGACTTCAAGGAGAAGCCGTGAGCGACCACTCGACCGTCACCAATTCGCCGTCCGGCATTTCTCGAATGACCAGCACGCGGTCGAAGCCGGCCGCGGCGGCGCGGGCGATGACGCCTTCCCGGTCGGCGTCCCACGCGGCCGGCGCGGCCTTCTCCGTCGGCGGCTTGTGGATGTCGTACCCGTACCCGATCCACGGGATGTCCGGGTTGTACTCCGGCAACCCGTCAATCATGGCGATGCCGCTGAGGCCCGGGGCGACGAACGGGACGCCCTTCATCGTGTAGCCGTGGCCGAACATGTCCCAGTACGCCCGGGTCGCCTTCGGAATGTACAGCGCCGTCCGCCGCTTGTCGGCGGCGTTCAGCCCGTCGAGTTCGCCGAGCAGGGCGACGATGCGGGCGTTCGGCCGGGGGACGCGCGGCAGCGTACCGGACACGCCCAAGACCCGGCGCGGCGGCTTGAATTGGGCCAAGTCCTCGATGGCCTGTCGCGTCCCCGGCCACCCGTCGAACGCGGCGTCCCCGGCCGGATTCTGCCGGTCAAGCAAACGCGACCGCGCCACGGCGACGGCTTGCCGGACGGTGTACAACGTGTTCAGGGCGACCTCGAAGACGAGGCACGCCACGACGGCCCGCGCCAAGATGTCGCGCAGCCGGATGTCGGCCCACCGCCGGGGCGGGGCGGCGGGCGCCGCGGCCTGGCGGGCGGCGAGCCAGCCGAGCAGCAGGGCGAGGCAAAGCCAGCGCTGGCAGTCCCAGAAGAACCACGCCGCGCCGGCGGCCAAGTCCATGAGCAGTCCCGGCGCGAACGACAGGCCGACGGCGACGGCCGCGAGTTCCAGGTCGATCACCCGGCCCGCGCGGGCGAACCGGACGGCGTCGCCGGCCGTGACGGCTCCCAAGCCGCGCAGCCGCGCGACGACCAGCGCCCCGAACCACGCCCCGTGAATCCAGAAGATCCACGGCCACCACCCCGCCGGCACGAACGTACGGACGAACGCGAACCAAACGACATGAGACGTTTCGGTCGCGTAAAACGGGGGAGACGCCCACTTGTAGACGGCGTAGGCCACGGCGAGGGCCGCGGCCGCGCCGAGCATAGTCGCCGACCGCCGCAGCCCGGGAACGCGGACGACGGCCGCCGCCAGCAACCCCACACAGACGAACCCGACAGACACTTTGCAGGCCGCAACGGCCGCGACCAACGGCGGGGCGGACGCGGCCATGACCCACAGCGGGGCGGCAGCCCCGGTCCGTTGGTGGCGGGCCCAAAGGTTGAGCCACAGCGCCATCGACAGGAACCAGAGGGTGGCCGCGACGCCGCACGACTCGGCCCCCCAGAACGAGTACCACACCCCGATCTCGCGCGCCACATTTTGGGGCAGAATGTTGGAGAAGGCCAGCACGACGAGGGCGGGTCCCCACCGGTGGTCGGCCCCGGCGGCCGCCGGCGAATGCGCCCCCGCGACCGCGCGGGCCAGGCAGCCGAGCGACCACACGAACAGCGCCGGGACGAGGATCGGGGCAATCAGCGAATACGCCTCGACCCGCGTCACGCCGAAGGTGACGGTCAATTGGGCCAGCAGCCAGTGGCTGCCGACGTGGTACGGCAGGCGGACGACGCCGTCGATGCCGACGGTCGGCACGCCGTGGGTCTGAATCATGGCCACGATGGCCGTGTGGAACAGCGGGTCGATGTGCGTCCGCCCGTTCTCGATCCCTGTCATGAACACCGGGGTGTGCGCGCCGTACCCCCAAAGTTGGCCGGCGACGACCGCGGCCAGGAGCAGGCCGAAGCCGGTCGCGGCCGCCCCGCCCCGCGCGTCCGCGCGGAAGAGCGCGACGAGGTTGACGGCCCAGCACGCCGCCCCGCCGGCGGCGGCGGCCGCGACGGCCGGCGTGAGAGCGGCGGCCGGCAGCACGCGGCCGACGAACGCCAGCCCCGCCAGCACGAGCAACGGGCCGAGGGCGGCGGGCAGCCCCGGCCGCCCCGCGAGCAGGCGGCCGGCGTTGATCGCCAGCAGGACCGCGCCGGTGACGGTCAACAACTGGGGTGAGACGGCCCCTTCGAAATGCCGGGTCAGCACGGCGTGAAACGCGGCGACCCCGACGGCCGTGACGGAGGCGACGTGTTCCCACACGGCGCCGCGGGGGCTGACCATCATTTCACTCCTTGGCCGGCAGACTTGGTCCGGCGGCGGGCTTGCGGCATTCGAGGACGATGTGGACGTAGGGGATCCGCATCAGCCCGGTGTTGACCGACGACGAGAAGTCGGCGAAGACTTTCCCGACGAGCGCCTTCCACTCCGCCTCGGTGCGGACGTTCCGCCCCCGGTCCCGCCGCACCCACCACCGGGAGAGCCGCGTCTGGTGCGCCAAGAACGTCGGCTCGAAGCAGACCAGGCGCCCGCCGGGCCGGAGGACGGCGGCGGCCAGCCGGAGGATCTGCGCGCTCTCGTCGTCGCCGAGGTGGTGCAGCAGGCCGGTGCAGAGCACGAGGTCGGCGCCCGCCATCCGCGGGTCGGGCCGGTCGAGGAACGTGGCCGCCGTCCCGACGAGGAAGACCCCCCGGCCCGCGTAGGCCCGGCCGGCGCTGGCGATGTACGCGGCGCTGAGGTCGAAGCCGACGTAGTCGATGTCCGGCGGGAGGAAGTCGCGGACGTGGCCGGGGCCGCAGCCGACGTCCACGACCCGCTCGCCCCCGCGCAGCCGCCAGTGCGTGCGGGCCAGCCAGCGCCGGGCGTGGTTCGCCCCCAGCACAGTCTGGACGAGTTCGTACACCCACGCGACCGACAGGAGCCGCTTGAGTCCGCTGTCATCTTGCATCGCCACCCCCGGCGCATGATTGCGGGCCGCGCCCGGCCCGGCCGCCGTCACCGCCGGCCCACCGCGGCGAGGAAGTCGTCGTAGCTCCGGATGTAGTCCGCGGGGTCGTACGGGTCGGACGCGAAGACCAGCAACACGGCGTCCGCCGTGTATTTGTACTGCACGCCCCACGTCAGGGCCGGCAGGTACACGCCCAGCGTCGGGCCGTCCAAGGCGATTTCCTCGCCGACCGTGCCGTCGTCCGCGAGGAGGGCGAGCGCGCCTTTGACGCAGACCAGGAACTGGTGGCAGCGCCGGTGGGCGTGCTCGCCGCGCACGTCCTTGCTGGGCACGTCGTGGACCAAGAAGTACCGGCGCGGGACGAACGGGATGTCCTCGGGGAAGTTGCCGACAGACAGGTGGCCGCGCAGATCCCGCACGCCCTTGAGGCGGTGGACCGTCACGCCGCGCACGCGCGACGCCGTGACGGCCGGCTCGGGGCCGGCGGCCGCGGGGGCGGCGGCCGCCCGGCGCGGCGCGTCCACGTACCCGACAATGCGGGCCGGGTTGCCGACGACGGTGGCCCGCGGCGGGACGCTGCGGGTGACGACGGCCCCGGCCCCGACCATCGCCTTGGCCCCGATCGTCACGCCGGGCAGGATCGTCGCGTTGGCCCCGATCGACGCCCCGCGCTCCACGGCAGTCCGGGCGAACTGCTCCGGGCACTGCTTGCTGCGCGGCAGCTTGTCATTGGTGAACGTCACGTTCGGGCCGATGAACACATCGTCCGCGACCGTGACGCCGTCCCACAGTTGGACGCCGCACTTCACGGTCACGCGATCGCCGACGGTCACGTCGTTCTCGATGAACACATGGTCACAGATGTTGCAGTCGCGGCCGATGACCGCGCCGGGCAGGACGTGGGCGAAGGCCCACACCCGCGTCCCGGCGCCGACGTGGGCGCTCTCGCACAGCGCGTGCGGGTGGACGTACAGTTCCGTCACGGCGCGGCCCTCCCGGGGAACGATTCCTTGTTCATCAGGACGGCCTGCGGCCGCCCCTTGGTGTTCTCGTACGCCCGCCACACGTAGCCCCCCAAGATGCCGGCGCTGAGCAGGTTGAGCGAGCCGGTGAACCCCAGCATCAGCATGACTGGCGCGTAGCCCAGCACGGGGATCAACCCGAGCAGCCAACTGACGGCCACAACGGCGGTGGTGAACACGCTGACGACCATCCCGAAGACGCCCAGCGCCGTCAACAGGCTGATCGGGCGGTCCGTGAAGGCGAAAATGCTGTCGAGCATGTACCGCAGTTTCCGGCGGAAGCCCCACGCGCTGCGGCCGCCGCCGGCCCGCGGGCGGCGCTCGTAGGGGACGAACTTCCGGCGGAACCCCAACCAGAAGAGCTGCCCCACCAGTGACGTGTTCGTCTCGTCGAACTGGAGGATCGCGTCCCGCACCGCGGCATTGCACGCGAATACGTCCACGCCCCCCGGCGGGATCGCCGGCTGCACCAGCTTGCGGTACAGGCCCCAGAAGGCGGCGGCGGACACCCGCGACATCAGCGGGTCGTCCCGGCCCTCGCGCTGGCCGCACACGATGTCGACCGGCTCGGTGGCCAGGCATCGGAAAAACTGGGCCGCCAGCTCCGGCGGCTCTTGCAGGTCCGCGGCCATGACGGCGAAGTACGGCCCGGCCGCCACTGCCAGCCCGAGCCGGATGGCGGCGAACGACCCGAAGTTCCGGGATAGTTCCACCAACTCCGCCCGGAACGGGGCCGCCGCCAGCCCGGCGCGCAACAGGGGGTGCGAGCGGTCCGGGCTGCCGTCCACGACGAAGACGACTTCCAAGTTTCCGTTAAGCGTGGCGTGCAGGGCCGCGAGGGCCTCCAACAATTGCGGGACGGACGCCTCGTTCTTATAGACGGGGATCACGAGCGAGTTGATGATTGCACCGCCTTCCGCACGCCGGCGCCCACGGCCTCAACTTCCGCGTCGGTCAACTCGGGGAAGCACGGCAACGTCAGCACGGTCTGGCAACACGCCTCCGTGACCGGCAGGGCCGGCCGGGCCGTCGCCGTCGCCTGCCAGTGGTCCGGGACCGGGTAGTGGACGTCGCTGCCGACCCCGGCGTCGGCCAGAGCCTTCCGCAGGCCGTCCCGGCCGGGGACGCGGACGACGTACAGGTGGAACACGTGCGACTCGTCGGCCGCGGCCGGCAGGGTCAGCCCAGTCCCGGCGAGGAGGGCCGCGTACCGGGCGGCGATGACCCGCCGCCGGGCGTTCCACTCGTCGAGCCGCCGCAGGCACGGGCGCAGGAAGGCGGCCTGCAATTCATCCAAGCGGCTGTTGCGGCCGCCCGGCCGGACGGGGCGGTAGCGCGACGCCCAGCCGTATTGCCGGAGTTGCCGCACGGCCGTGGCCAAGTCGCTGTCGCTGGTCGTGACCGCCCCGCCGTCCCCTTGGGCGCCGAGGTTCTTGGTCGGGTAGAAGCTGAACGCGGCCAAGACCCCGAGGCTCCCGACGCGCCGACCGCCCAATCTTGCCCCGTGGGCTTGGGCGCAGTCTTCGATCACCGGGACGCCGCGGGCGTTCGCCACGCGCAACAGGGCCGGCATGTCGGCCGCCTGGCCGTACAGGTGCGTGACGATGACGGCGCGCGGGGCGTGTTCGGCCAGGCAGGCGTCGAGGGCCGCCGGGGCCATGGTCATCGTCGCCGGGTCGACATCCACATACACGGGCGTCGCCCCCGCGCCGTTGACGGCGACGGTCGAGTACCCCCCGGCGTTGGCCACCACGGCGACCGCGGCGCCGGGGCCGACGCCGATGGCCCGCAGGCCCAATTCCAAGGCGTCGGTGCCGTTGGCCACGCCGACGGCCTCCCCGCACTCACAGTAGGCAGCGAACTCGGCCTCGAACTGCTCCACCTCCGGCCCGAGGATGATGCGGTTGCCGGCGAAGACCTTGGCGGCGGCCTCCAACAGAACGGGCTGCATCTCCCGCATCCGGCGACTGAGATCATTGACCGGGACATGCATCTAGCATCTCGGGGGAATTCACCGGCGGCGGGCGGCCCGTCACCGTCGGTATCATCGGTATTTCTCGGGGCAGAGATTAGTGATTCATTCGACGGGGGTATCCTATCTCCCCCAGAGCCTGTTGAAGACCCATCTTGTCCGCCGGGTTGCCCCCTAATGAGAGGTTGGGGAAGTAGACGTTTCCAACAACTCCCGGATCACGCGCATCGGCTCGGCGTACCGGTCGTAGGGGATGCCGTCCACGGTGGCGGTGAACTGGCCGGTGACGCCGTCCACGAGCGGGGCTTTTTTCACCAGCCGTTCCAACAAGAAAAGTTCCCGCTCCGGCTCGAACATGTCCGGGTAGACGCGGCCCGTGGCCAGCATGATGCCGGCCGCCAAGCCGATGCAGCCCCAGTTCGAGGTGCCGGCGACGATCAGGTGGTCCGTCGCCGTGCGGCAGGCGATTTTTTCGCCGTCGGGGATGTTCTTGGCGATCACGCCCCGGGGAATCTTCCCCATGCCGATCTCGTTGCCGCCGTCGCCGACGCCGATGGTCTTGTATTTTCTCGGCCCCTCGAAGAGTTCGTGGGCGGGCCACGTCAGCGCCGTGATGTCGTGGCCGCGCATCGTGCGGTTGAGGCCGTCGTGGCCGGGGCCGCTGCGCTCGACGGCGATCAGGTGCGAGAAGTGGCCGACGGCCAGCAGGCTGTTTTTTCGCAAGTCGATCACGGGGTAATCGGTCAGGCGGCGGTCGCGCGTGCCGCGGTGCAGGGCGGCGTACCCGGCGCCGTCCGACGCCAGGACCACGGGGATGCGCAACTTTCGCAACACGTCGGCCAGGAACAGCGCCCCGGGCGGGCCGTCCGTCTCGCCGACCGGCGGGTCCGCGGACGGGATCATGAAGCCGGTGACGATGCCGACCAGTGTGGCTGCGCCGCGCTTGGCGAACGTGGCGCAGGCGGCCGCGAAGTCGCCGGCCGTGGCGGTGAGCAAGTTCTCGGCCGGGTCGCGGGCCAGGCCGCGGTCGCCGACGTCCACTTGGATGGCCGCTTGGACGCGGGCGAGCAATTCTTCAATGGCGTTCATGCGGATGGCCGATGGATGTCTTGAGACGCCGTTGGTATACGCCGATCTTGCGAAGGTGGGCAACCTGGGCGGCCGGATTCGGGTTGCCGGCCGCCGCGACGGCGGGTAGCATCGCCACAAGTTACTCCAAGGAACGGGAGCGGGGCGCGCGTGAAGATTCTTGACTGCACCCTGCGGGATGGCAGCTACGCCATCAACTTTCAGTTCACCGCGTTCGACACGGCCCAGATCGTCGGCGAGTTGGACCGCGTCGGCATCGAACTCATCGAGGTCGGCCACGGGGTCGGCCTGAACGCCTCCAACCGCGGGTACGGCGAGGCGGCCGAGACCGACGAGGATTATTTGAAGGCCGCCGTGCCGCGGGCCAAGCCCGGCCGCGTCGGCGTCTTCTGCATCCCCGGCGTCGCCCGGCTCGACGACGTGGACATGGCCGCCGACTGCGGCGCCGGCTTCCTCCGCATCGGCACCAACGTCGCGGACGTGGACCAGGCCGCCCCGTTCATCGACCGCGCCCTCAAGCGCGGCATGTTCGTCTGCTCGAACATGATGAAGTCTTACGCCACCGACCCGGACGAGTTCGCCAAGGTGGCCAAGAAGTGCTAGCAGTTCGGCATCGCAGATGCTGTACATCGTGGACTCGGCCGGCGGCATGCTCCCCGAGGACCTGACCGCGTACTTCCACGCCATCGCCGACCTGTCTTCCATTCCCGTCGGCTTCCACGGGCACGACAACCTGGGCTTGGGCGTCTCGAACACCGTCCACGCCATGAAGCTCGGCGCCGCCATCGTGGACACCAGTTTGCAGGGCATGGGCCGCAGTTCCGGCAACGCCCCCACGGAGTTGATCGTCGCCGTGCTGACCCGCATGGGCGTCGCCACCGCGGACCCGCTGGCGGTCATGGACATCGGCGAGCGGCTCGTGCGCCCGCTGATCCACCGCCGCGGCCTGCGGTCCATCGACGTGGTGTGCGGGCTGGCCCAGTTCCACTCCAGTTACATGGGCGTCATCAAAAAGACGGCCAGCAAGTTTGGCGTGGACCCGCGCAAGCTCATCATGGAAGTGTGCAAGCGCGACCGCGTCAACGCCCCGGTGGCCTTGGTCGAAGCGTGCGCGACGGCGATCAAGGCCGCCGCCCCCGTCGGCGGCGACGGCCTGACCGCCCGCTTCGAACTCGAAGACTACTTCGGGGACGAGCAAGTAACTCGGCCGCGGGCGTCATAACCCTTCAAAACCCCCACGACGGCGTCGTGGGGCGTTCGCCCCCCTCAGGAACCCCCACCCGTGACCCCGGCCCGGCTGTTGGACTCGTTCGCCGTGTTCGCCGACCGGCCGTACCTCGTGGACGCGGCCGCCGGGCAAGCGCACACCTACGCGGCGGTCAACGGCCTCTCGAAAAGTCTCGCGGCCGCCTTCGCCGCCCGCGGGCTGACGCCCGGCTCCACGGTCGCCGTCTTCTCGGAAAACAGCGTCCTCTACGCCGCCGTCTACCTCGCCTGTTTGCGGAGTGGGTGGGTGGCCGTCCCGATCAACACGACGCTCTCGGCCGGGGACATCGAATACATCCTCGGCGCCTCCGGGGCGAGCTTACTGGTCGCCTCCGCGGGGGCCGAGCCGGCGATCCGCGGTTTGGCGGCGAAGAGTGGCATCCCGGTGTTTCTATTGCCGACAGTGGCAAAGACCCCCCCCGGCCCCCCCTTGCCAAGGGGGGGAGAAGAATTGGCGTGGGCCGTCCCCGAGAATCCCGAACGCCTCGCCGAGCCGTTCCCGGCCATCGCGGACGACGCCGTGTGGGCCGTCACGTTCACGTCGGGCACGACCGGCAAGCCGAAGGGCGTGCCGCACACATCGGGGAGCCTGGGCCGGGCGGCGGCGTCGTTCGCCCACGCCTACGGCTTCGGGCCGCACACTCGATTGCTGCACGTCTCCAACATGGCGTACATGGCGGGATTCCTGAACACCCTGCTGTGCCCGCTGGCCGCCGGGGCGTGCGTCGTGGTGGCGCAGCCGTTCACCGGGCAGACGGCCCTGCAATTTTGGGGCGTGCCGATCAAATATCAGGTCAACACGTTCTGGCTGGTGCCGAGCATCCTGACCGCGTTGCTGAAGTTGGACCGCAACGCCCAGGCGCCGGCGTACTGCCGGGAGCATGTCGAGCGCGTGTGCGTCGGCACGGCCCCGCTGGCCCGGCAGGTGCAACTGGACTTCGAGGCCAAGTACGGCGTCGAGGTCTTCGAGAGTTACGGCCTCTCCGAGACGCTGTTCGTCGCCGCCAACTCGCCGGCCTTCCCGCGCAAGCCCGCCTCGGCCGGCCGCGTGCTGCCGGGCGTCGAGGTCCGCGTGGCCGACGACGGGGAACTGCTCGTCCGCTCCGCGTTCCAGATGGCCGGCTACTGGGACCCGGACCGGCACGTCCCCGACGCGGCCACGGCCGAAGGGTGGTTCCCCAGTGGCGACCTCGGGCACGTGGACGGCGACGGCGACCTGTTCATCACGGGCCGCAAGAAAGACTTGGTCATCCGCGGCGGGTTCAACATCAGCCCGCGGGCCGTCGAGGAAGTGTTGCTCGAACACCCCGGCGTGCGGGACGCGGCGGTGGTCGGCGTGCCGCACCCGTTCTACGGCGAAGACTTGTTGTGCTACCTGGAATTGAAGCCGGGCGTCGCGTTGCCGGCGATTCTGCCGGAGTTGCGGGCGCTCGGGCAGGCGAAACTGGCGGCCGGGTCGGCGCCGACGCAGTTCGTGGCCTTGGACGCCTTGCCCAGAAACAGTACGGGTAAGGTGTTGAAGACCGAACTGCGCACGCTCACCGCGGAGAAGCCATGATCCTCGGCGTCGACCACCTCGCCTTGTCGTGCACGGCCTTGGAGCCGGCCATCCAGCAACTGACGGCCTTCGGCTTCAAGCTCGACTTCGCGCAGCCCGACTTGCCCAACCACCCCGGCAAGAAGCCGCTGCTGAAAGACTACCAGCCCACGCACGGCATCGCCTACATGCGGGCGCCGGCCGGCGTCGCCATCGAACTGGTGAACCACTCGGCCCCGCTAGACGCCGGCCCGTCCCCGTACCGCGTGCTGGCGACGGGGCCGACGGCCGTGGCCGAGCAGGGCGTCACGCCCGAAGACTGGGACGGCCTGAGCGCCTACCCCGCCGAATGGGCCGCCCTGGCCGTCCGCTGGTGGCTGACGCCGTCGGAAGAGCAGGGTACGCGCGTCAAAGCGGTCCGCCTGCCCGTCCCCGACTTGGCCGCCGCCACGCGCTTCTGGGTCGAAGGCTTGGGCGCAACCACACGGCCCGCGTCCGGCAACCGGGCGTGGGTCGGCTACCGGCGGCCCGTCCCGACTTGGTCGCTGGACATTTTGCTCGAAGAAGAGCCGGCCGCCGGCGGGAAGCCGATGTTGGACGACGCCGGCTTCCCGTGCGTCGCCCTATTGACCAATCGCATTGAGGCCGACATCGAGACGGCGACAAAGGCCGGCGGGGAAGTCGTCTGCCCGCCTTACCTCGTCGTCGTGAACGGCCGTCTGTTGACCGTCGCCATGCTGCGCGGCCCGGCGGCGGAGATCGTCGAATTCATCCAAGTGAAGTAAGGAGTAGCTCGCCGTGGCCAAGCGGATCGTTGACCTGACGTACACGCTGCACGAGGGGATGACCTCCTTCCCGGTGCACTGGCACCCGGTCGTGGAGATCACGCAGCTCGGCCGGCACGGCTTGGAGAACCGCGAGACGCGCAAGATCCTCCTCGGCACGCACACCGGCACGCACTGCGACGCCCCGCGGCACTTCGTCCCCGGCGGCGCCACCATCGAACACGTCCCGCTGGACGTGTTCATCGGCCCGGCCCGCGTGCTGGACCTGTCGGCCACGCCGGACAAGGCGGCCGTCGGCGTCGAGGAGTTGCGGGCGAAGCTCGGCGACGCCCGGCCGGAGCGCGTCGTCCTGCGCTTCGACTGGGACCGGCACTGGGGCACCCGCAAGTACTACCCCGACCACCCGTACCTGACGGACGAGGCCGCGACGTGGCTGGCCGACCGCGGGATGAAACTGCTGGCGATGGACACGCCGATGCCGGACGACCCGCGCAACGGGTCGAGTTCCGCGAACGACTCGCCGGTCCACAAGATTCTGCTGGGCCGCGGCATCATCCTCGTGGAGTACCTGACCCGGCTCAGCGAGTTGAAGCGGCCCGACATCGAGTTGATCGTGCTGCCGTTGAAGATCAAGGACGGGGACGGCTCCCCGGTCCGCTGCGTGGCCATCGAAGAGGAGTGACCCGGATGACCGAGACGGCCGCGTGGGTGGCGACCTGGTTCGCCGAGAAGAAGGGCTATGCGGCCGGGGAAGCGGCCGACCGCCTGGCCACGGACTACTTCCAGGCCGGGCTGATCGACTCCTTCGGCGTGATGGAGCTGATCGCCGACGTGGAAGAGCGCTTCGCCATCCGCTTCGACGACACCCACTTCCAGGACCGCCGCTTTCCCACCCTCGGCGGCCTCGCCCAGATCATCGACGAGGCGCGCGGGGGGTTGCCGGCGTAATCCTTGCTAACCGCCGGGAGGCGGTCTTGTTGGAGTCCCGCGTTCACGCGGTCTGAGGGAAGCGGTCGCACCACGCGCGCGGGGGCCGGGTTTCGCTTTCGTTGGAGTCCCGGCTTCAGCCGGTCTTCGGCGGATAACAACCAAGCACGGCGGACCGCCATTCGATGGGTCGCACCACGCGCGCGGGGGCCGGGTTTCGCTTTCGTTGGAGTCCCGGCTTCAGCCGGTCTTCGGCGGATAACTACCAAGCACGGCGGACCGC
>JAYTTY010000401.1:0-5242 GCA_043744795.1 Zavarzinella sp. | reverse complement strand
TGAAGCGCTTCAGTCACCCGCCGCCTCACGGCAGTCCGCTCGTTCGAATCCGCGAATTCGCCTATTTCTTCACGCAGAACAGCGAGTCCGTGCTCCGCAACAACACCGACTCTCCGCCCACGGCCGGCGTCGTCCAGAACATGCCCTTCAAGTTGTTTTGCCCCAGCAGGTTGAACTTCGGGCCGGCTTCCAGCACGAACGTGTTGCCCTCTTCGTCGGTGGCGAAGACTTTGCCGTCGTTGGCATACGGGGAGGCCCAGAAGGCTTTCGCCCCACTAATGCGCTCTTTCGTGTAAGCGGGCTTGCCGGTCTTCTCGTCGAAGCAATTCACGAGGCCGCCGCCGCGCTCGAACACGTAGACGTGGCCCTTGTACGCCAGCGGCGAGGCCATGCCGAGGCCGGCCTTGGCGGCGACCCACGCGACGCCGTCGCTGCTTGTCTCGCCCATCTTCGGAGTGATGTCCCCGCTACCGCCGGCTTTCACGGCGAAGAGACTGCCGCCGCCTTCGCCGCCCATCCCGCCGCCCGGCCGCCCGCCGCCGGGAGGAGCGCCGCCGCCCGGCCGGCCGCCGCCCATCCCGCCGCCACGGCCGCCGGCCCCGACGAACAGCATGTCGCCGTCGGCCACCGGGGAGACGGAGCACTGGCCGCCGCCGATGCTGAGTTCCCAAAGCGTTTTGCCGTCGGCCGGGTTGTACGACCGCACTTTGCCGCCGATGGCGACGATCTCCGTGCGCTTGCCGTTCTTCCACACGAGCGGCGTACACCACGTCGAGCGCTCGGTGCGCGGCTCGCGCCAGAGTTCGTGGCCGTCCTTCTTGTCGAGGGCCACCATGAAGGACTTCTCGTCGTTGTCGCACTGGATGAACAGCCGGTCGCCGTCCAGCACGGGGGAACTGGCCGTTCCCCACCCGGCCATCATGGGGTACGTGCCGAGGTCTTTCTTCCAGAGCTGCTTGCCGGCCAAGTCGTAGCAGAACAGGCCGTGCATGCCGAAGTAGGCGTACACGCGCTCGCCGTCCGTCACCGGAGTTTCCGTG
This sequence comes from Zavarzinella sp., assembly GCA_043744795.1. Classification (GTDB taxonomy): domain Bacteria; phylum Planctomycetota; class Planctomycetia; order Gemmatales; family Gemmataceae; genus Zavarzinella. The sequence goes on along the minus strand of JAYTTY010000401.1, from coordinate 4,202 downwards.
GCGTAGGTGTTGGAAGAGTGCGTCGCGATCTTCGGCTTGGCGTCGATCAGCGTCTCCTTCCACTTTTGCGCGCCGGTCGCCAAGTCGAGGCAGATCAACTGGAATTGAAAGACCTTGTCCGGCGCGCCGCGGCCCTTGCCGAACCCGCCGCCCGGCCCGCCGCCGCCGCCCCCGCCGCCGCGGGGCTTGTTCTGGTTTTCCGAGACGGCCGTGGTGACGAACACCTTGTCCCCGACCACGACCGGGCACGACCAGCCGACGCCCGGCACGTCAACCTTCCACTTCACGTTCTTGTCCGAAGCCCACGCGGCCGGGAGCGTCCCGGCCTCGACGACGCCGCTGCCGTTCGGCCCGCGGAACTGCGGCCAGTCAGCGCCGAGCGCCGGGAGCGTCAACGCCACGCCGCCGAGTAGCGCGGCGGCCCGCCAGTGATTCACCATGAGGGAGTCTCCGAAAGACGTGGGGCTTGACCGGACAGCCTACCCGAGCGGTGATGAAAGGATCGTGAGAGCGGGCGGTCGCCGACTCACGGCATGTACTCCGCGAAGTCCTTCAAATGGTCTTCGTCCTCCGAAACAATGATTACCTTGCCTTTGCCGCGCCCGTAGACGGGCACGCCCTTCGGCAGTTCCGGCGGCAGCAGCCGGCCCACGGGTTTGCCCTCGCGGGTGATGACGACCTCGGCGCCGCCGGAGATCTGTTCGATAAACTCCGGGAGGCGAGCCTGCACTTCTTCGACGGTGGCGGTCTGCATGGCAGGAACTCCGTTTCGCTTCATGATAGGCGATTCCGCGATTTCTGATCGCGGGTATCCCGGCGGGCCGTTCTCACAATTCCACATCGTTTCTTCATCTCCGCCGGAATAGGGTATTCGCATCGCCAGTAGACGATCTGTCTTGGCAGCGGCGCTTCTGAGAGTGGGACCATGAACAAGAGACGATGGGCGGCCCTGACGGCCGTGGGATTGGGCGTTCTGTTGCTGGCCGCCCCGCCGGACGGCCTCGGCCAGCCCGGCCCCGAGGGCAAGAAAGACTTTGGCGGCCCCGGTGGAAAAGGCGGCTTCGGCCCGATGGGCGCGCCGGAGCGCAAGATCGTCAAAGACTTCGACAAGAACGGCGACGGCTGGCTGAACGCCGAGGAGCGCAAGGCCGCCCGCGAGACGGCCAAGGGTGGCGGGGGCGGATTCCGGCCCAAGGGGGGCTTCGGCAAGGGCGGGAACCAAGAGCCGACGAAGCCCGGCCCGAAGGTCGCGGTCGCCGACGCGAAGGCGTACCCGGACGCCAAACTCTACGAGCCGACCGTCCTGCGCACGCTCTTCCTCGACTTTGAAAACAAGGATTGGGAGAGCGAACTCGAAGACTTCCACGGGACCGACGTGGACGTGCCGGCCACCCTTACCGCGGACGGCAAGAAGTACCCCAACGTCGGCGTCCACTTCCGCGGCATGTCCTCCTACGGCATGGTGCCGGCCGGCGGCAAGCGGTCGTTCAACCTGGCCGTGGACATGGCGGACGAGAAGCAAAAGCTTTACGGGTACAAGACGCTCAACCTGCTGAACTCGCACGAAGACCCGACGTTCATGAGTTCCGTGCTGTACTCCCACGTCGCCCGGCAGTACATCCCCACGCCGAAGGCGAACTTCGTCAACGTCGTCGTCAACGGCGAGAGTTGGGGCGTGTACGTCAGCGCCCAACAATTCAACAAGGACTTCACCAAGGAGTTCTTCAACAGCACGAAGGGGGCCCGCTGGAAGGTCCGCGGCAGCCCCGGCGGCGGCGGCGGGCTGGAGTACAGCGGCGACACCGTCGCCGACTACACGCGGCGCTTCGAGATCAAGTCCAAGGACGATGAGAAGGACTGGAAGGCCCTCATCAACTTGTGCAAAGTACTGGCCGAAACCCCGCCCGAGAAGTTGGAGGCGGCCCTCCGCGACATCATGGACGTGGACGGCCTGCTGTGGTTCCTCGCGCTGGACGTGGCCCTCATCAACGGCGACGGCTACTGGGTCCGGGCCAGCGATTACAGCATTTACTTGGACGAGAAAAAGAAGTTCCACGTCGTCCCGCACGACATGAACGAGGCCTTCCGCCCGGCGACGGGGCCGGGCGCGGGCGGGCCGGGCGGCGGCCGGCCGGGCGGCGCCATGCGATTCCCCCCGCCGGGCGACGTGGTCCCGGCCTTCGTCCGCGACCAACTGCAACTGACTGCCGACCAGCGCAAGTCGCTCGACGAGTTGCAGAAAGACACGGAAGCGAAGCTCGACAAGTTGTTCACCGAAGCCCAACGCAAGCAGTGGAAGCAACTGCGCGAAGCCGGCCCGATGGGCGGCGGCTTCGGCCCCGGCGGTTTCCCCGGCGGCCCCGGCGGCGGGCCTCCCGGCATGGGCGGCGGCGGGGGTGTTACGCTTGACCCGTTGGTCGCCCTCACGGACACGCGCAAGCCGCTCCGCAGCAAGGTGCTGGCCGTCCCGGCGCTGAAGGCGAAGTATCTGGAAGACGTCCGCCAGATCGCCACCGATTCACTGGACTGGAAAAAGCTCGGCCCGGTGGTCGCCGCGTACCGCAAACTGATCGAGGCCGAGGTGAAGGCCGACACGCGGAAGTTGGAATCCTTCGAGGCCTTCGAGAAGACGACGGCTGACGAGGTGACAGGCACGACGTTCCGCGCCCAAGAGTTCCCGCTCCGGGCCTTCGCCGACCAGCGCCGCAAGTTCCTCCTGGAGTACAAGGAAGGGGCGGCGCCGGCGCCGAAGAAGGAGCCGAAGGAGTAAGGGGAGATGCTCCCGTTTCGCCGCGACGCGAGACGGCAACCCAATTCGGGCTCGCCGCAAAGGCAACCTCACCCCCTAACCCCCTCTCCGCGGCGGAGAGGGGGAACCCGACCAAGACGGGGCGCCGGAAGAGGTGCGCATGACGATCTTCGACGTGGCTTTTTCGCCGGACGGCTCCCGTCTCCCCGGACGGCACGACGCTCGTGACCGGCGGCGTCACGGGCGGCGACGTGACCGTGTGGGCCGTGCGGGAGGCCGCGCCCGAAGACATCGACGAGGAACTGGCCGACTTGGGCCTGCAAGAACTGGTCCGGCCGTACCGGGAGTGAGGGGCGCCGTCACCGCGCCGGGAAGAGCAACAAGCGGACGGCGATCCCGAGGACGAGGGACACCAGAAATCCCAAGATCCACTTGATGTAGGTGATGTCGGTGGTGTGCTTGGAGGACAGGTGATCGATTTTCGACCCCAACTCCGTTCGCACCAAATCAACCTTGGCGTTCGTCTGGTCAATTCGGCCGTTCAGGTCGGCGCGGGCCAGGTCGATCTTGGCCGTCAGGTCGGCCCTGACCCCATCAATCTTGGCCGTCAGATCCGCGCGGACGCCATCAATTCTGGCGATCAGCCGTTGCTCCGTCTCCCGGAGTTCGACCTTCACTTGGTCGATGCGGACGTTCAGCCGCTGTTCCGTCTCCCGAATTTTAGTTTCGACGCCCGCGACGGCGTGGCCCAAGTCGTCCTTGGTGACCACGTCCCGGAAATTGATGGAGAAGACTTCGGCCAAGACGCCGGCCTCGGCCTCGGCTTGGGCGGCCGGGACGCCGGCCTCCCGCAGGGTCTTGGCGAATTTCAGCGTGTCAAACGTCGCGTTCGGCATGACGCCCCCGAGTCAGTGGCGGTATTTTAGCCGAAGCGGCCCGCTTTGTCAGCGGCGGGCGCCGCCCATCGCCGACGGGGAGCCGCCCGGCGCGCCGCCGCCGCCCGGCTGGCCGACGCCGGCCATGCTGAACGGCTGCGGCGTCTTGGCCGTCAGGCCGCGCTCGTCGCGCGGGTATTCCGGCGGGGCGTCGTACTTCGGCGGCGGCGTGGCGAACACCTCGGCCTGCGGCTGCCGCATGTCCCGCTTCAGCTTGCCCACGCACCCGGTCAGGCCGATGACCCCCGCCGCGACCATCAGCCAACAGCCCTTCATGCGCGTGCCCCCGCCGAGAGTGATCCGTGTCCCGCGCGGACAATACCGCCCGCCGGAATCCGGTCAAGGGCAACCCGGGGCGGCCCGCGCGCCATCGGGCGCCCCGTCGCGCGGCGGCGGGATTTCGCCTTCGTTGGAGTCCCGGCTTCAGCCGGCCTTCGGCGGATGGCCGTCGCCCAGCGGGGCCGTCCACTTTAGGGCGAGAGCCTTGAAGACCGGCTGAAGCCGGGACTCCAACGAAG